>VXWH01000073.1 GCA_009836025.1 Synechococcus sp. SB0668_bin_13 | reverse complement strand
GTCCCCAGTCCCCAGTCCCCAGGCGCCGTCCCGGCCAGCGCCCGCTGGGAACTGGACCCTGACGATCCCAACCCCACCCTGTTTTCCATGGCCAGCGATACCAGCGCCAAGGAGGAAGGGGCCATTGCCCAGGCCGCAGATGATCCCCAAGCTCAAGACACGTCCCAGAATCCGTCCATGACCATCACCCCATCAGGCCTGAAAATCATTGACGTGCAGATTGGCACGGGCCGTGAAGCCCTTGCCAACACCAACGTGACTGTCCATTACGACGGCCGTCTGGAGGATGGCAAGGAGTTTGACAGCAGCCGTCGCCGTGGGCAACCCTTCCAGTTCCGGTTGGGAGCCGGCCAGGTGATTCAGGGCTGGGATGAAGGCCTGGTTGGCATGAAAGAAGGGGGCAAGCGGCAACTGGTGATCCCTCCGGAGTTGGGTTATGGCCAGCAAGGGGCCGGCGGCGTCATTCCACCCAATGCCACGCTGGTGTTTGATGTGGAGTTGCTCAGGGTGGGGGGCTGAACCTTCTTCCCGACCAGAAGTTCAGCGGGTTGACCTCCTGCCCGTCCTGAAGGGCGGGGATTCCTTCTCAAATTCGGCGGACTGCCTCCTTCCTTCTCAGCCTTGCTCGGCTGAGAAGTGTGGTCTTCCACTGTCGTGCCGGGGCGCTGATCCCAGCCCATTGGTGGCAATCAAATCACGGTATCCAAGACGTTTCTCCGGCATCCAGCCCACTCATTGCCCATCTCTCGATGGTGTCTTGCTCAGGAATCCGGCATCCCCTGGCAGGCTGAAGATCTACAACAAAGCGCAGTATCTTGCTGACGAGCACTTTGACTACGGCAACGGTTCAACACAAGTCTGAATTGGGTCAGCTCTTCCAGGGCTGGAGGCTCGTCATTCCCGCTTTCGCGGGGATGACGGCGAAGGTAAGGGAATGGGGCCAAGGGACTGGCTTTGAGGGTTTCCACCAGGGTTTACTGAACTAACCACCAGCCACGGCAGGGATAATGGATACCTCATCCCCCTCTTTCAATGACGTGGCCTGATTGTCAAGAAAACGAATATCTTCACTGTTGACATAGATGTTGAGAAAGCGGCGCAGCTTGCCGGAGTCGTCACAAAGGCGCGCCTTGAAGCCGGGGAAGCGTTCGTCAAGTGCCTGGATCAATGCGTTCACATCCACGGCATCCAGCTTGACAACTGCTTCATTGGCGGTAAACTGTTGCAGTGGAGTGGGGATCAAAACTTGAATGGGCATGGGGGTCCTCAGTGTGGTGAATCGTGGGTGGGCCAGCCTCAGACTGCCGGGGCCGTCCCGGCGGCCGGCGGCTGGCCGGAAGCTTTGGCCCAGGCTTGGTTGAAGCTATCCAGCCGGGCGTCAATCTTGAGCGGCGCGCCGATCACGTCATTCACGGCCTCCGCTGTTTTGAGGCCATTGCCGGTGATGTAGGCCACGGTGGTTTCATCTGGATGGATCCTGCCGGATTCCGCCAGCTTTTTGAGCACGGCAATGGTGGTGCCGCCCGCAGTCTCTGTAAAGATCCCCTCCGTTTCCGCCAACAGCTTGATGGAGGCAACAATCTCGGCATCGCTCACGGCAGTGATAGTGCCGCCGCTTTGTCGGGCCACATCCAGCGCATAGGGACCATCCGCGGGATTGCCGATGGCAATGGATTTGGCAATGGTGCTGGGTTTTACCGGGGCAATGAAATCCCGCCCCGCCGCAAATGCCTGGGCAATGGGTGAGCACCCCTCAGCCTGGGCGCCGCTGAAGCGGACCGGCTTGTCCTCCACCAGGCCCGCCGCCACAAACTCGCGGAAGCCCTTGCAGATCTTGGTATACAGAGATCCGGAGGCCAGGGGGGCCACCACGTGATCCGGCAGGCGCCAGCCCATCTGCTCGGCCACTTCAAAGGCCAATGTCTTGGAGCCTTCGGAGTAGTAGGGACGCAGGTTGATGTTGACAAAACCCCAGCCGTGGGAGTTGGCCACCTCGCAGCAGAGACGGTTCACTTGGTCGTAGTTGCCCTCCACAGCCATCAGGGTGGGGTTGTAGACGAGGGTGCCCAACACCTTCCCGGCTTCCAGGTCCGCAGGGATGAATACACAGCAGCGCAGGCCGGCATGGGCGGCGATGGCGGCGGTGGAGTTGGCCAGGTTGCCGGTGGATGCGCAACTGACCGTGGTGAAGCCCAACTCGCGGGCCCGGGTCAAGGCAACGGACACCACCCGATCCTTGAAGGACAGGGTCGGCATGTTGACCCCGTCGTTCTTGATGTAGAGATGGTTGAGGCCGAGGCGCCGGGCAAGGTGGTTGGCTTGCAGCAGGGGCGTCAAGCCCGTGCCCACATCAATGGGGTCACTGTCGATGGGCAGGAAATCGCGGTAGCGCCAGATGGACAGGGGACCTGCTTCAATGGTGGCGCGGCTGACACGGGCCTTGATGCGCTCCATGTCATAGACCACCTCCAACGGGCCGAAACATACCTCGGAACAGACATGGTGCGCAGTCGCCTCGTAGGGATGACCACATTCACGGCACCGTAAGCCGGTGAAGGTGGCTTCAGAACTCTGCCGGGGTTGAGTCAGTGTAACTGTCACAACAAGAGGGCTGGAAGGCTGGTGGAAACTCTAGCAACGGCGCACGGCCTGCCCTCGAATACCCGACCAGAGAAGTCGGGTATTCGGAAAGAACTTGGAGTCAGTAGCGGTTCAAGCTGGGATCAATCTCCGCCGTCCAGGCATCGATGCCCCCCTCCACGTTTACCCCCTCCACGCCAAAGCGGCGCAGGGCCAGAATGGCTTTTGCGGAGCGTCCCCCCATCTTGCAATGCACGTAGAGGCGGCGCCCGGCGGCCATGGTCTGCACGGTCTCCACCGCAGCTCCGCTTTCAATGGTGTTGAGGGGCACCAACTCCGCGCCGGGGATGCGGGCAATTTCCGCCTCCTGGGGACTGCGCACATCCAGGAGAACCATGTCGTCAGCACCCTGGTCCAGCAGCACTTTCAATTCCTGCACGGTGATGCTGTCCACCGCACCCGCCTCCTCCTGGCCGGGGCTGGACCCCGGCACACCACAGAACTGTTGATAGTCAATCAGGCCGGTGATCCTGGGCCGCTCCGGGTTGGGCCGCAGCTTGAGTTCCCGGAACGTCATCTCCAGGGAGTTGAACAGCAACAGCCGCCCGCTCAGACTGCGGCCAATGCCCGTGATCAGCTTGATGGCTTCCGTGGCCTGGATCAGACCGATGAGCCCTGGCAGGACGCCCACCACGCCCCCCTCCGCACAGGAGGGCACCAGACCCGGCGGTGGCGGTTCCGGATAGAGATCCCGGTAGTTGGGTCCATCCCCAAGGTTGAACACCGTGGCCTGGCCCTCGAAGCGGAAGATGGAGCCATAGACGTTGGGCTTGTTCAGGAGCACACAGGCATCATTGACCAGATAGCGGGTGGGGAAGTTATCGGTGCCGTCACAGACCAGGTCATAGGGCTCCATGATCCGGAGGGCGTTCTCCGCCGTGAGGGCCGTGTCGTAAAGATCCACGTGGCAGTGGGGATTGATCTCCTGGATGCGGTGCTTGGCAGAGGCAATTTTGGGCTGACCCACCCAACTGGTGCCGTGGATCACCTGGCGCTGCAGGTTGCTGTGGTCCACCACGTCAAAGTCCACAATGCCAATGCGCCCCACACCAGCCGCCGCCAGGTAAAGCAGCAGAGGGGAACCCAATCCGCCCGTCCCCACACACAACACACTGGCTGCCCGCAGACGCTTCTGGCCCTCGATGCCAATTTCCGGCAGGATCAGGTGGCGGGAAAAGCGGGCGACTTCATCCTGGCTGAGGGTCACTGTGCTCGTATCTGGCGGCAACATGGCGGGAACAGCAGACAAAAGACTCATCGTTTGTAGTATGGCTGCTCTCCGGGGTGGGGTTTCCCGAAATCCGCTTGGACGGTTTGCACAATATCAATGCACACCGGCTGAAGACGGCCTGATCTGCCCACCCACCAGGCGCCCCGGTCCGCCTCTGTCAGTTGTCTGTCGGGGCCGGCGATGGCAGAGATCCACACCAGGCTTTGGGACCAGGCGTGGCGCTGATCCATGGCGGAAGGCAGCGGGGCTCCCCGGGGATGGGAGTGGGCCACCCCCAACAGGAGAACCCCCTGATTGCGACAGTACTTCTGGGCTGCAATCAGTTCGAGGGGATCCACCACAAAGCGATCAGAGCGGCTGTGGGCAGCCTCCAAGTCCCCCGCCTCATCCCGGGAACTCCGGGAATCCTGGGGCTGACGTGTCTCCGGCCAGTCGGGTCGCCACACGTTCCGACAGGGCCAGACGGCCTGCAAGTGCAGGATCCGAGCCTGGCGCCGGCCCAGGAGAAGCGCACAACCCTCCTCAGGCCATGCCACGGCAAGACTCCGCTCCAGAGCCACCAGACATTGCCCACTGATCTGGAGCGCCACTGGCATCTTCGCCATCCTTTCACTACCGTTAAGATGGCTGAGCCGTCAGGTTCATGATTGACGCTGCCAAAGCCAAAGCCCAATCCTTTACACCACCATCCATCGGCCCATCGGGCACTCAGGACGATCCAGCCTTGACCTTTTCCAAACGCTACGACGAGGCCATTAGCAAGATCAATGCCTCCCTGGACACGGTGGACTGGGAGAAGGCAGGCCGCATCGGCGCGATTGCGGGCATTCTGCTGGTGTTAAGCCTGGCGTTGGTGTTGGTGAACAGCGTTCTGGCAACCATTCACCTGATTCCCGTTTTACCAGGACTGCTACAACTCCTGGGCTTGGTGGTGACCGTCCAGTGGTGCTATCACAACCTTTACACAAAGGATAAACGTCAGGCCCTCGTTGAGAGACTCCGCAACCTGCGCAAGGAGTATCTGGGCTAAGTCCCTCATCGGGGACGGCCCATCAGGGGCCAACGATCTGCTGTCGCAGGGCCTGGGTCTGCTGTAGTGCGGCGCAGAGTTGATCCCAGCGCTCCTCCCGGACCAGACCCTCCAGGGTGTCCAGGCTTTCCCGGTAGTGCCCCAGTGCTTGCCCCAGGGCCTGCCTGTTGTGGGACGCCATCAGGGTCCCCAACCGGGGATTGCCGCCGCCCACCCGGGTGGTGTCGGCAAAACCGCTGCTGGCCAGGCTCTCGGCCAGGTGGCGGATGGATTGATTCTGCTCCCTTGCCATGGCGTGGAGCAATGCCGCGCTCACCAGCACCGGCAAATGGGAAACGAGGGCAACAGCATGGTCATGGTCCTGGGCGGTGCAGTGGATCACCCGGGCGCCCAGGACGCTGATGAGGGCTTCCAGAAGCTGGAGATCGGCGGAAGCGGCGGTTTCTGTCATCGTCAAGGCCCAGGGTCGGCCCTGGAAAAGACCGGCCCGACCCGCATCCACACCGGCCGCCGTGGTTCCGGCCATAGGGTGACCCCCAATGAAGCGGCCTGACCAGGCTGCTTGCCATGCGGCCAGAACGGGACCCTTGACGGAGCCCACGTCGCTGATGAGGGCCTGCCGGGGCAGTGCTGACAACAGTTGGGGGGTGGGCACAAGAAGTCGGTCCAGCGGCAGGCAGAGCACCACCAGGCCCGCCTCCCCGAGCACTGCAGGATCCGTAGAGACCACATCGGCCAGCCCCCGCTGCCGGGCCCGCTCCGCTGTCCTGGCACGATGGGCCAGGGCTACGGTGGGGACACCCCGGTCTTTGAGGTCAAGACCGATGGAGCCTCCAATCAGCCCCAACCCCACCAAGCCCACCGGCCGTCCCGCCAAGCCGGAACGCAGGGTGTGCAGAGGAGACCCCGGACAGCTCAGCGCCATGTCCTCCAGCGCCAGTGGGCCATTACGATTGCCCCATGTTGGAGGCCCATGTTCACGAGCAGCTCAAGCGGCTGCTTCGCCAGGATGGCCGTCCCCTCTGGGCCCATCATCTGAGCCTCTCCCGGCTGGTGGCCCGCAGCCTGCGACGGCACGACATCACGCTGATCAGCATTGCCCCCGGCAGTGAACCCGGTTGGCGGTTGAGCGCCCTGCTGCCCTGCTGTCTGGCGGGAGAGGCCATTGCCCTGGTGGTGAGCCAGCAGTTGCAGCAGCGCCTCCAGCTTGTGGAATTGCCCCGTCTGCATCGCGCCGGCATTGCAACGCCCCTCTGGGAAGGGGATAACTGCCCACAGGATATTCCCCTATGGCTGCTGAAGCCCCCTGAGTTGCTGCGGGCTTACCAGGCAGGGCAACTGCACGGGCGGCAACTGGTGATTCTGAACAGTGGGCAACTGGAGAGGGATCTGCAGGGAGCAATGGGGGTGACGCTGGAGCCGCGGGACTGGAACCGCCTCCAGCAGGTGTACCCCGCCCAGGCTCCGGCCATTGCCTCCTGCTTTGATCAGCTTAACCGGCAGGTGTTTGCCCATCCTGCCAATCCCCTGGGCCGTGTTCCCATCAGCGCCGCGGCAGAGGCTCCCCTGCGGCAGTTGCTTGGCGACCACGGCCCCATGCCGGACCCGTGGCGGCAGTGGCTTCATGCCCGTGGTCCCTGGGTAAGCTGGGCGGAAGTGGACTACCGCCTGCTGCGCTGGAGGTGGCGGCGGCAACCCCTGGACCCCCTCCAGTTGCTCCAACCCCTTCTCTCCGCCAGGGGCATGATTCTTTGCGGCAGCCCTGGCCCTGGCAAAACACTGGAGGACAGCCTCGGCAATCGCCCCATGGTGCGGGTGAAGCTGGGCGATCCGCCCCTGCAAGACCCTCTTCCCCTCTATGCGCCCCGGTGTATGATTCGCATGTCCGAGCCCACGAGAGTAAGGAAGAGATGGTATGACGTGGAGTGCGTGAAA
>VXWH01000047.1 GCA_009836025.1 Synechococcus sp. SB0668_bin_13 | reverse complement strand
ACTTAATCTTAAATACAAAGACATTAAAGGTCTAATTAATAGATTTGGAGATTCTTATAAGAAGAAATTTGATAAAGAAATTAATATAATTAATCAAAACGACTGCGCTACTAATGCTTACGATAGTCTTATTAATAATAGAAATAATGCTGCCCACTCTCAAGACATTAATCTCACATTGAGAGAGGTTCGACAATTTTATGAGCAAGCTCATCTTATCTTGGATTGCCTTCAAAAAGCATTAGAAATTCGTGAATAGTTAAACTCTCCTTTTATGCCTGATGTGAGGAAGGCTTAAAGCTACTCCAACAGCTTCAGATCATAATAGACAAATGGCTGACGCTTTTCCATTACTTTGCGGCTCCTGCTGGGGATCCTGTCCTTGCTGTTGCAAGAAGGCCAGTCCTCTTTGCCGCACTGTTGCATCAAAACAAGCCGGCTCTTGTGGTATTGATATGGGAATCATGATCGCTGGCCACCCTGCTGCACGGCAAAACGCCAACGACTCCAGAAGGGATCCGTGCTCCCCAGCACCTTCTGCAACTCCTGCTCAAGACGTTGCGCCTCGTGCGAATCTACGGCCTCCCCTCGCTCTCTTTGACGAATGGCCCTCCGCGCTGCCCTGAGGGTCTCCTCCCGCTCCAGAGAGCCGGTGTCGTCCTGGTGGAAGGCTTCGCTCCGCAGCCAATTGTTGGCATCCCCCAGCCGCGTAAAGTCCTGCTGGATTAGCTCCACCCCCCTGGTTCCCGGGTTCAGGTCCAGGTCCCACCAGCGATCCTGATTGGGGTCAAAGTGTGGTTCCACCGATGCCATCACCAGGGGAGAGTGGGTCACCAGAAGAAGCTGCACAGTCGTCTGGCTGCGAAGTCCCTGCACCACTGCAACAACGCCCTCACCACCCGCCGTTGCCAGGAGGGATGGAGATGGGTTTCTACTTCGTCAATAAAGCATCAGGCCCGGGTTCACGGGGCGACCGGCCTTGCCAAGCCAGGTCTCCTCCTCCAGATCAAAGCGGCAAGCATATTCACTCTCCTGCCGCTGCTCCCCGTCCACAGTGAACGTCAACGTGGCCGTCTGTTTGCGATCCCTCGGCAACGCCATGGCGCCGTTGGTCAGGCCTGGATTCACCTCCTGGGGCCACCGCCGGGTGAGACAATACCAGGCCACGTCCAGCAGGAAGCTCTTGCCCAGGCCGTTATCGTCGGTGATCAGGTTCAGGCGCGGCGCCACCGGGTCCAAGGCCATGGGACTCACGTTCTTCAGATGCAGACGGTGGAGCATGGCAACGGGACATCCGTGGAGACGGATTGAGGCTAAAGGCGCTGGGACGTGAAGGTCTATGGTAGGCGTTCATTGTAGAACCAGAGAAGTCTGCAAGCATGGCCACCTCTGCCCAAATCCGCCAACAGCTTGTGGCTGCTCTGCGCAGTGACCTGATCGGACCGGGTTGGGACGACCACGCCCGTCGCCATGAACAACTGCCGCAACCGCCTTCGGTTTGGTACACAACCGGCTTCCTCGTGCCCCACGTCTTCCAGCAGGAAGCTAAGCGTACCTCAGAAAACGGGCAGCTTTCGTTCCTGGATCTTGCTGGAGAAGATCCCAGCAACGATGCAGCCAATCGCCTTGAGAAGAAGGAGGGTGATGAGGATGCCAACGACTCCCTTGATCAGGGCAATACACGGCGGAGTTGGTTTCCGTCGTCGCTGGGTCCGAGCTTCATTCTTGAGCAGGGTTCTACGCTGGCGGTGACCGCCTGCTGGGGCGACTATGCCCCAGCAGGCGGGGACGACGACAGCAGGGTGTGGGTGCGCAGCCCCCAAAGGCAGCAGGTCAGTCTGTCCATTGACGGACCAGGCGCCAGTGATGACATTCCACTTGAGGGAAGTCCCGAGGGACTGTGCTTGCGCTGGATCGCCAGGCCCGCACCAGAGAAACTGGGCTACCCTGGTGATCAGTTGTCTGTCTCTCTCTTTCTACTCAACAGACGTCCGGCGCCAAATACAAATCGGATTCGTCATCGTGATCCGGTTTCCGCTTTTCAAGTTGAGTTGAGTTTGAAGTGTGAAACAGGCTTTCCGCCGCGTCGTGATGCCTTGCAGTTGGCAGAGAAAGACGCTGATGAACAGCTTGCTGCGTTGCAATACAGGCGGGATTACTGCTTTGCCAGCGGGCACAATGTTGCCGTGATCGAAGGGGAAACCACGTCAAACCAGCCTGATCGCTGCCACACCCTTACCACCACATGGCTACCCACAGCCCAGGTGCGGCGCACTCTGCCGGAACCTCCGCCGGACATCAACGTGCCCATGGAAATGGAAGCCCTCGCAAAATTAGCCGCAAGCGAGCAGATCAGCGAGTGCTTGATGTCGATGGTACAGGCCTACCGGGGTTGGATTCTTCAGCAACCGAAGCACCCAATTGTCAACAAAGAGCAGAAAGAAACGGCAAAAAGACTGCGGAAGGATGCCCAGTACTGTGCTGAGCGCATCAACAGCGGCATCCAACTGCTTGGTGATCCCCTGGTGCGAGAGGCCTTCCGCACCATGAATCTGGTGATGGCCAAGGCCCAGCGGCAACGCATGGCGTTTGACGCCAAGGTTCCGCCGGACCAAATCGGTACGGCTCCGAATAGCCGCACACCTGGTTGGCGATTTTTTCAGTTGGCGTTTGTGTTGATGAATTTGCCGGGTCTGGCAGCACCAGAGACGGCCAACGGGAAGCTGGATCGGGAGACCGTTGAGCTGCTGTTTTTTCCCACAGGCGGCGGCAAAACCGAAGCCTACCTGGGCCTGGTTGCTTTCACGTTGGTGCATCGGCGGCTCAAGCATCCCGGTATTGTTTCAGCCGGCGTTACGGTGCTGATGCGCTATACCCTGCGCCTGCTCTCCCTGGATCAGTTGGGCCGTGCAGCCACCTTGATCTGCGCCCTTGAGCTTGAACGTCTCCAGCGCCGCAAAGACGCCGGCCATCCACACCAGCTTGGTGACTGGCCGTTTGAAATTGGCATGTGGGTGGGGAAAGCTACCACCCCGAACAAGCTTGGTGGACCAAGGGACCGGGACGATGAGCAATCCACGTATATCAGGCTCAAGCGGTGGAAAGCTGGCAAAGGCAATGGTCCGATTCCGGTTGAGACTTGCCCTTGGTGTAATCGCCCACTTCTACACGAGGGTTTCTTTCTTTTGCCGCAAAAGCCAAAGAAACCTGACCGGCTGGAGATCTACTGCCGCGAGCCGAGAAAACGCGAGGACAAAGACAAGTTTTCCCATATGGGCGCCTGCCCATTCCACCGAGAAACGCCATTGCCGTTGCTGGCTGTGGATGAGCAGATCTATCGACGGCTGCCTTGTTTCTTGATCGCCACCATCGACAAATTCGCAGCCCTCCCTTGGCTGGGTAAAACCTCGTCAATCTTTGGCAACGTCAGCCACTACCAGCCGGTCACGCCCAACGGGATGGCGGGCTTCTGGGGGCCAGCGGAGAAAGAAGCTGTGGGCCGGAAAATTCCCCATGGCCGCTTGTTGCCGCCCGAATTGATCATCCAGGACGAGTTGCACCTCATCAGTGGTCCTCTGGGTACGCTGGCAGGTCTTTATGAATCCGTGATTGAACGCCTGATGATGCCGGATGCGCTTACTCCGCCACCCAAGATCGTTGCTTCCACCGCCACGATCAGGAGAGCAGAAGCCCAGATTAAAGCGTTGTTTGCCCGCAACCAGGTGCGCGTATTCCCACCGCCAGGACCTGAGCGGAACGATAACTTCTTTTCTCACACTATTGACGATGACGATCAGGCGCGACTGTATGTGGGCCTCTCATCTCCAGGTCGCAATCTCAAGGGTGTGCTGCTGCGTGCTTACCTGGGCTTGATGGCGGCTACACAAAAGGCATGGAACAACCACAAGAACCTGGGAAGGGAAAACCCGGCTGATCCCTACATGACGCTCCTGGGTTATTTCTCCAGCCTGAAGGAGTTGGGCGTGACGCGCAGCATTCTGGAAGACGAACTTGGCGGTCAACTGGAGCATTTCGCCAAGAACCGCGCCCTTGCCATGGAAGACTTTGTCAATCCCTTTGCGGCACGGAGGAGGCCTTGTGAGCCGGAGGAACTCACCTCACGGGTCAACACAGCTACCATCAGCAAAACCAAGGACCGTCTCTCCAAACCTTACCTCGAAAAGGATCACCTTGACGTGGCCTTGGCCACGAACATGATCTCAGTGGGCCTGGACATCTCACGCCTGGGCTTGATGGTGGTGCTCAATCAGCCCAAGACCGCCGCAGAGTACATTCAGGCCACCAGCCGCGTTGGCCGACAACTGAGCCCTGAGCCAACCCGGAACAAACCTGGTCTGGTGTTGGTGCTGCTGAATCCCAACCGCCCGCGGGATCGCTCCCACTTCGAACTATTTCCCTATTGGCATCAGACCTTCTACCGCCATGTGGAGGCCACGAGTTGCACACCCTTCGCCAGCCGGGCATTGGATCGTGGCCTTCCTGGGGTTGCCGTTGCCATGGCGCGCCACAGCAAGCCGGAGCTTACAGCCCCAAGCGGTGCAATGGCATCAGAGGCGCTGCAAAGCGTAACAGAACAGATTGCAAAAGCCCTTCAGGACCGCTGTGTTGCAACGGGTGCCGCGGATGCCCTCCACGCTCAACACCTATCCAGGGATGTGCATGATCACGTGGTCAATCTTCTTCAGGCCTGGTGGAGGCTTGCTCAGGAGCCGGAAGCCAGGTTGCAGTATTGGACCCATGAAGAGAGGGGCGCTGGTGCCGGCTTCCTGCATACCCCACTCGACAACGACCCCATCTACCAAGCGGAGGGTTACAAGCATTTCTCCGCCAACTGGAGCCTTCGCGATGTAGAGCCTTCGGTTCCGATTCGAATGGTGAACTTCAGAGAGCCCACCTCTGACAACTAAATTCCACAGCCTCTAACGCCATGCCTGCACCCACCCGCCGCAAAATTGCCCGGCCACCACTCGGTCAAGCCCGACAAAGCCAGGTGCTCCAATTGTATGGACCAGGGGCAATGGTGGACCTTCCGGACTACGCCTTGCTGATTGGAGGTCTTGATCTTTGGAGCGATAAAGGCTGTGACATCGTCTATGAGCCACGACTGCTCCAGCTTGTGCGACAAGCAACAGGCGTAGCCCATTTGGATTTGAAAACACCACCGAAGGAGGTTGACCGGCTCAAGAACATCAGCGGCTCCATCAAGGCCTTCCGTTTTCCTGAATGGTCCGTTGCCCAGAAAGTCAGCGAGCGGTTGGCGTTCGATTCAATCCCTTGCCGCGCAAGGCCGCTGGTGCATTTCAATGACGGCTGCATCCAGGACTGGCGCCGCTATCGGGATGATGAAGGCGAATATCCCCTGGTGCCGGTGCGCTTTGTGACGGCTTGCCCCCATGGTCATCTCAGTGACATCCCCTGGCGTGATTTTTGTTTCCGTCAGTTCAACTGCCAGAACACTGAGCGCCTCTACCTGCTTGAGGCCGGTACGGGTAATGACTTTACCCAGATCTATGTGCAGTCGGACAGCGGTGTGACCCGTAAGCTGGCCGATGCCCTGGTTACTCAGAGTAACTCGCTAGGGAACTGCCAGAGCCGCACGCCATGGTTGGGTCGTGGGAGATTTGATTCCGAGACGTGCATCACTGATGGGAAACGCACCAGGAACCGCTTGCTGGTGCGTTCGGCCAGCAATGCCTATTTCACGGAAACGCTCTCGGTGATCTCCCTGCCGGAAGAAGCCAACAGACTGGCAAAGCGCGTCTGCGAACTCAAAGACGACCTGGAGGGCATCACGGCAGAGACTGACGTACCGGCTGCACTCAAGTTCAACCCCCGACTCAAGAGCGCCTTCACTGGCGTTGATCCGGCGTTGTTGTGGCAAGAAATTGAGGCCCAGCGCGGTGGACCAGGCACGGAAGCTCCTTCGCCAAAAGACGAGGAGTTGAAGCTGTTTGTTGGCCCAATGGATGGGGTCTCCAGTTCTTCGGAAGACAGCCTGTTTGAAGCTGATGTGTGGCAGACGTCAGATGCGCCCACCTGGTATCGTAAGGCCATTCAGCGGGTTCTGCTGGTGCATCGCCTGCGGGAAGTGCAGGCCTTGGTGGGTTTCACGCGCTTTACTCCTCGCACCAGCAGCCTTGGTGGATTGCCAATTGACACCACAAGCAGCAATTGCAGAGCTCCGTTGGCCAACAACTTGACCTGGGTACCTGCCAGCGAAAACAAAGGCGAGGGGATTTTTATTGAACTGGACCCACACAGGATCAGGGCCTGGGCCGGAAGTGACGCTGTAACAATGCGGACCATGAACTTCATGGAGGCATTCGAGAGGGAGTGGCTCGCAACCCGTGGACTCAGTGCCGAGCAATTCCCTTTCCCAGGCGCACCCTATTTGCTGCTGCATAGCCTCAGCCACCTGTTGATCACAGAAATAGCTTTGGAGTGTGGCTATGGGGCCAGCTCCATCCGTGAGCGGATTTACGCAAACAGCGCAATTGGATACGGCATCTTGCTGTTTACGAGCAGCTCTGGATCAGAAGGCACGCTCGGCGGGCTTGTGGAAGCCGGCAAGCGCATTGTGACCTACCTGGAGAAGGCTTTTGAACGGGGTCAACTTTGCAGCAATGATCCGTTCTGCTCGGAACACGATCCCAATCACCACTTTGACATCCGCCCCACCCACGGCGCCGCCTGTCATGGCTGTGAACTGATTGCCGAAACCTCCTGTGAGCGGCACAACGAGTTCCTTGATCGCGCTCTGGTGAGTCCAACCGTCTCCGCTGCCGCTGAGACTGGTGATCCCAGTTTCTGGAGCTTTATCAACACAGGCGGATGAGCGTGAGTCTCTCCCCGCCTGCGTCCATCAAACTCTGTCCCCC
>VXWH01000172.1 GCA_009836025.1 Synechococcus sp. SB0668_bin_13 | reverse complement strand
CCAGGAAACAGCACCCTGCCCTTCTCACTCGCCCTACGAGGTGTACGAGGCCGGTTGCAACAACAACCATTCTGGATAATACTCTCTGCAAAATCTTCCAAGCCTCTACCCCTCTGCTGTCCTTGAATGGCACTACCTCTTCCAAAACGAAGTCGTTCCTGAAGAATATCGCTCCAGACCAGTTTTCTGTTAATTATAGCGGCCATTGCATCACAAAGACCCATGTCTTCCAGCACATCAAGGAAGGCTTGGGGATCGGCCTTAAAGCGCTTAATCCCTGTCCCCCCAGGGCCACGGCGCTTCTTCAACTCACTTTCGAATTTGTCCTTTGATAGACCAAGGAACAAGCCAGCACAAAGCTTGACAGCATCAAAGTCAAATTTATTTTCTACGTTCATCAAGGCGCTAATATCGTCGCCACGGTACTGTGGCTTGACTGGGATTGTCTGTAGACGCGCCATGATCACTTTGGCGATATCATCCATCTAATCCGCCTCCAGCTCGGAGAGGCTATCCATGATTTCGTCAAGCTGTTGAGTAACGATTTTCATCACTGCCCCACAATCAAATACTCTTCAACGGCTGTACGCTTCACGTTGCAATGATTCCCAAAATGGTAGGTATGGTCACGTTTGAAAACCTGAATGTTTCTCTTGGTTTTTGCCAGAATATCAGTGAGCTGATCAAGATCAGGATACCCATTTGAGCTGTAGGATAGAACAATTTTACTGCTCTGAAAATGCCTAAAGAGGCGACTGAAAGCATCAACAGCCTGTCGTCGGTAACTGAACGGCGTAAAGCGTTTGGGAATCTTTCGCACTTTTGTGGAATAATCGATAGTCAGATCTTGCCAGTAGCATGATAGCCCCTCAAGAAAGTGATAGCGCTTGACATAGCAGTTGTCGTCATGTCGAGGCACGTAAGGAGGATCTAAGTAGACCAGATCCACATCGGACGGGCTGAGTTTGAATACATCTATACACTCTGTCCTATTGTGGTGACCATTGGAAAAGACGGCTTCATTAAATATTCTAACTTGCTCGAAAAAGTGTTCTTTAATTGAAAGACGGAGATCACGGCGACCATCGTCATACCTGGACAGATTCCCGGAAATTGTGAAAACACCTCGTGCTTGTCGTTTTGCACAGGAACGGATCAGCACAGCCATGGCCAAAGCACGCTGGTGGGGGGTTTCCAGTTGACGTATGTTCCATGACATACGATCAAGGAAGCGTAAATCTTCAAGATTATAGAACACCCCCTTAAATGTGTCCTCAATGAAACTGGGGGCGTGCCTTGGGGTTCTCAGCAAGGATTGTATGGCTGGACCGTCAAGATGCACCGTGTTGTTCTCGATGAGCGCTTTGCCCAGAGTGGCAGAGAAATTGAGAAAGTCACTGGAAACCGTTTGCCGACCCATTGCCTTCATGAGGTATGCGACCGCTCCACTGCCGCTGAACGGATCCAGAGCGGTTTCAAAATCCAGACTTTCTAAAACGCCATGGATCCAAGGGAGGAGTCGTCTCTTGGAACCCATATAGCGGATCTCCGGGAACAGGTGGATCTGGTCAAGCGCAAAGGATCTACCGATGCTCGGAATACGGGATCTCAATTCTGTGCGTAGTGTGCCACTGTAAAGGCTGAGTTGATTCATTGCCTCCTTCAATGTCGTCCCACCCGGCTCTTGTTTGCCGATGCCCTGGGCCTGCTGGCAGAGAGGGCCTTGATCTAGGGTAGCTTGAGATTCCTCTGCCGAGACGGTGGCTTTGCAAGTTTTGGACATCTCCGGGAAACGGCTTTTTCTCAATCTACCATCAAATTTACCACCAACTTTGTTGACCAGCCAACGGGGCATCTCCACCCTCTGTCACCATTGCTACAGGATGCCCAGGTCCGCAGGGCCTCTCTGGCGAGACGGGAGGTGGGGGCGGGGGCAGTGGAGGCACAATGGCTTCAAACGGCACTGCCCCCTGCTGACCATGCATCTGACCCCCCAGGAGAAAGACAAGCTGACCACCGTCACTGCGGCCCTGTTGGCGGAACGGCGTCTCAAGCGTGGTCTGCGGCTGAACCACCCCGAAGCGGTGGCATGGCTCAGCTTCTGCATCCTGGAGGCGGCGCGGGACGGCAAAACCGTGGCCACGGTCATGGAGGAGGGCACCACATGGCTGGGGCGGCACCAGGTGATGGAGGGGGTACCGGAGTTGATCCAGGAGGTGCAGATGGAGGCCACCTTCCTCGACGGCACCAAACTGGTGACCCTCCACGAGCCCATCCGCTAAGCCCGCGCCACACCCGTCAAGCACCAAACCACGGCCATGCCCCCAATGATTCCCGGCGAACTGCTGCCTGAACCCGGCGTCATCCTGCTCAATGCGGACCGCCCCACCCACGAGGTGCTGGTGGCCAACCCGGGGGATCGCCCCATTCAGGTGGGCTCTCACTTCCATTTTTATGAAGTGAACAGCATCCTGGAGTTTGATCGCGAATCCTGCCGTGGGATGCGCCTGGATCTACCGGCAGGGACCGCCATGCGCTTCGAGCCCGGTGACGAGCGGCTGGTGCGGCTGGTTCCCATGGGGGGTCGGCGCCGCGTCACGGGCTTCAACGGCCGCATCAACGGTCCCCTCTAACTACAAGCCATACCCTTCACCACACACCTGTCTTCCCCACCATGGCCTACCCTCTGGATCGCCGCGCCTATGCAGAAACCTATGGCCCCACCGTAGGGGACCGATTGCGTCTGGCGGATACGGAATTGATCCTGGAGGTGGAGCAGGATCGTTGCATCTATGGAGAAGAGGTGAAATTCGGCGGGGGCAAGGTTATCCGGGATGGCATGGGGCAGAGCCAGGCCAGCCGTGGGGACGGCGCCATGGACACGGTGGTCACCAATGCCTTGATCCTGGATTGGTGGGGCATCGTCAAGGCGGACGTGGGCTTGCGGGACGGCAGGATTGCCGCCATCGGCAAAGCGGGCAACCCCGATATTCAGGACGGGGTGGACGTGGTGATTGGTCCGGGCACGGAGATCATTGCCGGTGAGGGGCAGATCCTGACTGCCGGCGCCGTTGACAGCCACGTCCATTTCATTTGTCCCCAGCAGGTGGAGACCGCCCTGGCCAGCGGGGTGACCACCATGCTGGGGGGCGGCACCGGACCCGCCACCGGCACCAATGCCACCACCTGCACGCCGGGCTCCTTCCATCTGGCGCGGATGCTGCAAGCGGCCGAGGGGCTGCCCGTGAATCTGGGGTTTTTCGGGAAGGGGAACGCCAGCGAGGCGGAGGCCCTGGAGGAACAGGTGCGGGCCGGCGCCTGTGGCCTCAAGCTCCACGAGGACTGGGGCACCACCCCGGCCGCCATTGACTGCTGCCTGACGGTGGCGGACCGCTTCGACGTGCAGGTGTGTATCCATACGGACACCCTCAACGAAGCCGGCCATGTGGAAGACACCATCGCCGCCATTGCCGGACGCACCATTCACACCTTTCACACGGAGGGCGCCGGGGGGGGGCATGCGCCGGACATCATCCGCATCTGTGGCGAGGCCAACGTGCTGCCCTCCTCCACCAATCCCACCCGCCCCTACACCGCCAACACCCTGGAGGAACACCTGGACATGCTGATGGTCTGCCACCACCTGGACCGCGGCATTCCCGAGGACGTGGCCTTTGCCGAATCCCGCATTCGCCGGGAAACCATTGCCGCCGAGGACGTTCTCCACGATCTGGGGGCCTTCAGCATCATCGCCAGTGATTCCCAGGCCATGGGACGGGTGGGGGAGGTGGTCACCCGCACCTTCCAGACGGCCCACAAAATGAAGGTGCAGCGGGGTGCTTTACCGGAAGACAACGACCGCAACGATAACCACCGCATCCGCCGCTATATCGCCAAGGTGACCATCAACCCCGCCATTGCCCACGGCATCGACAGCCAGGTGGGTTCCGTGGAGGTGGGCAAGCTGGCGGATCTTTGCCTCTGGAAACCCGGCTTCTTCGCCGTAAAGCCTGAACTCGTGCTCAAGGGCGGCGCCATTGTCTGGGCCCAGATGGGGGATCCCAACGCCTCCATCCCCACCCCGGAGCCTGTCCATGGACGCCCCATGTTTGCCGGCTTCGGCGCCGCCGTGGCCCCAAGCTGTCTCAGCTTCGTCTCCCAAGCCGCTGTGGATGCGGATCTCCCCCACCGGCTGGGCTTGCAAACGCCCTGTGTGCCCGTGTGCAACACCCGTGGGGGCATCGGCAAAGCCGCCATGAAGCTGAACACCGCCACGCCGTCCATCCAGGTGGACCCCCAAACCTACGAGGTGTTCGCTGACGGGGAGTTGCTCACCTGTGAACCTGCCCGGGTATTGCCCATGGCGCAGCGGTATTTCCTGTTGTGAGAAGGCTGTCCAACCCGAGTTGTGGATTAAGGTCTCCCTGGAGAAGGGGCCATGGGACCCGCTCCAAGGGAGAAAGGTGGTCCCATGGCCAACGAGTTTCAAAGACCCTTTGCCTCGGCAACAGGGGTATCCCGGTCATTGGGAGGATGTCCCCGTCTCAACATGCCCTGAAAGACGCGATAGGCATGGGATTTTGCGCCATAGGCCCGCTTGGTGGTCTCGTCATTGACCCAGGCCAGGACGATCACTCTTCTGTCCTGGTGGAAGCGGAAGAACAGCCTGTACTGTTGGAAAAACTTGGCGCGTCGCCAGTGCCTGTGCTCTGGGCCGAGCGTTAAACCTTGCCGAAAGTCGGCACGGCCGGGATCCCTCGGGATCACTTCCCGTACGAGCTTGTTGATGGCCGCCAGGCGCTTGCTGGCGCTTTTCTGCGATAGCCATCGGATCTCCCTGCTTGCGAGATCTTGCCCGAAGGCGCTCCACCTCTCTGATGAACTCATCCTGCTGGCCAAGAAACAGGGGATGGGCATACATGCTCCAGCCATTGATCATCAGGGGTGACCCACAGGCTTGCGCGGTCTTCGTCTTCTTCACCATCGGTCTCAAGGGGAGCGTTCAGGCCCACATCAACAGCCCCCACCAGGTCGTCCAGGTGAGCCGTCACATCCGTGGTCATGGGCTGTAACTGTTCGGGGTCATCCAGCAACTGAGGGAAGGGGGCCAGTGCCGGGTCCTCCCCCTGCTGCATGGGCTGAACCCGTTCTCCAGCACCCTGAAACACTTGCCTTGACCCGGCCAAGGGCGCCCCAGGTTCGGACGGGGAAGCGTTGATTTCTCGTGGCGCTCTTAAAGCCTGCCAAGCATTGGAGCGTTTTTTGCGCCAGCCACCATCCTTGTTACGTGCGCGAGACCATGCTCCTCCCTTGCTGGGGACGTGGCGGACGCCTTTCCCGGCTCGTCGGTTTGCCATCACACAAGCCCAGATGAGCCCTGACCCTGGCAGCAGGCATGGGGGAGGCGGCCATTGACCAAGGCGCAACAACGGGGGTCTTGAGGTGGGATCAATCCGTGGTCAGTGTGTTGCTGGACTGGCAGGGCCTCTGGGGGGTCGGTGGGAGCGCAGCCCCTTGATCATCAGAGGGTGACCCACAGACTTGCGCAGTCTTCGTCTTGGGCTAGCAATCGTCGGGGCATACGGGAACCACTCCGTTGGGGAACCACTTGAAGTTGCCGTCAGGCATCCGCCATCTCGTCAATTCCGGGGGGTACACGTCCTTTTCAGTTTTGTCCCGCCATTCAAGTCTCCCACTCCGCAGCCGCCACAAGATCTGGCCACTGCTCTCCATCTCCACAATGGGAAAGGCCTCACCCTTCAAGCCGAAAAGCAACGCCAGGCCGTCAAAGGCAGCGATGAGCAGCAACCCGCCATAGGCAATCAACAGCCAACTCAAGGCAAGAAACAACCATCCCCCTGCGTCCTTCGCCTCCCGCTTCAACATACGGAGGATTCGCATCGGACGGAGGATTCGCATCGGTGGGGCTCGCCTGTGGTTGTCGGGGTTAGCGTAGGGCTTTCCGCAGCAGCCGGCGAGACCGTTTCAGGAATTCAAAAATAATCGGGGCACGGCGCTGTTGTTGACCCTGCAGAACCTGAAGTACAGTGAGCGTTTGGTTGTGTTGTTTCGCCTGATCAAGGGGAGTTTTTCCATCTTTGTCCCGTGCGTTTAGATCAGCGCCAGCATCCAGCAGGGCCTGCACCACTGCTGGGGTCTCGCTAAACAAAGCCGCCACGTGGAGGGGAGTCCGTTCATACTTGTCCCGTGCATTGAGATCGGCGCCAGCATCCAGTAGAGCCTGCACCACTGATGGGGTCTTACTCCACCACGCCGCCGCGTGGAGGGGTGTTTTTCCATACTTGTCCCGTGCATTAAGATCAGCGCCAGCGTTCAGCAGATCCCTGATCGGCTCTACTTGGTCGTTCTGGGCTGCTTGGTGAAGGGGAGTCTGTCCTTTTTCATCCCTGGCATCAAGTTCGGGGCCAACCTTGGGGGGCTTTTCAAGAAGCTGTTGTTGATCTTGCAGAACCTGAATTACAGCAGGTGTTTGGTTGTGTTCTTTCGCCCGATCAAGGGATGTTTTCCCATCTTTATCCCGTGCGTTGAGATCAGCGCCAGCATCCAGCAGGACTTGCACCACTGTTGGGGTCTTGCTCCACCATGCCGCCATGTGGAGGGGAGTCCGTCCATACTTGTCCCGTGTATTGAGATCAGCGCCAGCATCCAGCAGGGCCTGCACCACTGCTGGGGTCTTGCTACCACCTGCCGCCACGTGGAGGGGAGTCCGTTCGTACTTGTCCCGTGCGTTGAGATCAGCGCCAGCGTTCAGCAGAGCCTTTACCACTGCTGGGGTCTTACTCCACCACGCCGCCGCGTGGAGGGGAGTTTTTCCATACTTGTCCCGTGCATTAAGATCAGCGCCAGCGTTCAGCAGATCCCTGATCGGCTCTACTTGGTCGTTCTGGGCTGCTTGGTGAAGGGGAGTCTGTCCTTTTTCATCCCTGG
>VXWH01000061.1 GCA_009836025.1 Synechococcus sp. SB0668_bin_13 | reverse complement strand
AGGCCCTAGGCTCTTCTACGGCCTGGAACAGTTGCTAATTCAGAGGTTCCTTAGGTATTTGCGGGGTATTGGTTTGAGACGTCGTAGTGTCGTCTCCACCGCCCCCCCCCCGCCACAAGAGGCCAGCAGGAGTGAAGCCGTCAGGAGGGGAACCAGGAAAGGGGAGCGCATAGGATCCATAAAGGAAAGATCAACCTATCCTACCCCCAAGGGGGCGCATCAGGCCACCGTCCTTCTTGACCGTCCCTCCCGGTGGATCCCAAGGCGGCCGGCAAAGGCCGGTAGGGAAGCCCCAGGAAGGGACCCCACCCCAATCCTCAATGCTCGCGACCGGGGCAATCCCGTTCAACCCAGGCTTGCCAGCGGCGGCGCTCCCATTTGCCCTGGGCATTGGGGGCAAGCCGGGGGCAATGGATCCATTGCTTTGGACGCTCCGCCGGCGGACGTCGGGACGCGGTCTTGTCCAGCGTCGCCACGGACAGGGTTCCCCGGTACAGACCCACCAGCCGTTGTCCCCAGTGGCCATCCTCCACCCCCACCACCAGCACGGCCTCCAGGCCGTCAAGACCCGCAAGGCCGGCTTCAATCGCTTCGGGAAACACCGTCTCGCCGCCACTGTTGATGGCCCCATCCATCCGGCCCAACACCTGCAGGCCCTGTCTCCCCAGTCGGACCCAATCCGCGGTGCGCCACCAACCGCTCCGCAAGGGCAAGGGCTGCAGTTCCCCATCCACGAGAAAGCCGGGGGTCAGCACAGGGGCGCGGATCTCCAGGACGCCTGGCGAGCCCTGGGCCGCTGCACTGCGCAGCGCCACGTGGGACAGGGGCAGGCCGCAGCCCTCCACGCCGGCCAGGAACCGATGGGGATCCAGGGCAGTCACCATGGCGCTGGTCTCCGTGCTCCCGTAGCAGGGGGAGAGATTGAGACCGGCGCGGCGCGCCTGTTGCCGCAGCGCCGGCGCCAAGGCGGCGCCCCCCACCCAGCAGCAGGCCAGTTGTTGCAACCAGTCCACGCCACCGGCCTCCCCCATGAGCCGCTGCAACTGGGTGGGCACCAGAAACAGCCCCCACCCCCGCAGCAAGGGGCGTTGTCCCGTCTCCCGCCATTGGCGGTGCGGCAGGAAGCGGTGGGGAATGCCCAGGGCCCGGCTGCGCAGGGGGGGCATCAGGCCACTGACATGGTGAAGCGGCAGGGGATTGGCGAGGCCGGCCAGGGACAAAGGGAGTGTCCTGTGCCCAGGGCCATGCACCCCTGCCGGCCAACCCACCAAAGCCCGGGCCGCCCGCTGCAGGTGGTCCAGGGGTTGGAGACACCAGCGCCGCCGACTCTGGCTTCCCCCACTCCCCACCACCACCGCCGCTCCGGCTCCCGTGGACAGGATGGGGCGTGTGTCCCCATGGAGGCGCTCCGCCCGTAGGCCCTGGTGGCGCCAGACGGGCCGCAGGGCCGCCCGCAGCATGGCTTCTTCCTCCGGACGGCAGAGGCCCACAACGGATTCCGAGGCCAGAAGGGTTTGCAGGCGTTGCCAGTCCGCAGCAGGCTCCGGGCCGCAGACGAGAAGATGGCGTTCCTGCCCTGCCATGGCGCCCGTCCGTCCGGTCAGGCCGTTGCCCCCAGGCCGGGGGCCGGGCTGCCCCCAGCCGCCGCCAGCTTGGCCAGATCATGGACCACAGCCTGCCCAAGGCGCCCTTCAAAACCAGTGGAGATGACACAGCGGCCAGGCCAGGCCCGCAGGAGACTCGCCACCCTGCGGGGATCCCCAAGCTGGGAGGGTTTGATCACCAGCAGCGGTCTGTTGTCGGGGGGCGCCCGGAGCAACTCCTCCACCTGATCCAACTGGGTGAGGGACTCGTCCAGGGCCAACTGCACATCGGGGATGGGGGGGCTGCCCAGCAGCCGCTCCAGGAGTGGATCCGTTGGGGCCAACGGCTGCTCCAGCCAACAGATGCGCGGATCCGCGGCGGCCTCCAGCCAGGGGGAGAGTTCCGCGGCATTCAGGCGGCCGTTGGCATCCAGTCGCAGTGTGCCGTCCACGGACGCCAGCCTGGACAACAACGCCGCCAGCAGCGGTTGCTCCTGGCGCCAGGGGAGGGCGCCGATTTTCCACTTCCAGCAACGCCATCCACGGGCCAGGCCCCGCTCCAACGCCGTCAGCGCCAGGGGGCCGGACGGCAGGAGCCCCACCGTCGGCCAGGCAGACCCGGCAGCGGGATTGCCGCCGCCGGCGGGCAGGGGTCCCGCGCTATCGCGGTGACGCTGTTGATCCAGCCGCCACAGGGCGCTGCCCAGGGCAAAGGCCGTACAAGGATGCCGACAGGCCATGTGGCGAAGCCAATGGTCCAATCGCTGGTGTCCCGCGGTGAAATCCAAAGGCTCCAACTGGCGCTGCAGCGCCTGGAGGTGGCCCCCGTGCAGGGGATCGGCCCCGGATCGACGACGCTCGGGCAGGGGGCTGATCTCTCCGGCAGCCTGCTGCCCATGGGGATTTTCCAGTTCCACATGCAGCCCCTGATCATGCCGTTGTTCCCCGTCCCGTCGCCAGCGCCACAGGGAGAGGGGCCTCCAGCACAAGCGCCAACGATCCGGCATCCCTCAACTGGCCACAGACAACCCTCCTAGCGCCAATCCACCGGCAAACAACACACCGTTCACCATCTGGAAGCGCAGGGCCAGAAACTTGCTGTGACGGATGCGCTCCGGCTGGTGGTGGTGCCGTCCCAGCAGACGGATCAGGGGGACAGCCACCGGAAAGCTGGCCACTGCCAGCAGGGCCGTGGGTGGCCATCCCCCCCCCCAGGCAACGGGAACCACCTCCGCCAGCAGGGCAAGGGCCACAAAGCAGGGCACAAGGGCGGCAGCCCGGCCCGTGCCCAGCCGTTGCACCGGTGAACGCTTGCCATGGGCCACGTCGTCCTCCACCTGGTGAAAGTGGGAGCAGAACAACACCAGGGTTGTGGCCAGGGCCGGCCCACACCCCAACTGACTGGCCAGGGAGAGGTTCAGTGGTCCGCCACCGCCACCCTCCAGTCCCGGGGCAGGGGCGCCGAGACCCACCAGGGCCGCAGCGGTGGCCAGAGGGCCAAAGGCCAACCAGCAGAGGGGCTCACCCAAGCCCTGATACCCTAACCGGAATGGAGGCCCTTGATAGAGATAGCCACAGCAACACGCGGCCAGCACCAGCACCAGCAGCCACCAACTGCTCGCCATGGCCACCTGGGCCATGAGCAGAAGACCCAACACGCAACAAAGCTGGGCGCCAAAAAACACCACGCTCGGGGCGCCCGTGAGCTGAATTACGGAATGGGGCTTGCGGATATCGATTCCGGTCTGGGCGTCAAAGTAATCATTGCAAAGATTTTCCCAAGCCAGCAGCAGCACGGCGGCCAGTAAAAAGACAACCAACTGCTGGGGTTGCAAACGCCATGCGCTGCGGCCGGGGCCCAGCAACCAGCCAGCGGCAACAAGGGCTGGCATCACGGCCACCGCATACATGGGCCATTTCACTGCAGCCCACCAGAGATGGCGCCGTTGCTCTGACACATCCTCGGATCTCACCGGCTTCAGTGTATGGCGTTCATGGATAAATTGTACAATCTGGCGTGACCATTCATTTCTGATCCGCATTCCCCGGTTTGCCGCCATGTCCTTCCGGAGCCTACTGGCCATGGCCCAGGAGGGCGCCCAGCGTTTGGGCGAGGAGGGGGTGCTCTGTCTTGGCGTACCCATTGCGCCGTTGGATCCTCTGCTGGCCTTGCCCCAGTTGTCGCAGCGGAACGACTTCACCTGGATCTGGGATGGATGGCCAGGGTTGACGTTGGCAGCCACAGGGGTGGAGCAGAGCCTGGAGTTGCACGGACCGCGACGGTTTGCGTTGGCCCAGCGCTTTATCGAGACAAGCCTGAATCGGCTGATCTGTCCCCATGGAACCGGGCAGGCCGTGCAACGGCCAAGGCTGGTGCTGGCCTTCGGCTTTTTCGGTCACACCGACGGGGACGGCCTCCCAGGGGTGACCATCGTACTGCCCCGTTGGCAATTGGGGCGCCAGGGCCGCCACTACTGGCTCCTGCATCAGCGCAGCCTCGGCGGGACCGTCACGGCCCGATCCATGGCGGAAGCCCTCTGGGAGCAGGCGCAGGCCCTGAGGCAATCCCCGCCGCCACTCCTTTGCCTGCCAAGGCTGGTGGCCAGCAGTGATTCCTGGCACCAACCCTTCCAAAGCAGTGTGAAACAGGCATTGGACCTGATCAACCAGGGCCGGTTGTGCAAATTGGTGCTGGCAGCCCAGCAGGACCTGCTGTTGAGCAACCCCTTGAACCCCGTTGACCTGCTCCGTAGCTTGCGGCGCCACCAACCCGGGAGTTGCCGTTTTCTCTGGCGCCCCGCCAATCGCCAGGGCAACAGCGCTGTTGTGGGGGCATCGCCGGAGCGGCTCCTGGAGTTGCGCTCGGGTCGCTTACGCTGTGACGGCCTGGCCGGGACCGCGGGAGTCGGTGGGGACGGAGCGCAGCAACTGCTCAGGTCCGGCAAGAACCGCCATGAGCACGAGTTGGTGGTCAATGCCATCGTTCAGTCTCTGCGCTCCCAAGGACTCAACCCCCAGCGTCGCCCCTGTCCTCGCCTGGCGCGGCATGGGAATCTGGTGCATTTGCACACCCTCATCCAGGCCAATGCCCATGGTCATCGGGTGCTGGATCTGGCTGAGGCCCTCCATCCCACTCCGGCAGTGGCCGGGTTGCCGCGGCGGGAAGCGCTGGGCTGGCTCCGCAGTCTGGAACGATTTCCACGGGGGTACTACGGCGCGCCGCTCGGCTGGGTTGACCTCTGTCGTGATGCGGATTTACGGGTAGCCATCCGTTGTGGCCAACTGCAAGGGCAACACCTGAAGCTCACCGCCGGAGCCGGAATTGTCATGGGCTCATCCCCAGGGCGTGAGCAGGAAGAGGTGGAGCTGAAGCTTTCCGTGCTGCAACGGCAGTTCGCCATTACCCGTGATCTCCAACCCCTGCAGCGGTGAGCAGGGGACGGACGGGAGGTCGTCAGGTGCGAATCTGGACAGGCATCACCAGATAGGTGAACCGCACATCCCCACCCTGGGGTCGCAGAACAACGGGATTGACGGGCTCATTCAGTTGGAACGTCACCTCTGGCGCAGGGAGCACCTTGAGGCCGTCCAGCAAGTAGCGCACGTTAAAGGCCACGTCAATGTCGCCACCCTCTCCCACAACGAGGGGAACCGACTCATTCCCACGGCCCACGTCCTGCACTTCGGCGCAAACACGCAATTGCCGCTCGGCCATGGCAACGGAGAGCTTCACCACACTGTTTTGCTGATCCGCCAGGACCGCCACCCGCTCCAGAGCAGTGAGCAGGAGCACCCGATCAACGGTAAACGAGCGGCTGAACGTCTCGGGAACGAGTTGGTTGTATTTGGGATACACCCCATCCAGGGTCCGGCTGGTGACCACTTGATCAGCCCGGAGAAAGACAACCTGCCCCTGGCCGTGATAAAGGTCAACGGTCTCCTCGCTGCGGGCCGCCAGGAGGTGCTCCAACTCCCGTAGAGACCGTGCAGGGATCGTGACCGCAAAGCTCTCCTCCCGCTGCGCGAGGCTGCTTCTGTCGGCAGCCGGGGCAATGCCGTTCTCCTCGGGCGCGGCAAGGGTGTCGGTAGCCTCCTCGTCCTCCTCCATGGCCTCCTCGGCGTGATCCATGGCCACGTTGTTGACGTTGGGCTGGGTCAGCACAGCAAGGCGATGGCCATCGGTGGCGGCAAATTCGAGGTGGTCGGAGGAGACCACCAGATGGACACCCGTCAGGATTTGCTTGGCCTCATCGGAGCTGGCGGCAAAGAGGGTGCGCGCCAGGCCGTCGCGCAGGGACTGGGCAGGCAGTGGAATAGCCCTGTGGCTCTGGTCCATGGGCAACTCCGGGAAGTCCTCCGCCGGCATTCCCCTGACGGTATAGGCACCCGTCCGCGCTGTCAGTTGAAGCGACAGGCTGGTTCCCGCTTCGTCACCAGATGAATCCGAGGTGGGAATGGTGGGGGACTGGAGTGATAAGGGGCTATCGGCGGCGAGACGAGAGACGATGTCTCCCAGGAGCCGCGAGGGCAGGGTGATGGCGCCGGATTGCTCCACAGCGGCCGCGAAGGTGGTCCGGATGCCGAGGCTCAAGTCAAAGCCGGTGAGGGTCACCTTGCCGATTCCCTCGTCAGCCTGGAGCAGCACGTTGGCCAACACCGGATGGGTAGGGCGGCTGGCCACAGCACGGCTGACGCACTGAAGGTTGCTGTTGAGGGCAGCCTGCGAGCAGGTCAGCTTCATGGGGGACAAAGACAAACAGGGATGACAGCAGGTTAGGGGAACGATCCCGGCAATTCCACCACAATGCCTGATGGCGGGACCGACGGCAACGGGCTTCATCCTCCCGTTTCCCTGTTTCCCCGTGATCACCACCACGACAGAGAAGAGAGATGAAATCAATCATCAACCAACAGCCGTAGCAGGGACTGTGGAAACTGTGGAAAAACCGCCACATCTCTCTCTGACAAAGACTTTGGCGCAAGACCTCTTGTGGAAAAACCTGTGGAAAGCTTGTGGAAATTCCAGCCGGCCTTGAGGGCTTTTCCCGCTCTTCCCAAGACAGACCATCAATTTTCCACAGACTTTCCACAGCCAACCGCCCCGTTTTCCACAGACTTTCCACAGGTCTTGCCATCCTGCAACTGGGACGATTTTTTTCCTGTCCATAACCCCAGTTTTGGATAAGGGGAGCAAGCGGGAACCTTGCCCTTGTGCTGGCCTGGGGCTCCGGGAAGCCTGATGGGGGAGAGGAGTAGGGGGAAAGGGAACCCTCACTGTGGTCTGTTGTTGAGGCTGTCCAGCCTTTGCGGTGGGGGGTAAGGGAGCTTCCAACATCAGGCGGTGCCTGATTCATCCTTCCCCACGGGGATGCCCTCTCACCTGAAAAGCCAGTCTTGGAAGGGGTTTTCAATGGGGGCTTATGAGCATTCGTCACATGGGTGTTGGTCAGGGGGCTGCATA
>VXWH01000074.1 GCA_009836025.1 Synechococcus sp. SB0668_bin_13 | reverse complement strand
TTCCGTAGCTCCTTCTGGTCGTCCCGCAATTCGTCCATCCGCTTGTTCACGCCATACTTGAAAGGACAGGACCAGAGGGGAGTTTCCCAGGTGTTCCCTGTGGAGCGGATTCCCTGGCCTCTTCTCCGGGGAGACCTGTCCACAACTCGGGTTATCAAAGCTCAAGGCTCAATCCGCCAGCAGTGGAGCAATGGTCTCCTGGTAGCGCTGCCCACAGGACTTGATCACCTTCAAAGCCTCTTCCGCGTCAAAGAACCCGTTCACCGAGCAGGTGCCGGGTTTTTTCAGATCCTTGTAATGCTCCCAGTAGTAGGTAGTTTCCTTGCGCCAGTGGTCCCCCAACTGTTGATGGCTATGGATGTGGTCCATGCGCTTATCGTCAGCCAGCACGGCTATCACCTTGTCGTCCACTTCGCCCCCGTCGTCAAACTTCATGACGCCGATGATGCGGGCCTCGCAGACCGATCCCGGAATCAAGGGCTCCGTCACCCCCACGATCTCCACGTCCAGGGGGTCCCCGTCCTCGTCCCACGTGGCAGGGATGCAGCCGTAGGCAAACGGGTAGGCCAGTGATGAAAAGCCAACCCGATCCAGCTTCAAGTGCCCCGTTTCCGTGATGAGTTCGTACTTGTTGATGGTGGCGGCGTTGAGTTCCACGATCACGTTGAGGCGCAACTCCCCCTCATCAGCAAAGGCCGGCAGCACGTGCAGCAGGTTGGGCATGGTGCGGCTCGGCGCCCGGTCAAGGTTGGCCATGGGATCGCTTGTGTCAAAGGCAGACAGAGGACATGGTAGGCCGCCACCGCCTCCAGGCTTGGCCGGTGGTTGCCTCAGGGCAGCGGGTTGTTGTCTTCTGGAAGCCCCATGAACATGGTCTTGTCCAGTTCCATGCGCTGCTCCATCTGGCGCAGGAAGTAGCCGGTCATCATGGCGGAGGCCAGGAGGCCTGCCAGGTTGTCCCGACTGGTGCTGATCTTCACGTCAAACTGCTCGCCGGGGATCATGCCCAGTAAACCCTGCACGTTGTGGCGAATAATGTCCTGAATATCTCCACTGGCGGAGTGGGCAACCCGCTGCAACACTTCCGGGTTTTGCTGCTGCAAGTACTGAATCAGAGGATTGCCATGGATGGCCTCGGTGTCACTCGTCAAAAACTCCACATTGAACATCCAGGCAGACCGCATCACTTGCTCCACCCTAACCCAGGCTGTCCAGGATCCCCTCGGCTGAGGGTGAGGCGCGAAGGTGATGATCACCGCACCCGATCCGGGGAGCGCCTGCGACTCCACCCCAGCGGCGCGGCGGCCAATAGCGGATGAGGGCGCGTCCCGCCACACGGTTCCGGGGCAGAGGACCCCAGACATGGGAGTCCAGGCTGTTGTTGCGGTTGTCCCCCAGCACCCAGAGGTGGTGGGGCGGAACCGTCACCTCTGATTGCTCGTAGGCCATGGGTGCGGCCGTCCACGGCTCCCGCAGGGCCTGGCCATTGCGCTCCAGGCGGCCGTTATGAACGGCGACCCGGTCGCCGGAGCGGCCCACAACCCGCTTGATCAACACCTGGGACCTGTCGTAGCCCATGGCCAGCAGGGCATCCGGTGGCTGGAACACCACCACGTCCCCCAACTGGGGATCACAACCAAGGCGAGGACTCAATTTGTCCACCACCAGAAGGTCCCGCACCTGTAGGGTGGGCGCCATGGAGCCAGAGGGGATCCAGCGGGGTTCCATGACCCACTGGCGCACGGCCATGGTGAGCGCCGCCACCAGGGCCAGGCTCAACAAGGTGCGCTGCCACCCGTGGCGCCATCCGTGACGCCCTGATCCTCCCGTGGGGGAGTGGTCTGAGTCCGATTGAGAAGCAGGCAAGACAACCAACAGAATGACGGTATGGATCAGGCTGCCATCAACCTCCTCTGGTCCTTGCAGCTTTGGCAGGTGTTGCAGGGGGCCGGCGTGGCCCATGGGGTGATTTGTCCAGGGAGCCGCTCAGGCCCCTTGGCGGTGGCGGCAACTCTCACCCCTGGCCTCACCCGCCATACCAGCATTGACGAGCGCTCTGCCGCCTTCCTGGCCCTGGGCCTGGTTCGGGGAACTGGCGCCCCTGTGGCCGTGCTCACCACCTCCGGCTCCGCCGTGGCCCATTTGCTGCCCGCATGCAGTGAAGCCGATCTGGGTGGCTTGCCCCTGATTCTGCTCACCGCCGACCGCCCCCCCCGCCTCAAACACTGCGGGGCCAACCAGACTGCACCCCAGGAGGAGTTTCTCCTGGCCTGTGTTCGGCGCATGGTGCAACTGCCCCTGCCGGGAACCACCCCCTTCCCCGGGGCGTTGGTGCAGGAGGCCCTCGCTGCTGCCCGCGGTCCCCATCGCCATGGTGGTGTGCAGGCCCCCGGCCCCGTCCACGTGAACCAGGCCTTTGTAGAGCCTCTGCACACCAGCAGAACACAGTTGCAGGCTGTTCAGCGCCAGTGGCTTGCGCAACAGGCTGATGCGGTCCCATGCCCCATCCCGGTCATCCCCCCGCCATTGGCCGCCGGTTCTCCGCCGCCCCTGGCATGGGATCAACCGGGACTCATCGTTGCCGGCCCCTATCGGGGCCACGATCTGGCGTCCTACCGGCAGCACATGCGACAACTGGTGGGGCGCACAGGCTGGCCTGTGCTGGCTGATCCCTGCAGTGGCTTGCGGGGCCTGGCAGATCTGCCGGTGGTGAGTGGTTATGACCTGCTGCTGACGGACCCCTGGAGGCTGCCCACCCCCAACCAGATCCTGCGGCTGGGTCCCTGCAGCCCCAGCCGCTGGCTGTCGGCATGGCTGGAGAAGGCGGCAGCGCTCCAGGTGCAGGTCTGTGAGCAGGATCAACGGCTCTGGGATCCCCTCGGGCGGATCGACTGGCGATCAGGACACGGCCTGGCGGCCCTGGTGGCCCAACTCAGCCTCGGCCAACCTTCAGAAGCGGCCATGGCCCTGCAGCGGGGGTGGCAACGTCAGCAGCACCGCCTGCGGCAGTGGCTGGACCACCAGTTGGAAGCATCCCCCGTCACGGAACCATGGCTGGCCTGGGCCATCTCCCGCTGGTTGGATCAACAGCCTCCCACCACCGTGCTTCTGGCCAACAGTTCCCCGATTCGGGACTGGGAAAGCTTCGCCCAACTCTGCTCCCCCCACCACGTCACCTGTTTTCGTGGGGTGTCGGGCATTGATGGCACCCTGTCGTTGGCAGCGGGCCTGGCCATGGCTTCCAGCGCAGCACAGCGCACCGTTCTGGTGAGCGGTGATCTGGCCCTGCTCCACGACAGCAACGGCTGGTTGTGGCGCCGCCAGTTGCAGGCCTGTGGCGCCAACCTGCTGGTGGTCCTCATCGCCAACGGGGGGGGTGGCATTTTTGAGCAGTTGCCCATTCGCAATGGCGGGTTTTCCATGGAGGAACTCTTCACCATGCCCCAGAGTGTGGATCAACCGGCTCTGGCTGCCGCCCACGGCGTTCCCAGCCAAACCCTGCATCATCCCCATCAACTGAGGGAGGCACTGGAGCACGGCAGCCAGCAGGCCCGCCGCCATGGCATGGCCCTGCTCCACTGCCCCACCCATGCCCGGCGGGACCACCAGCAACGGCAACGGCTGCGGGCTGGGTGGCTGGCCCATGACGCAGCGCCATTGGAGACTGGGGACTCCCTTCACCACGGTAATGAATCCGCACCAATCTCCCACCCGTTCCCAACCCGAGCCCGTCCTGCCGGGGAGCAGTGATGCGCTCTGGCAGATGGGGCATCCTTATGAGGACATCCGCTTTGACCTCTGCAGCGAGGGATTTGCCCGAATCGCCATCAACCGCCCTGCCAAGCGCAACGCCTTTCGGCCGCGCACGGTGGTGGAGTTGTTTGACGCCTTCTCCCGTGTGCGGGATAATCCCCGATTGGGGGTTGTGCTGTTCACGGGTGTGGGGCCTGCCGCAGACGGGGGCTTTGCCTTCTGTTCCGGCGGCGATCAGTCCGTCCGCGGGGATGGGGGGTACGTGGATGAGACAGGGCTGCCCCGGCTCAACGTACTGGATCTGCAGCGGTTGATCCGCAGTCTGCCCAAGGTGGTGATTGCCCTGGTGGCTGGCTATGCCATTGGGGGTGGCCAGGTGCTCCATGCCCTCTGTGACCTGAGCCTGGCGGCCGAGAACGCCGTCTTCGGCCAAACGGGTCCCCAGGTGGGCAGCTTTGATGCCGGTCTCGGTGCAGCCCATCTGGCCCGCTTGGTGGGGCAACGCAAGGCCCGGGAGATCTGGTTTCTCTGCCGGCGTTATGATGCCGCTGCCGCGTTGGACATGGGGCTGGTGAATCGCGTGGTCCCCCTCAGGACTCTGGAGCAGGAGGGGGTACACTGGGCGCGGCGTGTCATGACCATGAGTCCCACTGCCATCCGCTGCCTCAAGGCCGGCTTTAACGCTGAAACCGATGGCATGGTGGGGCTGCAGGAGTTGGCTGGTCAGACCACCAGCCTCTTCTACCGGACGGATGAGGCCCATGAGGGCCATCATGCCTTTCTTGAGAAACGGCCTCCCCAGTATCAAGATTATCCCTGGTTGCCCTGACAGGCAACAACTGGGGTTATTACTGCTAGACTTCAGACGGTCAGACGGTCAGACGGTCATGGGGATCTTGTGTTCGCGCCTTTCTTCAGAACAAGACCGGGACTGCGGCAGAGGGTGGTTTTCAGTGTTTCCCGAAGTACTATTTTATAATACCCCAATTCTGGTAACTTTTGGGTCTCTGTCCCACCCCGCCCGAGCGGCGGGTCCTCCCGGCGCGCTACTGCTAATGGCCCTGCTGGCGGGATTCATGGTGCCAGCGGCCGCGCAGTCTCCGTTAACCGTGCCGTATGTGAGCATCGCGGGCGGCCCGACTGTGACCGAGGGCGATACGGCGAGCTTCACGCTGACCGCGAGCCCGGCGCCTTCGGCAGACATCACGGTGAACGTCAATGTGACCGACGGCTGCAACTGCATAGCCGAAGGCCAGGATGGACCACGCACTGTGACCATCGGCATGGACGGCACGGCCAGCCTCACGGTCACCACGGTGGACGACAGCACCGACGAGCCGAACGGCCTCATTGCCGTGGGCCTCTATCCCGGCAGCTACACGGTCTCCCCGCCCTCCTGGGCCACGGTCCAGGTGAACGATGACGACCCGCCTCCTGTCGGCGGCAAGGTGATCACGAGGGCGACCGTGACGGTGACGAGCAGCGCGGGGGACGAGGCGGTGGCGGAGGGCACGGAGATATCGTTCACGCTGCACTTCAGCAATCTGCTAAGCACAGGGACCACTATATGGTATTCACTAAGGTCCCCGCGACGCAATGTAGATGAATCGATCACTCTCGAAGCAGGCATCACCGAGAAGACATTTCTGCGCTTCGATACGGAAGACAACATCTATGATCGCGGTGGCAAGCACAAATACTCGGTCATACTGAGAAACAGCGGAAGTTCCGATCTCCAGTGGGTCCACATAGGCAGTCCATCCTCGGCGACGGCGACCGTGATCGACAATGAGAGAGTCGTCTCCATAGCGGGCGGCGGGGGCGTGACCGAGGGCGACACGGCGACCTTCACCCTGACCGCGACACCCGCTCCCGTGGCGGACATCACGGTGAAGCTCGATGTGACCGACACCGGCAGCTTCGCGGGCAGTGGTCAGACCGGTTCGCGCACGGTGACCGTCGGGACCGGCGGCACGGCAACCCTGGAGGTGACCACGGTGGACGACGGCACCGACGAGCCGAAGGGCGCCATCACCGCGGTGGTCAAATCTGGCGCTGGGTACGTGCTGGGCTCGTCCACCTCGGCGGCGGTCACCGTGGTCGACAATGACCCGCCACCGCCGCCGCCGCCGTTCACCGTCTCCATCGCGGGCGGTTCGTCGGTGACCGAGGGCGGCACGGCGACCTTCGCGCTGACCGCGAGCCCGGCGCCTTCGGCGGCCATTACCGTGAACGTGAATGTGACCGACAGCGGCAGCTTCGCGAGCAATGATCAGACCGGTTCGCGCACGGTGACCGTCGGGACCAGCGGCACGGCAACCCTGGAGGTGACCACGGTGAACGACAACACCGACGAGCCGAACGGCGTCATCGGCGCAAGCGTCCGGGCCGGTGATGGCTATGGGGTGGCTGTGCCCATCTCGGCAACGGTCTCCGTGCTCGACGACGACGTGGCGCCCCCCTCGTCGAAGCCGAAGCCTGTGGTGTGGTTTGAGAAGTCCACGAGCAGGCGAGAGGGGGGCTGGACCAACTTCGGTATAAGAGTAACACCATTGAAATCGCCCTTGAGGATTCGCGTCAAGCATGGGGGCACAGCGACGGTTGGCAGCGACTACAACCTCGCCAACGGGTTACTCAACAGGTCAGACCTTACGATACCCTCATACGTCGTAGGGGGCATGAACATTCTGTTGAAGGTCACAGACGACGGTGTCGAGGAAGGCGACGAGATAGCTGTCATTACGCTGCTGCCGGACGAGGCCTACACGGTGGGCGGCTTGGGCACCTACATGCTGACAATAGTGGACGAGCCCGCGCCGCATGTGAGCCTTTCGTCTGGCGGGGGCGTCATGGAAGGCAAGGCGGTCAAGTTCACGCTGTCGGCGGTGCCGGCACCGTCTGCGCCGCTGGCGGTGGATCTCAAGTTGAGCCAGGACGGCGACCACGTTGCGGCGGAAGATCTGGGCTGGCGCACGGTGACGGTGCCGACGAGCGGCAGCGTGACGGTAAGCATCCCGACGGTGGACGATGATGAGGACGAGCCGGACGGAACGGTGACGGCGACGGTGGGGTCGGGGGACGGCCACTATACGTCAGGTTGGCACCATGCCTGTATATGGCCGTGCCTTGCCGTGGATGTGGAGGACAACGACAGAGCGGGCGTGAGCCTGAGCAGCGGTTCCATCTCGGTGAGCGAGGCGTCAGGAGCGGGCAACAGCGATAGCTACACGGTGGCGCTGGACAGCCAGCCCACGGATGAGGTAAGTATCACGGTGACATCCGGGGACCCGGCAGCGGCCACGGTGAGTCCGTCCACCTTGAGGTTCACGCCGTCCACCTGGAACATGCCCCAGGCGGTGACGGTGAGGGGAGTGGACGACAGTGTGGAGCAGAGCAGCGACCGGAGCGTGACCATCAGCCACCGTGCCGTCTCGGACGATAGCAAGTACAACGGGATCAGCATCAGTGACGCCACCATCACCATTGCCGATGACGACAGAGCGGGTGTGAGCCTGAGCAGCGGT
>VXWH01000100.1 GCA_009836025.1 Synechococcus sp. SB0668_bin_13 | reverse complement strand
CAGGGCCGTATCGCCAGGGGTGAAGCGCCAGGCATGAATCACCCCGAACCAGGCCAGCACCGCCGAAACCGCCGCCACCCCTGCCGCGGCCAGGAATCGCTGCTCAATCACGTAGACCAGCAGACTGGTGAGCAACATGGCGGTGATGATGCCCCCTTGCTCCAGGGAAAACAAGCCCCCGGCGCCGGCCACACCCACCTGCTGCAACCCCTCCAGCAGCCCATCGACAAAGGGCTGGCCCTGGCTGCCGGCCCCCGCTTTGACACCCGCCTTGAGGAGAAAGGCGCCCCAGCTTGCCAAGCCCACCATGATCCCCAGCACCACGGCGGGAGCATGGTTGCTGGGAGTCACCTGGAGACTCTGGGCCGTGATCACGATGCCCACATAGACAATGATGGCCACGCCCACCTGGATGGGCACCGCCAGGTTGATGAGGGCAAAGAGCCCCAGGAAACAACTCAAGCCAATGGCCAGTCCGTTGATCCAGGAGTAGCCCAACCGGGCCCCCAGGGCTTTCCAGCTTGGATGGCCGATGTAGATCGTAGTGGGGAAGCAGGACCCCAGCACGGCCGCCACCATGGTGCCGGCCCCGTTGATGAGCAGGGAACCGCGCACCGGGTAGTCGTCACCGGCGGCAGCGGCGCTCTCAACGTTCTGCATGGACCCCAGCACGTTGAAGAGGCCCATGGGAAGGATCACCCCCATCCAGCGCAGCAACTCCGCCCGGGCCTGCCACAATGCCCCCAACTGAAGGTGGGGCAGTTGCAGGCCGAAGCCGTCCCGGGCCTGCTGCCACCGCAGCGGGTCGTCATCCACCAGCCCCATGGACCAGGCCAGAGCCAACCCCAGCAACACCGCCAACAGACCACCGGGCAGGGGCAGGCGCACCCGCCCGAAATAGGTGATCAGCACCACCGCCAGCACCGCCAACCCCAGCACCGGCTTTTCATAGACCTGCAGCAGAAAGCCCAGGCCAAGAAAGCCCATGGCAATGCCCGCCAGGCTGGCCAGCAGGGCCGAGCGGGGCAGCCACCGCTGCAACGGCGCCACCAGGAACGCTCCCGCCAGTTCCAACAGCCCTGAGCCCAGGCAGGCCATGAGACCTGCCTGCCAGGCCAGTCGGGCCGCGTCCGCCTCGGCCATCCCGTCTCCCATGGCCACTGCTTTCACCGGCAACATCACCAGAAACACGTAGGCCAGCAGGCTGATGGTGTTCACCCCATAGGGCAGGGCGGTGCGGTGGTAGGACCCTTCCTGGCGACCCAACCACCACGCCTGCAGGGCATAGGCTGCATTGCCCGCCAGCACGCTGGCGCCAACGGCCGGCAGAATGGTTCCGGCGATCAGCTCATCGGGGAACCCCAGCACGCCCCGGCAGAGCCCGATGGCCAGCAGGATGGTGATAAAGCTGTCGAGACCGAGGCCGAGGAAACCGTCAATATCGCCCCGCAGCAACCAGCGCGGGGACGATGGGGGGACTGTGGTCATGTCTCAGCAATGCCTGTGGGCAGCCGTTGGAACGGCCCGCCCGTTACGGCCCCACCATAATGGCCCGCTCCACGTCCGACCGGCTCAAGCTGTAGGGGAAGCTGCGCTGGGTGATACCGCCACTGTTGCCGGTGCTGGTCCAGCGCACGTTCATGTCCTCCACGGACAACTCCACGTCCGCACTCCAGGAGGGTTGCCGCAGATGCCAGAGACAGATATTGCCTTCGTCCCGCTGACAACCCATCTGCTCCAGCCAGGCCTCCAGGGCAGGCAGGGCGTGGTGATAGAGAGGGGTGTCGGGATTGGGGAGTGGTCTGGACACGGGGCTTCAGGACTGTTGCAGGACCAGGATGCCGGCCAGACCGGCACAGAAGAGCAACGTGCAGGCCAGCATGATCAATGCCAGCCATTCTCCCCCGGACAGGGGACGTTCGGGGGAGACGGGATGCTCCTGTACGGTCTGAATCCCCACGGGAGCAACGGTCATGGGGGAATGCTGCCGCAGCCAGGCATCATGCCGCTGCCGGGCCGCCGGGTCCTGTAACGTGGCGTAGGCGGTTTTGATCCTGCGAAACCGTTCACTGGCCACGGCTGCCGGCAACGTGGTGGTGTCGGGGTGGTGCTGCTTGCAAAGACGCAAAAAGGCTTGGCGCAACGTGGCCCGATCCGCATGGCGCGGCACCTGCAGCACCCGATAGTAGTCCAGAAGCCGCATTGATCAACGCTTTTCCAAGTCTACCGAAGCAGCCGCTTCATCCAGCCCAGGCGGTTGCCGTAGGGGGGATAGCGCCAGGGAACGTCAAACGCCTGTGGTCGTTGCAGCACGCTGCGCTGATGGCTGAAGCGGAGAAAACCGGCCCGACCGTGATAGGCGCCCATGCCACTCTCCCCCACCCCGCCAAACGGCAACCGGGGAATCCCGGCCTGGAGAATCACGTCGTTCAGACAAACGGTTCCCGAACGGGTGCCGGTCAGCAAACGGTCCCGCCAGGTCCGCCGCCCACTGAATAGATAGACGGCCAGGGGCTGGGGGCGGCTGTTGATGGCGTCCACGGCCTCTTCCAGGCCGGCAAGGGGCAGGACGGGCAGGATGGGGCCAAAGATCTCCTCCTCCATCAGGGGGTCGTCCCAATGCTTCACCGCCGCCACGGTGGGGGCAATGTAGCGTTCAGCCGGATCCATGTGCCCGCCCCAAAGCACGGAGCGCTCCCGCAGCATCGCCGCCAGCCGCTGGAACTGGTTGTCGTTGACGATGCGGCCAAAGTCCGGGCTGAGTTGGGGATCTTTCCCGTAAAAGTCCAGGATGGCCTGCTGCAGCGCCGTCAGGAAGGCGTCCCGCACCGCAGGGGCCACCAGCACGTAATCCGGGGCAATGCAGGTCTGGCCTGCGTTGAGGAACCGTCCCCAGGCAATGCGGCGGGCGGCGAGGGGAGCGTTGGCATCCTCCGCCACCAGACAGGGGTTCTTACCCCCCAACTCCAGGGTGACGGGTGTGAGAGTTCTGGCCGCCTGCTCCATCACCAGCCGACCAATGCGGTTGCCGCCTGTAAAAAACACGTGGTCAAATCGCTGTCTCAGCAGGGCCTGGGCCGTCTCCGGTCCCCCCATGGCCACGGACACCACGTCATCATCCATGTGCTGGCGGAGCCGTGCGGCCAGAAGCTCCCCCGTGCGCGGCGCATGTTCCGACGGTTTGAGCACAGCGGTGTTGCCCGCCCCCAGGGCCGCCACCAGGGGAGACAACAACAGCATGAGAGGGTAGTTCCAGGGGCCAATAATCAGGACACAACCCAGGGGGTCCGCCACCACCCAGGCCTGGGCCGGCTGCATGATCAAGGGCGCCGTCACCCGTTCCGGCCGCAACCAGTAACGAAGCTGTCGCTGAAAAAGCTTCAGCTCCTGGCGAACGCCGGCAATTTCGTAATAGGCCTCGACAGGGGGTTTGCGCAGATCTTCGGCCAACGCCTCCAGGAAGCCCTCTTCCGGCTGTAAAGCCTTCTCCAAGCGTCCCAACTGCTCCAACCGCCAGGCCAGGGGGCGGGTGTGCCCATGGGTCACAGGCCGGCGTTGACGCGCAATCTTGGCAGCAAGGCTAGCACTGGGGGAGGGAGGGTGCAAGGGAACGCAAGAAACAACCCCAATTATGGATAAGGTCAGGAGGCGCTTGTGCTGGTGGGCTTCGCGTCATTCCCGCTTTTGCGGAAATGACCAGGGCTGTGCAGGGATACAAGCCCCGCCCTTCAGGGCGGTGTCCTGTCTGCCAATACTTGAAGTGCAGGCGTCAAGAGGCCTGAGCCTATTGCCAGTGGCCAAGTGGTGTGTAGCGAGAAGCGAGGGGCCAGTGCCACCAAGTGCCAGCACTTGTGTCCCTGGGCAGCCTGGGTCATTGAGTCCAATGGCGCGGGCAGCAGTCCCAAGACGGGATGCCCCTTGCCCGGCCCCGCTTCTGTTGTCACCATGGGCCAACCAGACGATCCATTGGAGGGGTTGTGTCCAGATCAACCATGCAGAGCGCTCCCCTCCAGGTAGCGGGCAATCGCGTCACCCTTGAACCGGGCCGGAGCCTGCGGGGTGAGGTGACGGTTCCTGGCGATAAATCCATTTCCCACAGAGCCCTTCTCTTTGGCGCCATTGCCCAAGGCGCCACCACCATTCACGGGATGCTGGCGGCGGAAGACCCCCGTAGCACTGCCGACTGTCTGCGGGCCATGGGGGTAGCCATCAGCCCTTTGGGGGGCAGGGGTCAGCCCGTTGTGGTGGAGGGTGTGGGACTGGATGGTCTGCAGGAGCCGGGAGACGTGCTGAACTGTGGCAACTCCGGCACCACCATGCGGCTGCTGCTGGGTCTGCTGGCGGGCTGCAAGGGGCGCTATTTTGTGCTCACCGGCGATGCTTCCCTGCGGCAGCGGCCCATGGGCCGGGTCGGCCACCCCCTCTGCCAGACCATGGGCGCCAGCATTCACGGGCGGGCCAACGGCACCCTCGCTCCCCTGGGCGTCAACGGCTGCCAACTCCAAGGGGGCGTGATTGGCACCTCCGTAGCTTCGGCCCAGGTGAAATCAGCCCTTCTACTGGCGGGGCTGGGGGCCAGCAGTAGTGTATCCGTCATTGAGCCCAGCCGCTCACGGGATCACAGCGAACGCATGTTGAAGGCGTTTGGGGCGGATGTGCGGGTGAATGGCGATTACAATCGCCATGTGCGGCTCACCCCAGGCCAACCCCTACGGGGCCAGGAGATTCACGTTCCCGGGGACATCAGTTCCGCTGCATTCTGGCTGGTGGGGGCCGCCGTTACCCCCGGCTCCCGGATCCGTCTTCCCCATGTGGGCTTGAACCCCACCCGTACAGGGGTGCTGGACGTGCTGCAAACGATGGGGGGCCAGTTGCGCGTAGAGAACCGGAAGCAGATCACAGGTGAGCCGGTTGGAGACTTGACCGTTGACCATGGTCCTCTGGGACCGTTCTCCATTGGCCCTGATCTTGTGCCCCGCTTGGTGGACGAAATCCCTGCATTGGCGGTGGCCGCCCTTTTTGCGGAGGGGGTCAGCCGCATCCATGGGGCCAGGGAGTTGCGGGTCAAGGAGACGGACCGGCTGGCGGTGATGACCCGCCAACTGCGGGCCATGGGGGCTGTGGTGGAGGAAACCGAGGACGGCCTGGTGATTGAAGGCCCCCAGAAGTTGCGCGGCGCCCAACTGAGCAGTGAAACCGACCACCGGGTGGCCATGAGCCTGGCCCTGGCGGCCCTCAATGCCCAGGGGCCCAGCCGGATTCAGGGCGCCGATGCTGCTGCTGTGTCTTACCCTGGTTTCTGGCAGCAGTTGGGGCGGCTTCAGGAAGCCGGTGGCCAGTGAACCTGAATTGGGTCGTGAATCAAGGGCGCCGCGAGAATCGGACAACCTTCCAATGGCAACAAGCGGTGGCGCCACGCCAATGCTTTTCGTCCAAAACTCGGGATGGGTCCTGAGTCTACGGGGTCTGGAAGAGGCGCCCGGCAGCGGCCGCCAGACCCTCCATGTCATGGGGGCTGGCCTCGGCATCCACGCGGCCCAACAGGCTGTGACAGGTTCGGCTGGTTTCCGGACCGATGGACACCACCTTTACCCCCGCAAGATGCGACCGCCAGTGCTCTCCCAGATGAGCCGCCAGCAGGGCGACGGTGTTGCGCACGATTTTGCTGCTGGTGAAGGTGATCACGTCCACATGCTCCTGGGCCAGGACCACCGCCGCTGCCGCCGGGATGGTGGCGGGACAGCGGGATTCGTACGCCGGCACCTCCACCACCACGGCCCCCTGGCGGCGGAACTGCTCTGCCAGGAGTGGGCGGCCACCGCTCTGCACCCGGGGCAGCAGCAGCCGGCGACCACGGACGGGTTCCGGGAAGCATGTCAGCAGGCTATCGGCCACAAAGTCTTGGGGAACAAAGGGCATGGGCCAGCCCAGGCGTTGGATGGCCTGGGCTGTTTTGCGGCCCACCGCCGCCAACCGGGGCCAGGGCGCTCCCTCAACCAGGCGCAGATGCATGTGATCAAGCCGTTGGCGCACCGCCGCCACACCATTGGCGCTGGAGAAAATCAGCCAGTGGAAGCGCTCCAGGGACTGCAACGCGGCATCCAGTGGACCCCAGTCGTCAGGGGGGCCAATCACCAGGGCCGGCAACTCGACCACCTGGGCTCCAGCCGCGCTGAACAGGGTCCGTGCGGCTGGGGATGCATCGGCCGCACGGGTCAACAGCACCCGGCGCCCCGCCAAGGGCTGGGGAGGAAGGGCGTCAAGCACCATGGGAACGGCCTGTGGTCAGGGTGGCGGCCAGATCCGGCCGGCCGCTCTGGCGCTGCTGGTGGAGCCGTGCATCCTTCTCCCGCACCATGGCCTGCAGGCCGTCCCGGTATTGACGCAGTTGGGTGGTCAACCGGGGGTCTGCCGTGGCCAGGATCTGCAAGGCCAGCAACCCTGCATTGGCCCCATTGCCAATGGCTACGGTGGCTACGGGCACGCCAGCGGGCATCTGGGCGATGGAGTACAGGGAGTCCACCCCTGCGAGGGCCTTGCTCTGCACCGGCACGCCAATCACCGGCAGCACCGTCAGGGAGGCCACCATCCCCGGCAGATGGGCCGCCCCACCAGCGCCTGCGATGATCACCTTCAGTCCCCGCTCAGCAGCGGTGCGGGCATAGTCCACCATCTCCAGTGGCGTGCGATGGGCCGAGAGGATCCGCACCTCGCAGCCCACCCCGAACCGCTGGACCATGGCTGCCGCCGGTTCCATGGTGGGCAGATCCGAATCACTGCCCATCACGATGCCCACAGGGGGTGCGCTGCCCTGGGTTGCGAAGCGGCTGTGTTCATCCATGGCGGGCCTACCGGTTTGGGCTCTCGGCGCAGGCTACTGGCCTGACCTCTCCACTGGGTTGGGGGATCGTCATAGGTGCGGGTGCTCCAGTTGGCCTCGTGACCTTTCCTGGTGCCCTTATCCAGAAGTGGGGTTATGGTATTCCCGGGATAAGCCCCAAGTTGAGGGGGGCGACGGCCCTGTCTCAGGGAGGATGCTACAATAATGCTCAAGTCCTAAGCCCAAAGTGAAGAGCCTTGACTGGAAAAGCTTCCTGGTGGATGCCCTACCCCCTGGCCAAGGGGAGCATGGCCCTTGCCGAGAACTGGGCCTGGGCCGTCACCAGGGTGGTGGCGGAGAAGCAAGACGCCCCGCAGGGGTGTGGACGGATCCGTCCCTGCTGGCGGAGGGGGAGGGTAAGAGATGCAAAGAAGCACAACAATTCCGCAGAATTGATCACGTTCTCTAGCCTATCTAGTACACTCTGGCCGGATGCCGGATGCCGGATGCCGGATGCCGGATGCCGGATGCCGGATGCCGG
>VXWH01000157.1 GCA_009836025.1 Synechococcus sp. SB0668_bin_13 | reverse complement strand
CTGCCGTCCTCCTGGGGGCCACTCTCATCTTCTGGTTACGAGTCCTGACCCTAGGGGAGTTGAATTCATAATCCTTAACCAGTTCCAGGACGCTTCCTCCCTCCGTTGAACGAAGAAAGTCATCCTTTAGGAGGTCTAGCTTAATCTGATTATGCGTATACGTATTAGGAGAGTTGTTCGGGGATAGCTCTCTGTATATCATTGAAATTGAACCTTTCTTAACAATAAACTTCCAATTCTTCTTTCCTGGCTCTTCGGAGGGACTTCCTGAAAAATAGCCTTCAGCTTTAACTTCTCTTCGTTCTCGAGCTCCAGATAGAGAGTAGCGAATGGTTCTGTCAGGACCCATGGAAGAGAAATTTGAAGGATTGGTGACAGTCATAGTGGGTAGATGGCTGGTGTGAGAGATAGGTCTCCCTCATAGTATATCAACTCTATCACTTGCCAGCCAAGATTGTACAATTCTTGATTCATTAGGATTGCTTATGGATGCAGTACTGATCTACATTCAGAATGTAAAATTAGCGGCTAAGAAAATATTTTGGAGGGGTAATCGAAAAATGAAAAGGTCTTGTCTGTTCATTTTTCTGCTGCCAGTGGATTGGGTAGCACCCGTAGCTGTTGTGTCTATCAGATACGCTCTTGCCCCGTGTAGGCGCTGGGATCGGGCAATGCGGATTGAATGCGGGTCTGGTAGCATCGTCAGCCGCACGCAACATCCTCGCCGCCGGGCTGGCGGCGAGGCAAAACGCCTGTGGAGCCGAGAGGTTGACGGGAGTGCCCGCATCTGGCAGTGAAGCAGGAATCCACCTGAATGAGGAGGTGCAGTGATGTGCAGCCTGAGAGAAGGAATCCACGCCGTTTACGGCGGCGAGGAAGTCAAAGGGCGTTCTGGTCCACCACGTCACACTACACTCAGACCGGGACTGCGGCGCCCACGTCAGGGGCCACGTTGGCGGGAACGCCCCCCTGGGGCTCGTAGAGCATTTCCAGCCAGTTGCCCTCCGAATCCCGCAAGTAGAAGGAGGCCGTGCCATCCCGGTGATCATGCACCGCGCCAACCGCCACACCCGCAGCCTTGAGTTGGGCATGGACGGTATTGACAGCGGCGCGATCCCGGAAATGGAAGGCAAAGTGAGGTCCCGCGGCGCGGTAGTCGGGTCCCAGCAGGGCCAGGCCCTCTCGCCCCGGTCTGGTTTCCAGGTAGCACCAATCCTTGGCGTCCCACACCAGCTCCATGCCAAGGGAGCAGTAAAAGCGCTTGGCACGTTCCATATCCTGGACACGGATGGCCACGTGACCCAGTCGTTCAACAGCAGCCATGGATGCTAGGGGGAGGGACTTCCATTCTGGCCTCTTTCCAGGGCGCCTCAGCCCTTGGTCACCACCGAACCGGCCATCTCCTTGAAGGGCTTCATGCCGGCGCCGGGGCGGCGCCGGCCGGAGGGAACGGTGAGCCCCAGGGAGAGTTGATCCGGGGCAAAGTTTGCCACCACCGGCTCCGGAGCGTCCTGAGGGGCGGGGGGTAGAGGCTCGAACGGGGGCTCGCTGCTCGCTGCCGCCTGCTGTTCAGGGGATGCCCCGGACTCGAACTCCGCGAAGGCCTTTTTCCCGGACCCGCGGCCGCGGGTCCAGATCACCACCACGCCAACCAGGAGCGCAGCAACGGCCAGGCCCCCGAAAAGAAGGGGCAGGGGAAGGGGAAGAGCGTCAAGCATCGTTTCAACTGGACTGGCTGCATTATCTGAGCAAACCTCACAAAAACCGTCAGTTCGCAGTGGAGTGCAACAGAGGCCGGACCAAAGGGGGCCGCGAGCAGTGGGCCAGGGGAGAGGCGGCTTGCTCATAGGCATGGGCCACCTGAAGGAGTCTGGCTTCCTCCAGCACGTTGCCGATCAACTGGAGCCCCACCGGCAAACCATGCTCATCCAGACCGCAAGGCAGGCTGATGGCCGGCAGACCCGCCAGGTTGATGGGAATGGTCATCAAGTCGGCCAGGTACATGGCCAGTGGATCATCGATCCGCTCACCAGCGGCAAAGGCGGTGCAGGGGGACGTGGGGGTCAGCAGCAGATCAAACCGGGCAAAGGCCCGGTCAAAATCCTGGCGGATCAGGGTGCGCACCTGCTGTGCCTTGTGGTAGTAGGCATCCACGTAGCCTGCCGAGAGGGCATAGGTGCCAATCAAAATGCGCCGCTGCACTTCCGGGCCAAACCCCTGGGCCCGGGTCCGGGCGGTCATGTCCCCACAGCTTTGGGCTCCTTCGGTGCGCAGGCCGTATTTGACCCCGTCATAACGGGCCAGGTTGGCGGAGGCTTCCGAGGGGGCGATGATGTAATAGGTGGCGATGCCGTCCTTGAACCGGGGACAACTCACCTCCTCCACATGGCATCCCAGGGCGTCCAACTGGGCTGCCGCGGCCTGTATGGACTGCACCACGTCAGGCGAGACGCCTGCTCCGAAGCATTCCCGAATCATGCCCACCCGACACCCCTTGACGGGGCTCCGAAGGCTGGCCCGGTAGTTGGGGACAGGCGCCTTCAGGCTGGTGGCATCCCGGGGATCATGGCCGGCGATGATCTGCAGAATCTCCGCTGCATCCGCCACGGAACCGCTTAAAGGACCCACCTGATCCAGGGAACTGGCAAAGGCCACCAGCCCCCAGCGGCTCACACGACCATAGGTGGGTTTCAGGCCCACCACACCGCAAAAGGAAGCGGGTTGGCGGATGGAGCCGCCCGTATCCGAGCCCAGGGCTGCGGCACAGGCGCCGGCAGCCACTGCCGCGGCACTTCCCCCTGAACTGCCGCCGGGTACACAGCTTGGTTGCCATGGATTGGACGTGGCGCCAAACGCGGAGGTTTCCGTGGAACTGCCCATGGCGAACTCGTCCATGTTGGTCTTCCCCACCAGGACGGCCCCCTGTTGCCAGAGCCGCTCCGTTGCTGTGGCCTCATAGGGGGGAACAAAACGCTCCAACATGCGGCTGGAGCAGGTGGTGGCAATGCCCTTGCTGCAGAGGTTGTCCTTCACGGCAACGGGAATACCAGCCAACGGACCGAGGGTCCGGCCAGCCGCACGGGCAGCATCTACCCGGTCGGCATCCGCCAAGGCCCGCTCAGCCGTGACCGTGGTGAAGGCATGGAGGATGGGCTCCACTGCAGTCAGCCGCCGCAGGGTGGCTTCCGTTAATTCCCGGGCGGAGCATTCACCGTTCAGGAGTTGCTGGCGCAGGGCGGCAATGGCCATGGGCAGGGGCAGGGAGACACAGGGGACACTATCAGCGCCAGGGCCTGATGGGCCTGTTCATGGTCGTCAGTCATGGGCGGGATAGGTGAGTGGTTCTGAGCGGCGGCGGCGCCACCGCTCCGCCGTGAGGTCTTGCGCCCCTTCCAGTTGCAAGTCTTGCAGGAAGAGGAGAAGATGGCGCTCCAGTTGCCTTCTCCTCAGAAAAGGGCCAACCCAGTAAACGAGCCGTGGATCCTCGCTGCACACCCGGGCCCACCATGCCAGGCCCAGGGCATTGGCCACAGAAGCAACGGTCCACTTGAACATGAACTGTTCAGCAGATACCGATCATTGTGGCGCCTTTTCGCCACTGCTGCCCATGGCGTCAAAGGGAAATGTGGGCAGCAAGGCGGCGATCCGTGTCCATGGCGCTGCTTGACCAGGTCAACTCCGGAGACATCGGGACTGGAGCCGGAGTCACCGGCGCCGAAGCCGGCGCCTCCACAGACGTTGTCTCGTCCGGTGGTGCCTCATCAGATGATCCCTCGTCCGGTGGTAGCGCGCCTTCCTCAAGAGTTCTATCATCGCCACTGCCATCGGCTGTGGGGCTCACGGCCTGCTGAGGACCGGGCTCCTCCTCCGCTGTGGCTGCTGCCGGTTCCGGTTCGCTGGGTTCAGTTGTGGGGGGCTGGCGTTCCGGGGCGGGTGGCGTGGGCATGGAGCCGTGAAGCTCACCCAACCAGCGCTGGCGTGCAATCTCGTAGAGCACCACCCCACAGGCCACAGCGGCGTTGAGGTGGGGGGTCCGACCCCGCAGAGGAATCCTGACAACCTGATGGCAATACTGGCGGGTGAGGTGAGACAACCCAGTCCCCTCGGAACCCACCACCACCACAAGGGGCTCTCCCGCCGGGATCTCGACGACGCACTGCCCCCCTTCTCCAGCCAGGCCCACAATGGTGTAGCCCGCGTCCTTCAACTGCTCCAGGGAGCGGTTGAGGTTCACCACCCGAGCCACGGGCAGATGCTCCAGGGCGCCGGCAGCCACCTTGGCAACGCTGCCGGTGAGGCCGGCGTTGCGGCGCTGGGGCGCCACCAGACCATGGCCGCCAAAGGCTTCCGCACTGCGGGCAATGGCCCCCAGGTTATGGGGATCGGTGATGCCGTCCACCGCCACCAGCAGGGGTGGTTCCCGGCTCTGATCACAGCGCCCCAGCAGGTCTTTGAGGGTCACGCTACTGGCGGCGGCGGTTTGCAGCACGATGCCCTGGTGAACCGCGCCACCACAGAGTTGCGCCAGGCGGGCCCAACTCACTTCCTCCACCACCACGCCCGACGCCTTGGCCTCCCGCAACACCTCCATAAAGCGGGTACTGAAGCGCAACTCCCCTGTACACCAGACGCGGTGAACAGGGCGCTCACTGTGGAGGACAGCCTCGGCGGCATGACGCCCCCACACCAGGTCTCCAGGTGGCGGCGTGGTCTCCATCAAGGGGAAGGACTGGCCGGGGGCGGAACCATGGCGTTCCCGTTCCCGCTCCTGCTCCCGCCATCCCCCACGGTCGGGGCGACGCGGGCCACCCGGCTTCTGATCCCAGCGGGGGCGATGCTCCCAGCGGGAACGACCACCGTGATGGCCAACCATGGCGTCATCACCACCCCGCCGCCGAGGCCGTTCCCGCGACCAATTCTCTTTCTCTGGCCGTTTCTCCGGATGTTTCTCCAGGCGCCACTTGCTGTGTCCGTTCAGACGCTGGTCCGATTCCCGCCGGGGGCGCCGTTCTCCAGGTCCTTGACGGGGGGAACCCTTCCATCCCTTGGGGCGTCCTTGGGAACCACGAAACGGGGCAGGTGGCGTCATGAATCAGCACTCAGGAGAAGAATGGTCAATCCTCTGGGATTGTTGGCGACGCCTCTCCATGAACTGGGTGAAGCGGGCGAAGTGGTGGTCCGCGTCATGGGGACCGGGGCTGGCCTCGGGGTGGTACTGGATCCCGAAGATGGGCCGCCCCTGCAATTCCAGGCCAGCTACTGTACAATCATTCAGGTTGAGTCTGTGGACCTGAACCCCGTCGGGCAAGGTGTCGGGGTCAATGGCAAAGCCGTGGTTCTGGCTGGTGATCTCCACCCGTCCCGCCACCCCACAGGGATGATTGAGGCCACGGTGGCCATAGGTGAGCTTGAAGGTTTTGGCGCCAAGGGCCAGAGCAAGGATCTGGCAGCCCAGGCAAATCCCGAAAACAGGCCGCTCCTGCTGCAACAGACGGCGGGTGAGGGCAATGCCGCCATCCACTGCAGCGGGGTCGCCAGGGCCGTTGGACAGGAAAATCCCTTCCGGCCCATGGGCCATCACCTGGTCATAGTCCGCAGTGGCGGGCAGCACGGTCACGGCGCAGCCATGGCTGCCGAGACGCTGCAGAATGCCCCGCTTGATGCCAAAATCAATGGCCACCACCCGGTAGTTGGCCCCATGGCCGGGCTGAAGACGGGGGTCCAGCACCGCGTCGGGGGGCCGCTGCCAGCGGTACGGCACAGGCGTGCTGACGGTGGTGGCCAGATTCAACCCTTCCATGCTGGGGGCAGCGCGCACGGCTTGCAGCAGCGCAGTCGCGGAGGCGCCATCCCAGCTTATGGCCCCGTTCATGGCGCCCTGTTCCCGTAGGCGGCGCACCAGCGCCCGGGTGTCCAGGCCGCGAATTCCCACCATGCCGTGGTGGAGCAGCCAGTCCGCCAGGGTATGGCGCTGGCGCCAGTTGCTGGCCATGGGGGCCGCTTCACGGCAGATCACCCCCCGGGCGGCGGGCCGCTCCGACTCATGGTCCTGGTCGTTAATGCCCGTATTGCCCAGTTCGGGATAGGTGAAGGTGATGAGCTGTCCCTTGTAGCTGGGATCCGTGATCACCTCCTGATAGCCGGTCATGCCGGTGTTGAACACCACCTCGCCAATGGCGGTGGTCCGTGCCCCGAAGCCCCAGCCTTCCATCACCCAGCCATCCGCCAGCACCAGCAGAGCGTCCCGTTGATGGTTCATGGGTGATGCAGCCTCATGGGATGTCCAACGCCTGGACCAGCGCTTGCAAAGTCTGCCAGGGCGCGCCACTGGCCAGCACGCCGAGGGCCTGGGCAACCCCGTCTTCCAGGCTGGCGCAACGCTCGGTCGCCAGCAGGGCCAGGCCGGTGTTGAGGGCCACCACCTGCTGCTGGGCCGTGCTGCCCCGGCCTTGCAGCACACGACGCAGTAGGTGGGCGCTATGGGCAAGATCTCCCCCCGCCAGGGCGGTGAGGGGTGCGGGCTCCAACCCCAGCCGGAGGGGATCCACAGTCTCCTCCACAATGTCTTGCCCTGAGTCCGTTCTGACCACATGGACCAGGGCGCTGGGTCCGCTCAGATCCGCCTCGTCCAGCCCCCCATGGCCATGGACCACAACGGCGCGGCGCACCCCCAGTTGGGCCAGGGCTGTAGCCATGGGATTCAACAGACTGGCATCCGCAACCCCCAGCACCTGGTAGGCAGGCTTGAGGGGGTTCACCAACGGCCCCAGAAAGTTAAACACGGTGCGGACCCCCAGGCTGCGCCGCAACGGGGCCAGCCCCGCCAGGGCGGGATGCCATCCCGGGGCAAAGAGAAAACAGAGCCCCACCCGTTCCAGGGCCTCAAGGCTGATGTCTGGCGGGGCCTTGAGGTTGACCCCCAGCGCTTCCAGCACGTCGGCGGAGCCCACCTTGCCGGAAGCGCTCCTGTTGCCGTGTTTGGCAACGGGAACCCCACAGGCTGCAGCGGTCACCGCCACGGCTGTGGAAATGTTGAACGTGCCAGCGCCGTCCCCCCCGGTGCCGCAGGTATCCAGCACCTCACCCTGCAGTGACGGGGGCATGGGCAAATCCGGCGATACCGCCGCCGCTTTCAACACCTGGGCCATGGCCGCCAACTCCGTCCCCTGAAGCCCCTTGCAGCGCAGTGCCGCCAGAAACGCCCCCGTCTGCACCGGCGTCAACTCCTCCCGCAGCCAAGCCCCCATCAGCGCCTTGGCCTGCTGCGGTTCCAACGGCTGCCCCAGCAGCAACTGCTCCAGCAGCCTGGACCAGGACAAGGGCTGGGGCGTCTCGTCGTTCACCGGGATGGGGCCATGCTTCCCCATTGTGCAGGCTCCTGCCGTTCTTGTCAGGCAGAGGGGGATGAGTAGGCAGTGCTGGGCAGCACGGGAACGAATTGTCTAGGTTCAGGCCTCATAACCAGAAGGTGAGAGTGGCCCCCAGGAGGACGGCAGAGAGGAAGATAGATGCAC
>VXWH01000052.1 GCA_009836025.1 Synechococcus sp. SB0668_bin_13 | reverse complement strand
TGGGGCCTGCTGGACGTCCGGCTGATGGATGGGTTCCCGCTGCCGCGACTTTTCCCCCTTATCCATAACTGGAGTTGGAAGTACTGGGCAGCCCACGGCGCTGGCTGCCGAATTCAGGATGCCTTAGTATGCCTCAACAGCAAATGTCATTTGCTTGATACAGGATATTGCTGGCGCCAATGCTCTTCTCGATGCCCATGGTGTAGTTGATGATAATGGCGATGGCATTTGTGATTACCATGGTATCCCACAGAGTTGGTCCAGCAGTATAGAGGCATCTCCTTTAGCGGTGATCCGATTTTACAGATAAATAGATAAGGTGAAACTCATGTCCGCTTCTTTTTCTTTGCAGACGCTCAAATGTTTGCGAGTAATAACGAAGCTGACCCGGAACAGTCTTTATGACCTGGTTATTCAACAGGGCTATGAAATTCCCCCAATCAATTTCCTGTGGAGTCTTCAGACCAGGACCAGGGGGAGCCTCTGGGGGTAAAGGAGTAATTCGGCGGCTGGATCAATGCCGACCACACAGCGCTGATGCAGGGTCAAGGCATTGCTCAGAGGCTGACGAAGCTTGAGGGTAAGGTGGTCCAACTGGATGCGGTACAGCCACGTCCGACCGAGGAATTCCCGACAACTGACGCTGGCCGGACCTTGGGCATCAGCCTGGAGTTGCAACTGCTCTGGTCGCACCAACACCTGCAATGGCGCAATCGGGTCAATGGCCGTGCCGCTTGATCGACAGCGCAGCATTCCCAGAGGCGTGCTCACGGTCTGCTCATCCACCCGTTGGGCCGGCAACAGGTTGGCTTGCAGCACAAAGCTGGCCACAAACCCCGTGGTGGGGGCCTCCACCAGTTGCCGCGGCTGGGCACACTGCTCCAGGTGCCCCCCGTTGAGCACGGCGACACGATCACAGATGGCCAGCGCTTCCTCAGGATCATGGGTCACCATCAAACCGGTGGCGCCACAGCAGGCCAGCACACCGGGGAGTTCACTGCGCAGATGCAGCCGCACCTCCACGTCCAGATTGCTGAAGGGTTCATCCAGTAGCACCAGGGAGGGGGCGGGCGCCAGGGCGCGGGCCAGGGCCAGGCGCTGCCGCTGGCCGCCGGACAGTTCATGGGGATAGCGCTCCTCAAGCCCCGCCAGGCCCACCAACTCCAACAGCCAGCTTGCCCGGCTGCGATCCCGGCCCGGTCCCATGCCAAAGCAGGCGTTGTCCCAAACGGAGAGATGGGGAAACAGGGCATCGTCTTGAAACACCATGCCAATGTTGCGCCGCTCCGGTGGTCGCAGCCATGTGGGGCTGGACACCTCCTGTCCATCCAGCAGAACCCGTCCCCGACAGGGACGGTCAAATCCAATAATGAGTCGTAGCAGGCTGGTTTTACCGCAGCCGGATGGGCCAAGGAGACCCACCAGTTCCCGCTCCTGGAGTTGCAAGTCAATCTCTTCCAGAACCCATGGCGCCCCGTTGCCTCCAAACCGGTGCCACAGCCCTTCCACCTGCAACCGCTGCCGGCTTGGCTGAACCACCCTTTTAACCCCGGACAAGGAGGGGTTGGGTTGATCCATTGCGGCACGTGTCGAAGTAGGATGTAACCTAGGCTCTCCATCATTTGGCCGTCAACCCCATGGACCCCAGCCGCCAGTTGTATGACGCCATCAGCCAGGATCGGCAGCTCACGGCCTCCCTCTACCGTCAGGCGCTGAACGACCCCGGCGGCACAGTAAAACGCCTGGTGGCCCTGGCTGCTGAGCGGGGACTCTCTGTCTCGGCAGACGACGTGCGCCGCTTTGTGGTCGAATTGGAGGATCCCGGTAGCCGCCGCTGGCTGGACAAAGCCCGTGGGGGCCTTTAATGCTCAAGGCTCGGGCAATCAGGTCCGGGCATCGGGGCGCTGTCCGTCCAGGGCCGGATCAACTGCCGGGCCCCTCAATGGTGCGTGGCGGGCTGCCTGAGCGTTGGGGCGGTGGCGGTTTTGAGCGCCTCCGCCTCCGGCCCAGCTGAAAAACAACCAGTAACTCACCATGGCCAGACCCACAGCCACAACGATGGCGGAAATCTGTTCCAGTCGTTTAAGCACGTCCTACCATTAACATCAACTTCAAGGCTATGGCATTGCATCTGGGCAGTGTACAGCCACCTGAACCGGGAACCGGGCCAGGATATGATGGGAGGCCAATCAGCGCGAAGCAGCTTGGCATCGTCCTGAACCCTGGTCAGGGAGTGGAGTTCAGCCCAGCCCATGAGCTGGTGGCAACGTTTGCCGGCGCCGCGTCCACTGCGGCGGGAAGCGCCGGTACGCCGAACGTGACGGTCAACCTGTCGCCCGCACTGCCCCCGAACATCACCCTGCGCTACACCGACAACAGTGCCGCCGGAACGACGAGATCATCATGCGGCCGGCCTGGTGTTGTCGCCCCCCGCGCTGACCGTGGCCGAGGGGGAGAAGGGGAGCTACACCGTCCATCTGGCCAGCGCGCCGACGGGTACGGTGACCGTCGCCATCGCCTCGGACAACGGGGATGTGAGCATGAGCCCGGCCGCCCTCGCCTTCCATGCCAGCGGCAGCAATTCGGAGTTGGTCGTTGCCGAGCAGGAGAGGGCAGAGGTGCGGCTGACCGCAGGCGTGCCATCAGCAACAATGGTGGTCCATGGTGGCCCTCAACACATGGTCCCTACCGCACCAGCAGAACGGGACATGGCGCCTTGACGCGGACGTAATCGCTGACGGATGAGCCCAGCAGCTTGTCCAGGTCCACCAGGTTGCGGGCCACGGTGGGGCGCCGATCCGGCGAGGCCAGAACCAGCAGGTCGCTGTTGCTGTCCTCAACGGCAGCACAGATCTCCTGGGCCGGATTGCCGTTGCGCTCCTCGATCTCCACATCCACCCCCAGCCGCCGCGCACTCAGACGGGCCTTGTCAAGGATGCGTTCCGCCACCTGACTGCCGCCCCGCTGGCTGCTCACATGGACCACCCGCACAGTCATGCTGTCCACCCCGCGGGCCAGATCACAGGCCAGGTTCAGGGCGCTGTCACTCATGGTTGTGCCGTCCACCGCCACCAGGAGGCGGTTGGGATGGCGCACATAGAGATCATCCCGCACCAGCAGCATGGGCCGATTGGACAACTGAAACACGTACTGGCTGGCGCTGTTCACCAGGATGGACTGTAACCGCCCCACCCCCCGTGAGCCCATCACCATCAGGTCTGCGTTGATTTCATCCGCCACCGCCAGCACCGTCTGCTTGATGTCCCCTTGACGAAGGACGGTGGTGACCGTAGCAGGATCCAGTTTCATGGCGCCAACAGCCTGGGCCAGAAGTCGGGCGCCCGCTTCCATCCCGTCCGTCAGGGAATTTTTGCCCTGCACATCCAGCACGTGGAGCAGGGTAAAGCGCGCCCCCGCGAAGCTGGGCACCCTCTGCATCATGCCGACCATGGTCTCCACGTGACCTTTGCCGGAGTCCGCTACAAGAATGTTCCGAAACATTGGACAAGACCGAAAGCAAGACCATGATTATCCAGCAGCCGGTGGCCGGCTCATCCCGTTTGCATCCTGGTTGCAATGGTATTTCCCGCTTCAACAGCGTGAACCGGGGGATGACTGAGCCCAGCCTTGTGGGGACTGCATGAATCTACGCTCTCGCCGTCTGGCCTGGTACCGGTGGGCCAGCATGGACGGCTTCGGCGTGGCCACCCTGCGGCGCCTGGAGGCGGTCTTTGGCAGCCTGGAAGCGGCCGGGCAGGTGCCTCTGCCGGTGTTGCAACAGCGGGGCAGCCTCAACAAAACCCAGGTGCAAGCCCTGACGGCAGCGCTGGACACCCCCCCACCCCAGCCGCCACGCCGTTGGCTGGCGCCCAGTGATCCCGCCTTTCCTGCGCCGCTGCGGCAACTGGACCGTCCCCCTCTGCAATTGTTCTGGCAGGGGAAGGGGAGCACCTGGGCCTATTTGAACCGTCGGCAGGCCGTGGCCGTAGTCGGTAGCCGCACCGCCAGTGACCACGCTCTGGCCTGGGCAGAGCGGCTGGGACGTCACTTGGCGGAGGCGGGCTGGCCGGTGGTCTCCGGCCTGGCGGCCGGGGTGGATGCCGCCGCCCACCGCGGCTGCCTGGCCGGCCGTGGCCGGCCGGTGGGGGTATTGGGCACCCATCTGCAGCGGGCCTACCCCCAGGACAACCGGAGCTTGCAGCAACAGGTGGGGGTGGCCGGCCTGCTGTTCAGTGAGCAACCCCCTGGCGAGCCGGTGCGGCGGGGGCACTTTGCCGCCCGTAACCGGCTGTTGGTGAGTCTTGTGCAGGCTCTGGTGGTGGTGGAGTGTCCCCGCCGCAGTGGAGCGCTGATCGCCGCCCGCCGGGCGCAGGAGGCGGGGGTGCCCCTCTGGGCAGTGCCGGCGGATGCCGGGCGCAGCAGCGCTGAAGGCAGCAACCAACTGCTTCAACAGGGCGCCGCCGTGCTGCTCCATGGCGATGATCTTTCCTCCGATCTCGGCCCTGGCCCCTTGTTGTCCCGGCAGAAGGGGACCGTCACCGACCGGCAGGCTGCGTCCACCTCCGGCATGGCCCGGCTTCTGCTGGAACAACTGGGGCAACCCCGCACCCTGGAAGAGCTTCAGGAGCAGGTGGGGGCGGAGGATCAAGGTCTGCTGCTGACCCAGTTGTTTCAACTGCAACTGGACGGGGCCGTACGCTCCTTGCCGGGCTTGCGCTGGGTGCGGATCCGCTAAGGAGAGGCGCAATCAAGGCGTCCACGTCTATACGGCGCGGGGATCCGGAGCCAGGGCGCGGGCGCTCAGCAATGGCCCCGGTTGACCACGGTGCTGCACCAGATGGAACACCCGCAGAGGGATACAGGTGGCTGGTGGGAATGGGCAACAGCAAGAGGGAGCCGTCCGCCTCCTTCATGAATAAGGATTGTGTACACTGGTCAACCGACTCGCTTGAAGCCATGTCCATAGGAGGACGCGCATGAAGCCGAGAGTTTCCGAACCGGCCTTCAACGTCGCGTTGGGTGGCATCATAAGGAGGAAGCATCCGCGCTGGCACGACCGCATCGGGATCGAGCAGACAGGCGTATTGCGGGAAGGCGCCGGGCTCAAACCGGACATCATGATCCGCCACCCTGGCGGCCTTCCGGTGGCTGTAGAAACCGAATACAGTCCGGCGCACACAGTGGAAGAGGATGCCCGGGCGCGGTTGGGCAAGACGCTGCAAGGTAGTGGACGGCGCATTGAGCAGTCCATTGCCCTCCGCATACCCGACAGTCTGGCGGCAGTGAACCAGCAGGACCTGGAACAATCGATCATTGCCTCTCTGCTTGAGTTCTGTGTATTTTCCGGGGAACACCAAAATCCGACCCGCTGGCCGGAACGCGGTTGGATTCAGGGCGGAATCGATGATCTGGCCGCCTGCATTGAGTTGACGGCGTTGTCGGAAGACCGGATTGCCGAGGGTCTTGGGATCCTGGAGATCGTAATCTCTCAGACTGCCAATCTATTGCGTGACCACTGCGCTGACATACCTGCGCAACTCGAGAGAATTGCAAATGAATTGCATCAGCAGGATGGAATTCAAACGACAAGAATGGCCATGGCCATCATCGCGAACGCGATGATTTTCCAGGCGGCAATTGCCGGCACTGGCAATGGAGATCAATCCTTCATTATAAAGATACCCGACGACCTGCGCGGCGAAACCGGAGGACTCCCCAAAGCTAACCTTTTGAATCACTGGTACAGTATCCTTAACAAGGTCAATTACTGGCCGATTTTCAAAATCGCAATCATTCTGCTTACACCTATTCCTGATCGCATAGCGTATCATATTCTTAGCCGGCTGTCGACAGTGTCTTCGGAATTGGTAGCCCTTGGCACGACAAGCCAACACGATCTGAGCGGACGTATGTTCCAACGTCTTATCTCTGATCGAAAGTTCCTGGCCACATTCTACACACTGCCCAGCTCTGCTGCGTTGCTTGCGGAACTGGCCGTCGCCCGCCTCGACACCAACTGGTCGGATAAAGAGGCAGTGAAGGCGCTACGAATTGCCGACTTTGCCTGTGGCACGGGGGCACTACTAAATGCAACCTATCAGGCTGTTCTCTCCCGTTACAGACGTCATTCCGGGGACGATAGAGAGATCCATGCCGCCATGATGGAGGCGGTGCTTGTGGGCTCCGACATCATGCCCGCGGCCACTCACCTTACGGCCTCGGTGCTGTCCAGCGCCCATCCCACAGTGCCGTTTGCCAATACCTCGATTATTACGCTGCCCTATGGAAAACAGCCCACCGATACCGGCCACCCTACGGCCTTGGGGGCTCTTGATCTGATCGGAGAGGAAACCACCATACCTCTCTTTGGCACAGGGCAGAAAAGACTGAGGGGCAGCGGCAGCGGCAATGACCAACGCATCGATATTCCCCACGGCGGATTTGATCTTGTCATCATGAATCCCCCCTTTACCAGGCCGACAAATCACGAGGTGGCCAATGTTCCCGTCCCTTCTTTTGCCGGCTTCGCTACAAAGGAGGACGAGCAGAAGGCAATGTCGCGCAAGCTAAACCGGATCCGCAGGCCGGGAATGGCGGGTCACGGCAATGCCGGTCTTGCATCCAATTTCATGGATATCGCCCATGTCAAGCTGAAGAGTGACGGCGGCGTGCTGGCGCTGGTGCTCCCGGCCTCCTTTCTGCAAGGAGCTTCCTGGGCCAGCGCACGGCGAATGCTTGAGGAGCACTACAGGGACGTTGCCATCATCAGCATTGCGGCAACGGGTACAACGGATTGCGCCTTTTCCGCCGATACTGGAATGGCGGAAGTCTTGATTGTTGCCAACCGCAAAGACAACAACAAGAGTAACAACGAAAACGCGAACAGGAATGTTCTGTTTGTTAATCTTTTCCACCGCCCCCGATCAATTCTTGAGGCCGTTGCTATTGCCTGGACCGTGGGTCGATTGCCTTCTGCCGGGGAACGTTTCGGTCCCGTCTCCGTGGGAACGGGAGAGCGGCTGGGCTGCTACATCCGGGCCACGTTTGCCGAGATGGGAAGTGCTGGCTTGCGTTCGCCTGAAACAGTGGAAGTGGCGGCGGGGCTGGCGCGAGGAGAATTGCAGCTTCCCCGTCGTTCAGAATCACTGTCTCTCCCAATCTGCCGGCTTGACGATCTTGGCCGGCGCGGGCTTCTGGACCGGGATATCAACGGCACGACAGCGGGGGTTGCCCGCGGACCGTTCGATATTGTGGCGCTTCGCCCCGGTACGATCCCAACCTACCCTGCCCTGTGGAGGCACGAGGCCCGGCGGGAAACCCGATTGATCGTTGGTCCGGACAGTGTGGCCGAAGTCAGGCCCGGGAACAGGCAACAGGCAGTTGCAGCCTGGCGGAATACGTCGTCACGGCTACATTTCACCCTCGACTTCCGCATCAACTCCCAGCCGCTTGCCGCCTGCATGACGCCGGAGCCGTCGATAGGCGGTCGGGCATGGCCGAACTTCCTTTGCCAGGAAGAACCCTGGGAAATCCCCCTCGTCCTGTGGGCCAACACGACGCTGGGGCTTATGGCCTTCTGGTGGATTGGATCCCGTCAGCACCAAGGGCGGGCAGCACTCACGATTTCAAGGCTTCCGGCCCTGCCGGTTCTCGATACACGGCGTCTCTCAGGCGGGCAACTGGAACGGGCCAGGACCATATTCGACGCCTTCAGGGGTCAGGAACTGCTGCCGGCGAACGAGGCCTGGAGAGACGACGTTCGCCAGGCACTCGACCGGGCCGTATTGATCCACCTGCTGGGGCTGCCTGAGGACACCATGGAGTCGCTGGACCTGCTACGCCTTCAGTGGTGCGCAGAGCCGTCCGTCCATGGCGGCAAGGGAACCGCTCCACCTTGAGGACCAAAGGCCCTCAAGACCCCTCCAGCAGAGGCGCAATCAAGGCGTCCACATCTATACGGCGCGGGTCGCCGGCGTGGGGATCCGGAGCCAGGGTATGGGCGCTCAGAAGGCTGAGCACTTGGGGTGGGGTGGCGTCGGCGGGATAGACGAGCCGCACCACCACGGTGCGATCCTCCCCTGGAGCCAGGGTGATGGCGCCCAGCAACGGCCCCGGTTGACCACGGCGCTGCACCAGATGGAACACCCGTTCTCCTGGAGAGCCGTCCAGCCCCTGCACCGCCACCGGACCGCGGAACCGCACCGGCGCATTGGGGGAGGCCGCCGCCAGGGACACCACACCGCCTGGGGGCTCCCGCTCCTGGGGGCTCTCCAGGGCCAGTTGCAGGGTTACCGGTTCCGGGGTGTCGTTCAACAGGGGCAGGGTGAGGTGGTACTCAACCCCGTAGTTGCCGTGGGCCGCCCAGGCGGTGCCGGGGTAAAACGCCACCAGGGGGGCAGTCTGCACCTGTCCTGTGGCCATGGTGCCCCCCACCAGGGCGCTGACGGGCCAGCCCACGGGAACCGAGCCCACCGAGAGCGCATCGCTGCCTGGATCCGTCAAGCGGGCCAGCCAACGGGCGCCCCGCTGCACCCCGCTGACCCGGGAATAGACAATGCCACCGGCATGGCCGGGGGGTGTGGGCTGGTGCCCCTTGGGACTGAGGGGACCATCCAGCAGCCCCAGCAGAGTGGAGAGACGGGGTGGTCCATCCTGGAGCGCCGCCACCATGGCCAGGGAGACAGGGCCGGAACTGTGGAGCCGCAGTTGGGTGGTGCGACCGTTCACAGGGGGATCCAGGTAACTGGTGGGAATGGGCAACAGCAGCAGTGTCTGGGTGCTGTGGGGCGGCAGGCGCCAGCTTGCGGGCAAGCCGGGGGTGCTATCCCCCCGCACCAGGGCGCCAGCCACCCGGGAGCCAGGGCCAGCGTAGATGGCCCCGCGCGCCCCCAGGCCACGGCGCAAAGGCGCCTGGTCCAGCCGTGCCGCCGCCGCCGTGGACAGGGGCGCACGGAAGGAGTTGGCCACAGTGTCCCCATGGTCCTCGTCCGCGGCGGCCAGGTTTTCTTCCAGGAAGCTGGGCAGCGGCAAAAACGGGGCATCGGGTTGGCTCAGGGCCGTGGCGGCCTGCTGCACCGTGATGGTGACGGGCTGGTCTGCGGCATTGCCCGCCAGCAGCGCCAGCCAGGCCGTGGTGGCGCCGTGGGCGGGGCGGGCATAGACGTGGTGGCTGAACACCGTGAAGTTGCCCACGAACCGCTGATCCAGATGGGCCTCCGGATGGGCTCGACCGACGGGAGCAAAGGTGGAGAGCAGGATGCCGCTGGCCTTGATGGATTCCGGGTTGTTGTCGTTGAAGACCGGAGTTTGATCCAACTGGCCGGGGAGAGGGCGCAGGGTCTGGAACCGCTGGGTGCTCTGTGCCTGCTCCTGCCCCATGGCGGTGGGGGCGGCTGCCATGGCCAGCACCGCCATTGCACTGCAGAGGCCATGGGCCGCCATGGCCTGCAAAGGACGCCAGCCCATGGGTCAGGGGGGATTGGTGGATTGGGCGGCCAGCGTCTCTGACGAGGGGGCCTGTCTCAGCGCCTTGGCGGTGGCTGCCGCCATGTTCTGAATCAGCCTCCTCATCCGGGGGCTGTTATAGGGGGTTGTCTCTGTCCCCTCCACCAGAAACGCGGCCACGGCACGGCGACCATCGGGCAGTTCAATCATGCCGGCATCCGCATAGGCCGTGCCGATATCGCCGGTTTTGTTGAGGATGCGCACCCCGCGGTCAATCAATGCCTGATCCACGTTGGCGGCCGCCCCCTGACCCGCAAGCCCTTGAAGAAAGCCCAGTGGCAACAAGCTGTTGGGGCGCGAGCTGCCGTGGATGGCCCGGAAACGGTCCCGATCCTGCCGGCTGAGCAGTTGACTGTTTTCCGCCATGGCCAATGTCAGCGCCAGGTCCCTGGTGGTGGTGGTGTTGGTGCCGTCCAAATCCGGCAACCAGTTGTTGACCCGTGTGCCATGGAGCCGCAGGGCAAGAAACCGCCGGTTCACCGCCTCCATGCCGCCGAGCCGTTCGATCAGCAGGTTGGTGGCGGTGTTGTCGCTCACGGTGATCATCTCCCGTGCGACCATATAGAGGGGGAAGCTGCTGCCGGGCGGGTCGAAGCCCATCCAGCCGGAACCGCCCCCCACCAGGTGGGGTTGCAGTTGCAGGGTTTCATCCCAGCGGAGATCCCCCTGGCTTCTGGCCAGCAGGGTGAGCAGAAGGATGGGGGTTTTAATGGCGCTGGCGGCGGCCATGGGGCGATCAGGGTTCAAGCCGGCGTGCCGGCCGTCCTCCAGAACCGCCACGTAGGCCCCCGCCAACAGGTCCGGCTGGGACGCGGCCAGCTCCTGGAAACGCGCTTCCAGGCCACGGAGCCTGGCGCCGGCCCCCAGGGTGGTGGTGATCCAGCCCACCAACCGGACTTCGGGGCTGTGATTGCCGGCGCTGGACGCTGCTGACGCCGATCCATCCACCATCCCGGTGGCCTTCTCTGCCATGGGCGGGCGATAACGGTGCAGAACGGTCCCCGTGAGGATGGCCACACCGACGCCCGTCACCACGAGCCGCAGGAGCAGGCGCACGGCGCCTGGCCAGGACGCTGGGCGCCTCTGCTGTTGTCTCCTTGCGTCGTGCCGCGGTGGGGAAGATCTGGGTGTCGGCACTGCGGGTCAGGGCTGCGGCTGTGGGGTGGTCTTGGGCCCATGGCGCGCTGCCCAGCGCAGTTGGCGCACCATGCCGCGCAGAAGAGCCAGTTCCGCTGGACTGGGTTCAGCGCGGCGTAAGATCCCTTCCAGCTTAGCCATACGGGCCACGGCTGTATGGGGCCAGAGGAAGCCCGTCTCCAGCAGCAGTGCCCCGGCATCCTCCAACAGGTCCGTCAGTTGGGCCGCGCCACAGGGTGCATGGGGCGCTGCTGCTGGCGCTGCGTCCGCTGCCGCCCGGCTTGCCGTCCGATGAGCCGCCAGGACCACAGCCATGGCATGGGAGAGATTCATGGAGCTGTAAGCAGGAGCTGTGGGAATGCGAATCAGACGTCCTGCCCGCCGCAGCTCGGCATTGTGCAGGCCATGGTCTTCGCGACCGCACACCAGGGCCGCGGGCAGGGGGTGGGGCTGAAGGAGCCAGGGCATCACCTGCTCCGGCGAGGCCGTGGGCAAAGGTTCCGGGGCAACGCGGGCGGAACAGGCCGCAACACGGCCACAGTCCTGCAATGCGGCGTCCAGGCGGGGGAAAACGGGGGCGTTGCGTAAGACGTCCTGGGCATGGACAGCCATGCGCAGCGCCTGGGGGTCATGGGGATCACACCGTGGCGCCACCAGCCGCAACTGCTGCACCGCGAAGTTGGCGCAGAGGCGTGCCACCGCCCCCAGATTGAGGGGTCCTGCCGTTGCCACCAGGATCACCACCAGCGGCGGCGCAGCGCTCATGACACCGCCGGCGCGGGTCGCACGTGAAGCTGGTGGAGGTGTCTGATCAAATCGGCCATGTCCTGGGGTTCCAACTCGAACCTGGGCATGGGCGGTGTTTTGCCGCTGACCACCTGCTGCACCAACTGGGCATCACTTTTACGATCCGTCACCCCATGGAGGTCGGGTCCCACCAGTCCCTGGGCCGCCAGCCCGTGGCAACCGGCACAGTTGATCCGGAACAACCGCCCCCCCTGCCCTGGATCACCATCCAATGCCAGCACCACCTGGGTGTAAGGATCCACAGCGGCGGCTTGATAGAGGGCAAAGGCCAGCACGGCACAGGCTGTGGCGGCCAGGGTGGCCAAGGCTGCGATGAAGGTGCGGGGGCGCAACTGGGGTTCAGCCGGGTTGGCCAGATCCACCGGGCTTGCTGGACCATCCAGCGGATCTGGTCGAGTCTGGTGGTCGTCAGTGCTGGCAGAAGGGGACAAGGGCGGCCCACCATGCAAACATCCCCAGTGTGGCCTGCCAGAAGGCGTGGTTGTGGCTCAGACAGACCCTTGAGAGTCGTCGTTCCCACGCCTTTCCCCATCATTCCCATGAAGCGGGAATCCAGCGCCAACTGCGATTGGCTTGACAGAATATGTCTTGAACGCATCAGCCATCATCTCTGCTTCCGATGCCTTGTGCAGCGCATAGCTGGGAGCCAGGATTGGCGCAACATGTCTGACAGTCACGGCGATCACGTTACGCACAAAAAACCTGTTCCCGGCGATGGCTCGCAACGGGGCGGATACGTGTTCAAAATCATCATCTTTGCGCCCGACAATGAGCGCAGTGCCAACCAGCTTGAAGCCCTTCTGGCGGAAGACGTCGACAAAGCTCACACAGCAAGCCGGGTTTGTTCGCAGATTGCGCACCGATCCCCCTGAGGCAATGTCCGCGATCACAACCGTTGCGTGATCATGCACGCGCCATAGCTCTTTGGGGCTGACATTCGGGATCCCATGCTCACTGACAGTTGCCAGCCAGCAGAGAACCGCCCTGTCGATTGCGTACCTGACCGTGTCGTCCATCAACGTCATCAATAATCATCCGCCCCTCAAGCAAACCTCAGGGCCGAGCCCCGGCAACCTTCGTGGAACACCCCATGGGCATACCCCACCACGCCAGCCACCACGGTGGCCACCGGCCAGCCCACCAGTTCCCACCCGTCAAAGGGGGACCAGCCGCACTTGCTCACCATTTCCCCGTTACGCACCGGGCGGGTGGTCTGTAGATCCACCACGGTGAGGTCCCCGTGGCCACCCACCGCCAGGCGCCCCTTGCCCTCCAGGCCGTAGAGTTCCGCCGGGCGCTGGCTCATCCAACGGCTCACGTCCGCCACGCTGCAACGGCCGGCCTGGGCCTGGGTCAGCATCAGGGGGAGGGACGTCTCCACACCGGGCATCCCGGAGGGGCAGTCGGGATAGGGCCGGGCTTTTTCTTCCAAGGTGTGGGGGGCGTGGTCCGTGGCGATGCAATCAATCACCCCGTCCACCAGAGCCTTCCACAGCACCCGGTTGTCCTCCTCGTCCCGCAGGGGGGGATTCATCTGCGCCAGGGCGCCAAGGCGTTGATAAGCTGAGCGGTTCAGCAGAAGGTGCTGGGGCGTCACCTCCGTGGACACCAGCGCTGTTTTCTCCCTGCGCAACAACTCGGCCTCCACACCCGTGGACAGGTGCAACACGTGGAGCCGCCGCTGGAAACGCCGACTCAACCGGAGGGCATGACTGGTGGCCAGCAGGGCCGCCTCCGGGTCCTGGATGATGGAATGAAGGTCTGCAGGCCGTGGCTTGGTGGTCAGCAGTTGCTCACGCCGTTGCCGGATCCGCCGCTGATCCTCCGCATGGACGGCAATGAGCTTGCCGCCCCGGGCAAAGACCGCCTCCTGCACCGCCGGGTCGCTGCACTCCAGCACCCCATGGCCGGTCCCCATGAACATCTTGATGCCACAGGCCCGGGCCAGTGGACCTTGGTCGTCCTGCTCCAGCACCGGCAGGTTGGCGCCGTCGCCACAGGCCCCCAGGAAAAAGCCGTAGTGTACGCGGCTCACCTCCGCGGCCCGCTCCAGCTTGGCGTTCAGGCTGGGGCCGTCGATGGTGGGGGGGCGGGTATTGGGCATCTCCAGGAAACTGGTCACCCCGCCCCGGAGGCAGGCGCGGCTGGCGGTGATCAGATCCTCCTTGTGGACGAGGCCCGGATCACGGAAGTGAACCTGGGGATCCACCACGCCCGGCAGCACGTGGCGCCCTCCGGCGTCCAGGCAAGGCAGATCGGGATCCGCCGTGATGTCTGCTCCGATGGCCCGGATGCGGCCGTCACGAATAACCAGGCCACCCCTCAACAACCGGCCGTCCGGCTGCAGGATCAAGCCGTTGTGGACAACCAGATCCTGCCCCCGCCAGGCGTCGTTCTCAACCAGCGCAGCCATGGGCATCAAATATCTACAGCCAATCTGCCTTGCCAGCGGTCCGCTCCGCTCCCCATGGCGCAGCAGTCACCAGGAACTCAACCCTGGCCTCTGAAGTCGGTTGCCTTGCCTCACTACACTGTTTCCGTAATCCCAGACGGGCGGAAACAGTGAACGCAGAACAGCCCTCCGACCGACCGACCTTGGCGGGGCAGAACCCACAGCCGACCCACGACCCGGACGCCGCCCCGGCGGACGAAGAAAGCCATGGTCAGGAGCAGGAGGACGTGGACAACCGGGCTGCCGTGTTGCAGGACCTTCACAACACCAGCGCCGCCGGTTCCTCCCGCTGGTCCCGCCTGGGGGCAGGCTTGCTGAGTGTTCTCGCCAGCCCCTCCGTACTGGTTCTGGCCAGTTTCATCACCCTGCGCACACTGGTGGTGGAGGCCCGCTTTATCCCCACTGAATCCATGCTGCCCGCCTTGCAAGTGGACGACCGTCTCCTGGTGGACAAGCTCAGCTACCTCTTCCGCACGCCGGAGCGGGGAGAGATCGTGGTGTTCCACTCCCCCTATCGCTTCTCCCCCATCGGCCATGGCGTCTCTGATCCTTTCCGGGGTCAGTGTGCCCTGACGGCCTTGCCGGGATTGGCCCGGGTCTTCCAGCATCCCAAATGCGACGCCTACATCAAGCGGGTGGTGGCGCTTCCGGGTGAGCGGGTGGAGGTGGACCCCCGCGGGCAGGTGTGGATCAACGAGGAGCGTCTCCGTGAGCCCTACGTGGATCTCACCTGTGACGACCTGGAACCCCTTTGCCAACAACCTCTGTCTGCCCAGGTTCCTCCCGACCACGTGCTGGTGCTGGGGGACAACCGACCCAACAGCCAGGATGGGCGCTTCTGGGGATTCCTGCCCAGGGACCAGGTGATCGGCCGCGCCTGGCTACGCTTCTGGCCACTGGAAACCTCCGGCCCCTTGCCACCGGCCTACGGGGCAGGTCTATCGGAGCTTGGCCAGCCAACGCCCTGACGACAAGCCGCTGGCCACCACCCGGCCTTGAACGGCGCGCCCCGGCCAGGGACGATTGCCCCCGCCCCGTTCCGAACCGTGACAAGGCATGATCCAGGCGTCGTTGGGGGAAAAGAGAAGCCAGCGGCTGGAGCCCGGCGTGAGGGTGTCCGGAGGCTGCCCCAGAAATTGCCGAGCGCCCCAGCAGAGCAGCCACCAGAGCCTTTCCACAGGGAGGCTCAGACCGTCCACCAGTTCTCTCCAGAGCAGGGGCAGCACATGGGCATATCCCGCAAGACCGGCGGGGCGCTCCTCCACGGGCCACAACTGCTGGTGGTGGTCAATGGCGCGGTGGTTGACCGTGATGCAGGTGATCAACCCTTGCTGCACCGCCGTCAGCAGGGCTTGACGGTCCCGACGGCTTCCCAGGGAGGGCTGAACCCGCCAACTGTCGGACAGCCCGCTGAGGCCGGAGGTATCTTCCACCAGATGCCACCAGTGGACAGCGGCGGCCATGGGGTGGGGGTGGCGCTGGAGGCAGGCCACGGCGGCGGCAGTGGAAACATTGAGCAGGCGCAGCCCCGTGGCGCCCTCCACAAGGTCGGCGGCCTGTAGAAGCTGCTGCAGGGGCAACAGTTCGCTGGCCACGGGATCCGTGGGCAGGCCAAGGCGTAGGGCATCGGCCCCTTCCCGGGCCATGCCGCCGGCCTGCAGGTGGGGATCCCGGGGCGCAATGGCCAGGGGAGACCCCTCCCCACGGCGGTGGGCATCCGCCTGCCATTGCAGACCACGGAACAGGAGTTGGGGATGGCCGTGGCAGGACTCCTCCGCCAGTCCTACGGCGCCGGCAGCCAGCAATGCACCGTGATTGCTGAAGTCCTGTCCAGCGCCGCCAGCGCTGAAGCTTCCCCAGCTTAGCAACTCCAGGCCCTGGTGGGTCCCCGTGATCAACTCCTGGGGTTGGTCGCGCCATGGGCGGGCCTGGGGGGACAAGGCTACCGCGCCATAACCGCCCCCCAAGGCCGACGCCGTCAAACGGGGCAGGTCGTCCACCAGGCCGTGGGCCTCCTCCAGGTGGCTGTAGGGATCCACCAGGCATGGCCCCAACCACAGATCCGCCGCGGCCACCACAGGGGTCGCATCCCCGACGACAAGGCCGCCAGGGGCGGACCAGTCACGAATCCGGGCGCCGTCCAGCAGCACGTCCCGACGCCGGGGTGGTTGATGGGGCGCAGCCACCACCCACACATCCCGCAACAGCACCTGTTCCGCCGCAGGCAACGGCTCCATGCCTGTCGTCGCCATCAGAGGGCGCCGGCAGCGGTTTCATCCAGCACACCCCCCAGATGACCCGTGAGGTTCAAGCTGTACACAACTGCGGGGCCATGGCCGCCTTCAGGGTAGTCAATCACCGAGACGCCCCCGTTGCCTTGTTTCACGGACCAGATGTGGGCGGGGGAGAGGCCCAGCAGGTGGCAGAGGATGGTCTTGTTCACCGCGTCATGGGCCACCACCAGGGCGGTTTCCCCCTCTTCCAGCTCCTGGGCAATGCGCTCCATGGCGGCCACGGCCCGCTGGGACACCTGCTGAATGGTTTCCCCGCCAGGGCCGGGCATCGCCACCTGGTGGGGGGCCGCTTTCCATGTGGCCAGCAACTGGGGCCACCGGGCCTGGATCTCCTGTTCCAGCTTCCCCTCCCAGAGCCCATGGCCAATTTCCAGCAAGCCTTCGCAAGTGGCGAGGGGCGCGCCGGAATGGTGCTCCAGCACCAACTCCGCCGTTTCCCGGGGGCGGGCCATGGGGCTGCTGTAGGCCCGCCTGATGGGGCTCCGGCGCAGAAAGGCGGCCGCCTGTCGAGCCTGCTGGCGACCGGTGGCGTTCAGCGGCACGTCAATCTGCCCTTGAAAGCGGCTCTGGCGGTTCCAGTCGGTTTCCCCATGGCGCAGCAGCAGGATGCGCCCCCCCCGTCGCGGACCAGGCACCACGGGATCCAGGTGGACGGTGCTGTTGAAGGATTCCACCTGCACCGTGGCGGCGTCGGTGTCGTTGCCGCCAGCCTCCTGCACGTTGAGGACGCTGAGGGCGCAGTTGTTGAGACGGAGCCGGGCAAACCGTTCCGGCCCCAGGCCGAGGGCCGCCAACACCACACAGCGCAGGATGGCGTTGTGGGCCACCACCAGCACCGTCTTGTCCCGGTGGCGCTGACACAGCCGCCGCCAGAACCGCCGGGCCTGCCGGTGGAGTTCACGGATGGGCTGATGGCTGGAGCCGTCGGCCCGCTGAAGGGTCAATTGCTCCGGGTGCGTACGCCAGATGCGCTCCTCCCGGGGCCATCGCGCAATCAATTGCTGAAGGGAGTAGCCCGACCATGGCTCCAGGTCCACCTCCAGCAGGTCGTCGTCATGGACAACGGCCGGCGCGGCCCCGGAGCGGGCGCCGCACACCAGCGCTGCGGTGCGGGCGGCACGGCGCAGGGGCGAAGACAACACGGCATCCAACCGGACCCCGGCCAGCGCCTCCCCCGTGCGACGGGCCATGGCCTCCCCGGCGGCAGTGAGGGTGGAGTCGTCGTCACGGCCCTGGATTCTGCCCTGCACGTTGTAGGTGCTGAGGCCGTGACGCAGCAAAAGAACACGGGTCGCCAAGGGCACATCCGGACGCGGCGCCACCCTATCGAAGGACGGGTGGGGCGGTCCATCCCCGCGTGTGCGGGGAACAGTTACCTTGCGTGATGCTTATCGTGCTGCGTTTCCGGTCCATCCCCGCGTGTGCGGGGAACAGGTTTATGGAATCCAGGCTAGCGCCAGCACTGATGAGGTCCATCCCCGCGTGTGCGGGGAACAGCTGAGCGGTGCAGACCTGAGCGGGGCAGAGCTGGCGGTCCATCCCCGCGTGTGCGGGGAACAGGCAGCCAATGCTCCGTTCAGCGGCAGTCGGTGGATCGGTCCATCCCCGCGTGTGCGGGGAACAGCAGTTCTGCCCTGGTCAGCTCTGCCCCGGTCAATGGTCCATCCCCGCGTGTGCGGGGAACAGGAATCCCTTCCTCACCGGCCCGGATCACACAATCGGTCCATCCCCGCGTGTGCGGGGAACAGGGTAGACTCTGCAAGTGAAGCCGGGACGTCCAGGCCGGTCCATCCCCGCGTGTGCGGGGAACAGGCAGCCGCTGACTCCTCATGCTTCTGGCGTTCTCCGGTCCATCCCCGCGTGTGCGGGGAACAGTAGAAGTGTCCAAATCACCCTTGGCACCATGACTGGTCCATCCCCGCGTGTGCGGGGAACAGTCGTGCGCCATGACGGACACCATCGTGCGTTGCGCGGTCCATCCCCGCGTGTGCGGGGAACAGCCCGCCCCAACGGCAACCGCAGCGGACGATGATGCCCGGTCCATCCCCGCGTGTGCGGGGAACAGGTGATCAGCAGCCGTCTCTGCAGGTCCCTCTGTCGGTCCATCCCCGCGTGTGCGGGGAACAGCAATTGGGGGCCGACTCTCCGTGGCCACGGGATCACGGTCCATCCCCGCGTGTGCGGGGAACAGCGGCCTGAATCTCCTTCCGGGCGACGGCCAGCGCCGGTCCATCCCCGCGTGTGCGGGGAACAGTCCGGGGCGCGGATCTTCCACCGCCATGGGGTGGGTCCATCCCCGCGTGTGCGGGGAACAGGTGGAGGCTCTGGAGTGGCTGGCAGAGGATGCACCGGTCCATCCCCGCGTGTGCGGGGAACAGGCGGTCCGCACGCATCCGCTGGCTGGCCCGATCGGTCCATCCCCGCGTGTGCGGGGAACAGGGATGGGGAACTCCAGAGAAAACGAGACCTCCTTCGGTCCATCCCCGCGTGTGCGGGGAACAGCGGAATTGGGTGGTAGTGACTGTGGACCCATGTTCGGTCCATCCCCGCGTGTGCGGGGAACAGGGCGGCAGTCCTGGGTGACGTGCACCGTCTAGGACGGTCCATCCCCGCGTGTGCGGGGAACAGGGAGTCCCGGCGGGGGTGTACCCATGTACCCACGGTCCATCCCCGCGTGTGCGGGGAACAGGCCACCCGGATCGAGGGAATCGACACCGCCCCCCCGGTCCATCCCCGCGTGTGCGGGGAACAGGTCAGAGCTTTGCTTCCAACCTCGTTGATGAGAGCCGGTCCATCCCCGCGTGTGCGGGGAACAGTTAAGGCCCAGGAGGCCCTCAAGCATCAGCGTGGCCGGTCCATCCCCGCGTGTGCGGGGAACAGACGTGCCTGGCGTTGGGTCGTTGGGGCCATTAGTCGGTCCATCCCCGCGTGTGCGGGGAACAGGAGAGTGTGACCCGGCTGGCGGCGGTGCCTTCTCCGGTCCATCCCCGCGTGTGCGGGGAACAGCCTGGGCTCCACACTCCCCATGCGTATTTCGCTCGGTCCATCCCCGCGTGTGCGGGGAACAGTCCTGGCCCCGTGACCTCCATGCTCCCACTGCTAACGGTCCATCCCCGCGTGTGCGGGGAACAGGCAATCTCCTGCGCAGTCGCCGCGAGTTGCTGCTCCGGTCCATCCCCGCGTGTGCGGGGAACAGGCGCCGCTGCACTGGCATGTCCAACGTCCAGCACGGTCCATCCCCGCGTGTGCGGGGAACAGGACTACGAGTGTCAGCCTGCAAACCAAAAGGCCGCTCTCCAGTCTCCCGCTTGCGGGCCGGGAGGGTCGAGCATCCCGGCCCCATGGCTTGCTACGCTCGGAAGTGTTTGCCGGCGGATGCGACCCATGGCCTACAGGCGCGTCCTGCTGAAACTCAGTGGCGAGGCTCTCATGGGAGAGCAGAGTTACGGCATCGATCCCTCCGTGATCCAGCGCATTGCGGCGGAGATCGCCGGGGTGGTGGCCCAGGGCACGGAGATGGCCGTTGTGGTGGGAGGGGGCAATATCTTCCGGGGGTTGAAGGGCGCCGCTGCAGGCATGGATCGGGCCACGGCGGATTATGTGGGCATGTTGGCCACGGTGATGAACGCCATGACCCTGCAGGATGCCCTGGAGCGTCAGCAGGCGCCCTGTCGGGTGCAAACAGCCATTGCCATGCAGGAGGTGGCGGAGCCTTATATCCGCCGTCGGGCCATGCGTCACCTGGAGAACGGCCGGGTGGTGATCTTTGGCGGGGGATGCGGCAACCCCTTCTTCACCACGGACACCACGGCAGCGCTAAGGGCGGCGGAGATCGGCGCCCAGGTGGTGTTCAAGGCCACCAAGGTGGATGGGGTCTACAACAAGGATCCCGCCTGCTTCAGCGATGCGGTTCGCTACGAGACGCTAAGCTTCCAGGAGGTGTTGCGGGGGGAGTTGGCGGTGATGGACAGCACCGCCATTGCCCTGTGCAAGGACAACGGCATCCCCATTGTGGTCTTCAACCTGTTCGAGGCGGGCAACATTGCCCGCGCCATTGCCGGTGAGCCGGTGGGCACCACCGTTCATCCTGAATTGGCGCCCCGCTGAGCGGATCTATGGTTCACCAGTGCCTGATCACACCAACGTCGTCATGGATCTGGAATCCCACATGGAAAAGTCGCTGGAGGCCGCCCAGCGCAACCTCAACACCATCCGCACAGGCCGGGCCAACCCCAACCTGCTGGACAAGGTGATGGTGGAGTACTACGGCTGTGAAACGCCCCTGCGGTCCCTGGCGGGCATCACCGTCCCCGATGCCCAGACCATTCAGATTCAGCCCTTTGACGTGAGCGCCATCCGCGCCATTGAAAAGGCCATTCTCAGTTCCAGCCTTGGCCTGACACCCAACACGGAAGACGGCAAGCTGATCCGCATCGGGATCCCTCCCCTCACGGAAGAGCGCCGCAAGGATTTGGTGAAGCTGGCGGCCGGCTACATCGAAGAAGGCAAGGTGGCCCTCCGCAACCTGCGTCGGGAGGGGATTGACCGCATCAAGAAGCAGGAAAAAGCCGGCGACTTGTCCGAGGATCAATCCCACGACGCACAAGACGATGTTCAGAAGCTGACGGACCGCTTCATCCAGCGCCTCAACACCATGCAGAAGGACAAGGAGAAGGACATTCTCTCGGTTTGATCACCCTCCCCTCAACGGGCTGAGAGGGCCAGGGGGGCGCCGAGGGCGGAACGGATTTCCTCCGGCTTGAGGCAGCCGTCATGGTCCGTATCCAGGGCGTCAAACACCGCATCGGTGCCCAGCCACTCTTCACGGGTGATGGTGCCGTCCCCATCCAGGTCGTTGAGCAGGAAAATCTCCTGGGCCGCATGGGCAAAGGCCGCTTCCCCCTCCAGCACGGCCAGGCGGTGACCCAACTGGGCTTCCAGGGCTTCAATGGCCTTGCTGAACCCGCGGATCCCCTCGTCCAGCTTCTCGGACGCCATGGCGTCCTGGGCCATCAGGTCCGCAAAGCTGTGCTCGTTCACCTGGAGCCTGGCGCTGGGGGCATCCGTCAGATTGTCCGGATCCAGTTTGCGGACCAGCAGCCCCTCGGTGCGCCCCAGTTGCTCCAGGAACTTGGGTGCAATGGTGAGCAGGTCACAGCCAGCCAGTTCAATGATTTCCTCCGCGTTGCGGAAGCTGGCGCCCATCACCTGGGTCTGGTGGCCAAAGGTTTTGAAATAGGCGAAGATCCTGGTGACGGAGAGCACGCCGGGATCTTCGGGACCGGGGTAGCTCTGGCGACCCGTCTGCTTTTTATGCCAGTCCAGGATGCGGCCCACAAAGGGGGAGATCAGGGTCACCCCGGCTTCAGCACAGGCCACGGCCTGCACCAGGCTGAACAGCAGGGTGAGGTTGCAGTGAATGCCCTCCTTCTCCAGCACTTCCGCCGCCTTGATGCCCTCCCATGTGGAGGCAATTTTGATCAGGACCCGCTCCCGGCCGAGGCCTGCCGCCTCATAACGCCCAATGATCTGACGGGCCTTGCCGATGGTGGCCTCCGTGTCGTAACTGAGGCGGGCATCCACCTCGGTGGACACCCGGCCAGGCACCATCTTGAGGATCTCCTCCCCAAAGCGGACACTCAGCTCGTCAATGGCTTCGCTGATCACGTCTTCTGCAGGAGCCGCTGTGCCACTGACCTGCCGGGACTGCCGCAGGGTGGCGTCAATCAACTCCTGATAGTCCGGAAGCTGGGCAGCGGCCAGGATGAGGGAAGGGTTGGTGGTGGCTTCCTGGGGGGTGAGGCGGCGAATTGCCTCCAGGTCACCGGTGTCCGCCACCACGGTGGTCATGGAAGACAACTGCTCCAGCAGAGAGGCCATGGGGAAGAGAAAAGCGAGGGATCATTTCAACGCTAGTCTCAGGACTGACAAACCAGGGCGGTCCTGTACGGCTCACCTGAGGGAAGGGCAAGGCAGGGCCTTCACCGGTGCTGACCTCCTGTGAGGGATCTCCCGTCGGCGAGCGTCTTGATGGGAGACAAGGAAACCGGAACAAGTAGGTCCCTCATGGAGCCGGCGGTTGAGACTGTTCGCCGTCAGAGTCGACGGATTGGTCAGCATGTAGAGGTTGGCACGTGCCGGCTGGCCAGATGAATCTTCCCGGATTGTGACAGTCGGCGTTCCCGATATGCCATTCAGGTTCAGAATGATGCTGTCAAAATCGACGCAATAGCGGGGCTGTTTGGGTTGTAATAGTAGCAGCGGCTCCTGTCCGCCGTCACCAGGTTGGCGGCGGGCCAGGCCAATCCCCGGCAAGGTGTGTGCTGCCTTCGGCAGGGGGTTGTCCCCCTGGTGCGTTGTCCATGGTCAAGCCCCTAACCCCTGAAGTGAACGGTTGGTTGGGGGGTGGGCGAGGAATCAAGGTGAATCCTGACGTCGTCGTTCCCGTTTTTCTTCACCCTCCTAAGCGGAGGGGAGCCCCACGCCGCGGGCCATCAGGGCCGCCAGGAGGGGAATGGAGGCAAAGCCCGCCAACTCCACGTTGATGATCCAGGCCAGGCGCATGGACAACGCCTCACTCACCTGGGGCAACTCCCCTTTGCGCAAGGGAACGGCCCACAGGATGTAGGTGACGGTGGGATAGAGGGACAACGCCCCCACCGCCAGGAACACCCCCACCTTGGTCCAGAAGAGGGGGTTCTGGGTGTAGAAGCCGGCCCCCTGCCCGAAATAGAGCACCCGCAGAATGCCGCTGCCCAGCAGCAGCAGCGCCGCCAGGCCGTAGATGATGTCGGTGATGACCATCCTGGTGGCCCGGGGACGATCAGGGTTGGGCCGAATCAGTTGGCGCTCCAGCACGAGGGAGCCAAAACAGACCATGAAGCTGAGATCATGGACGTAGGCCACCACTGCGCTGGTTACAACCTGACCCATGGGGAACAACAGGAGACGCAGGTTCACCGTAGATTCCCGGGGGTGCGCCCGCAAGACTCTTGGACGATGCCGACCGGAAGCAACTCCGGGCTTTTGTGAAGCACTGGCTTCGTCAGGCGGGACGCACGCCTGCGGATCTGGGGCAGGCCCTGGGGCTGCCCGCCGCGCCGCTGCCCACGCTCCTGAACGAACTGGCGCGAACCAATGCAAAACTGGGGCCGTCCGGCCTGGTGGAGCGCCTCTGCCTGATCAACGAGCGGTGGCAATGCCCAGGGGACTTTGATCCGGATCCCGCCGTGCTGGAGGATCAACTGGATTTGCTCCTGGAGGCCATTCAGGGGGAGCCAAGTCAAGATCGTCCTGCTGTCACGTCAGGCCCAGCTCCAGCAGGCCCATGAGTCCACCGGCAACGGGATGGTGGCGGGCCACGGCAAACCCTGCCTGCCGCGCCAGTGTTTCCTGCTGGGCGCCGGTGGCGAAGGTGGCGATGCTGCGCTCCAGGTACGTGTATTCCGCTTCCAGATCCAGGAGCCTGGCCACGGGCACCACCACCCGTTGCAGATAGCTGCGTTGAGCCTGGGCCCACAGGGGATGGGTGGGGCGGTTGAAGTCCAGCGCCACCCCACGGCCATGGGGTTTCAACAGGTGACGCATCAGCCGCAGGCCTGCCGCGGCGCTGGCGAGATTCCGCAACCCGTAGGCCATCATCACCCCATCGGCGGCACCGGGAGTCAGGGGTAGCGTCAGCACGTCCCCATGGATGAACTCCAGGGGGAGCCATGGTTGCTCCGCGGCCCGCTGACGGGCCTGCTCCAGCGCTGCGGCCGACCCGTCCACCCCGATCACCCGCCCATGGGGCCGCACCCGTTCCGCCAGCAGCAGGGCCAGATCGGCCGTGCCGCAACAGAGATCCACAATCCGCTCCCCCGGCCGGGGCTGAAGCAACGCCACGGCCTGGCGTTTCCAGAGGCGATGGAGACCCAGGCTGAGCAGGTCGTTGAGCAGGTCATAGGTGTCTGCCGTCCGGTCAAACAACCGGAACACGGCGGCCGGATCCGCCTGGGCAAGGGGCTGGGGCATGGTCTCAGTGGTCCGGGGGACGCACCACGATGCCGTGCTCCAGCAGGTGGGTCTTGACCTGGGGAACACTGAGGTCACCGTCATGGAGCAGGGAAGCCAGCAGGGCCGCGGCGGCTTTTCCCTCCGTCAGGGCCGCCGCGATGTGCTCCACGGCGCCGGCGCCGCCGGAGGCAATCACCGGAACCGACACCGCCTCCGCCACCGCGCGGGTCAGGGCCAGGTCGTAGCCCTGGCGCGTGCCGTCCCCGTCCATGGAGGTGAGCAGAATTTCACCGGCCCCCAGGGCCACCACCTTCCGGGCCCAGGCCACGGCATCCAGGCCCGTGTTCTCCCGCCCCCCCTTGATATAGACATCCCAGCCCGGCGGCGCGGGGGGCTGCCGTTGACGGGCGTCAATGGCCACCACAATGCACTGGCAACCAAAACGCTCCGCGCCCCGGGCCACCAGGTCCGGGTTGGCCACCGCCGCGGAATTGAGGCTCACCTTGTCGGCCCCGGCCCGCAGCAACTCCCTAATGCCCTTCAGGTCACGGATGCCGCCCCCCACCGTGAACGGCACGTAGACCGTCTCGGCCGTGCGGCGCACCAGGTCCACCAGGGTGCGGCGGTCCTCATGACTGGCGGTGATGTCCAGGAAGACCAGTTCATCGGCTCCGGCCTGGTCGTAGCGGCTGGCCAACGCCACCGGATCCCCGGCATCCCGGAGACCGACAAAGTTGACCCCCTTGACAACCCGTCCTGCCGCCACGTCCAGACAGGGAACAATGCGTTTGGCAACCATCGTGGAACCGGCGCCTCAGGATCAGCCACATGGGGACAATAGGCATTTAAGGTGGCTGATGCACCCCAGTGATCCGCAACTCCATGTCTCAGGCGGCCATCAACCTCGGCACAACCGTCAAGGTCACCCGTGTGCGGGAACGCATTCCCCAGGATCTGGTGAACAAGCTGCAAGCCAACAACGTCGGTGAAGTCACGGGCTTTCAGATGACGGACGGCAGTGGCGTTGGCGCAGTGGTCACCTTCCCCGACGGCAGTTCCTGCTGGTTCTTTGACGACGAAATTGCCCCGGTCTGATGGGAGAGAGCACGGACGCCCGGCAGTTGCTGGGCATGAAGGAAGCGTCCCGCGGCAGCAACATCTGGGTTGTTCGGCTCCAGTTGATGAAGCCCATCACCTGGATTCCCCTGATCTGGGGCGTGCTCTGCGGCGCTGCCGCCTCCGGCCACTTCCAGTGGCGCTGGGATCACCTGGCGGCGCTCCTGCTGTGCATGGCGCTCAGCGGACCCCTGATGGCGGGCTTCACCCAGACCATCAACGACTTTTACGACCGGGACATTGACGCCATCAACGAGCCCTACCGTCCCATCCCCTCCGGGGCCATTCCCCTGGTTCAGGTCAGGGTGCAGGTCATCGTCCTGCTGGTTGGCGGGCTGTCCCTGGCCTGGGGTCTGGACCGCTGGGCAGAACACGCCACCCCCACCCTCTTCCTCCTGGCCCTGGGGGGCTCCCTGGTGAGCATCCTGTACTCTGCGCCCCCCGTCAAGCTCAAGCAGAACGGCTGGCTGGGCAACTACGCCCTGGGCGCCAGCTACATCGCCTTGCCCTGGTGGGCTGGTCAGGCCCTGTTCGGCCACCTCAGTTGGCCCATCATCGGCTTGACCCTGGTCTACAGCCTGGCGGGGCTGGGGATTGCCGTGGTGAACGATTTCAAGAGCATGGCGGGAGATCGCCAGTTGGGACTTCAGTCCCTCCCCGTGCTGCTGGGTCCCCAGGCGGCCAGTTGGGTGTCTGCCGCCTTGATGGACGGGTTTCAGCTTCTGATCGCCGTGGTGCTCACGGCCCTGGGCCAACATCTGGCGGGCGCCGTCCTCGTGTTGCTGGTGATTCCCCAGATGGTGTTTCAAGACATCTGGCTGCTGCGGGATCCATTGCGCTTTGACGTGCAATACCAGGCCAGCGCTCAACCGTTCCTGGTGCTGGGCATGTTGGTCAGCGCCGTGGCGCTGGGGCACAGCGCGCTGGCCCTGGCCTAGGATTCCCGCCTTGGCTTCCCCAATCGCTCCGCTGCCATCCCCCTTTTCGTGTGGCGCACCCCAGACTTTCCCAGCCGCGTAAACTGGGCCGAACCGCAGCCATCGGCCTGGGCCTGGGAATTGTCGGGGCTGTGGGTCTGGGGGCAGCGATTGACATTCTAGACCCCCAGTTGCCGGATGTGCAGGGGCTGGGCAGCTTTCACCGCCCCCAAACCATCACGCTGCTGGATCTGGATGAGCAGATCATTCAGCAGCAAGGCCCCATCACCCGGAACAAAATCCCCGACGGGCAGGTGCCTGAACACCTCAAGCAGGCTTTTATCGCCGCGGAGGATCGCCGTTTTTACGAGCATGGCGGTGTTGACGGTTGGGGGGTGGCCCGGGCGTTGGTCAGCAACGTGCAACAACGGGGGATTCGGGAAGGGGCCAGCACCATCACCCAGCAGTTGGCCCGGATGGTGTTCCTGAGTCAGGAGCAAACCCTGGTTCGCAAGGTGAAGGAAGCGCTCCTGGCCCTCAAGCTGGAACGCCAACTCAGCAAGGAGAAAATTCTTGAGCAATACATCAACAACGTCTATCTGGGGTCCAATGCCTATGGCGCCGCGGATGCGGCCTGGGTGTATTTCTCCAAGCGCCCCGAGCAACTGACCCTGCCGGAGGCAGCCCTCATCGCCGGCCTTCCTCCGGCGCCCTCCGTCTACTCCCCTCTCGTCAATCCCGATCTGGCGCAGCGACAACGGCGCTCCGTCCTACAGAACATGCGGGAAGCGGGCTTTATCACCAAAGAAGAAGAGCGCCAGGCCAATGCCACGCCCCTCAACCTGGCGCCGGCGGAACCCAAGCACTTTGCCAGTGCAGCGCCCTACTTCACCGAGTGGGTCGAGCGGGAACTGCCCAGAATCCTCAGCCTGGATCAGATCGAGCGGGGTGGTCTCACCATTCGCACCACCCTCAACCTGGATTGGCAACGCCATGCCCGGCAGGTGATGAAAGACCACCGCCCAGGTGAGGAGATTCAAGGAGCCATGGTGGCCATGGACCCCACCACCGGCCAGGTGCGGGTCATGGTGGGTGGGCAGAGCTTCTATGACAGTCAGTTCAACCGCGCCACCCAGGCGCTGCGCTCCCCTGGCTCCACCTTCAAGTTATTTGTGTACACCGCTGCTCTGCGGGAGGGACTGAACCCCAGCACGGTGTTCATTGATCAGCCCACATGCTTTGGCGCGTACTGCCCCGGAAATTTTGGCGGCAAGCATTTTGGTCCCATCACCATGAAGACCGCACTCAGCCGCTCGGTCAACACCGTCGCCGTGCAGGCCATGGCCCGCATCGGCGCCGATGCGGTCATTGAAACCGCTCAGGCCCTGGGGCTGCAAGGGGAGTTGGACCGCTACTGGCCCCTGGCGTTGGGCGCCTATGAGCAGACGCTCCTGGACATGACCACAGCCTACGCCGCCGTGAACAATCGGGGCGTCTACGCTGCCCCCACACCCTTCCTGACCGTTACGGGGCCGGATGGGGAAGAGCTATGGAACCGTGAGCGGGACGGACGATCCGGTCGACGGGTTCTGGATGCCCAGGTGGCCGACACCATGGCCTGGATGCTTCAGGAGGTGGTGAAATCCGGCACAGGCATTGCGGCCCAGCTTCCGGACCGACGTCCCGTGGCGGGCAAGACGGGCACATCCCAAAGGAACCGTGATCTTTGGTTCATTGGTTCGATTCCCCAGTTGACCACGGGCGTCTGGTACGGCTACGACGACGAGCGGGATACCAGGCAGGTGAGTGGGGAAGCCGCCTGGACCTGGAAGCAATTCATGCTGCCCATTGTGGCCACACTTCCCCAGCAGGACTTCCCGCCTCTGCCCGAGTCCATGGGGCAACGCATGAAGCGCCAGGAGGTGCAGAACCTGAGAATCCTTCCCCAGGGCCACCCGGGATCAACACCCTTCACCGCCCCCGCCGCCGGCCGGTCCCCCGCTCCTGGGGAGCCACAACCAGAGACGATCCAGGCGAGTCCCCATGGAGACAATGGCGAGACCGAAGCCCCGACCGAAGCCCAACAGGAATCCCCTGTGGCGTTGCCCTCTCCCCCACCCTCTCAACAGCCGCCACTGTTGAGACCCCTTGATCCGGAGACCAACGAATTCGACCTGGGGGACATCCCACCGTTTCAAGGCTGAGCCTCATGTCTGCATGGCGGTCACCGGCTCGAGGGCTACGGCAAAAAATCCATCACAGCCATGGCGCTGGGGCCAGAGCCGGAGTTGGGTGCCATGGCCACAGAGCCGCTGCAACGGCTCCGGCAACGGGCACTGGCGCCAGCGGGGATGTTGGTTGAGCAAGGCGTCGATTTGGGCCTGGTTCTCCCCGGGATGAACCGTGCAGGTGGCATAGACAAGCCGGCCGCCAGGGCGAACCAGTTGAAGCGCCTCGTTGAGGAGTTGCCGCTGCAGCACCTGCAACTCCTCAATGGCCGCCGGGTTCAGGCGCCAGCGGGCACAGGCATGGCGGGCCAAGGTGCCCAGACCTGAGCAGGGCGCGTCCAGGAGAACACGATCAGCACAGCCATGGAGGTGGGGCAGGGTGCGGGCATCGGCGCACCGGGTCTGGATGGACCGCAATCCCAGGCGCCGGGCATTGTGTTGCAGGCGCCGAAGCCGCGCTGCGGAGCGATCAACGGCAATGATCCGGCCCTGGTCGCCCATCAACTCGGCCACATGGGTTGTCTTGCCACCGGGGGCTGCACACATGTCCACCACCACCTGGCCGGGTTGGGGCTGAAGCAGGGGCGCCACCAGTTGGGCGGCCCGGTCCTGCACGGACCACCGGCCCGTGCTGTACCCAGGCTGCCGGGCCATGGCCCCCACCCCCTGGGAGAGCTGCAGACCTTGCGGCGCCATGGCAATGGGCAGCAGGGGCTGATCCACCGCCGCCCAGGCAGCCTGCACCGCCGCCACAGTGGTCCGCAGCCGATTAACCCGCAGATCCAGGTGGGGCGGCTGGTTGGCCAGTGCCGCAAACGCCGCGGCCTCCCCCTCCGCCAGCCATTGCAGCAGCAGGGCCGCCAGCCAGTCCGGCAGGGAGTGCCGGGCTGCGAAGCGGGCGGTGGCCGGCTGAGGCAGTGGCGGCTCCTCCTGCCGTTGGCGACAACGCACAACAGCCCGCAAGAGGCCGTTGACCACGGCGGCCAGACGTCCCAGGCCGTGGGCCCTGGCCAACTCGACACTGCTGCTGACGGCCACCGCCTCGGGGATGTGGCGCCCAAAGAGCAGTTGATACAGCCCCAGATGGAGCAGCCAGCGCAGCAGCGGCGGCTGCTGTTGAGCGGGAACCGCACCGCAATGGTCCAGCCACCGATCCAGCAGGCGCCGCTGGCGAATGCTGCCGTAGGTCAGCTCCATGGTCAGGGCCCGGTCAGCCGCGCTGAGCCGGTTGCCGTGCCGCCGGAACTCCCGCGCCAGGGCCACGTCGGCAAAGGCGCCGGCCGCAACGCTCTGGAGCACCTTCCAGGCCACCCAACGGGGAAGGGACACACCCGGGGAGGACCTGGGCCTACTCACCGGTCAGGGCCTGGAAGATCTGGAGAGGGTCGGGGGTCCACAGGTAGGCCCGCAGGGGCAAACGGCCGGACCGGTCCACCGGAATGCCCTCCGCCAGCAGCAACTCCCGCTGGATCCAGTCGGAGCCGTTGCGACCGGCGCCCATGGAGATGGCGCCAGTGGCATTGACCACCCGGTGCCAGGGGATGGTTGTGTCGGCGGGATCCTGACGGCGCAACACCCAACCCACCTGTCGAGCGGCGCCAAAGTAGCCTGCCAGTTCCGCCACGCGACCATAGGTGGTGACACACCCCCTGGGGATCATGGCCGTCACCCGCAAGATGTTCTGTTGGGCAGTGGGTGGCATGGTGGGCGGCCAATGCATCAGGCTAAGGCTCCCACAAGCAGGATCGGGAGGCCTGCGCCCCCCGGGAGCATGAACCAGGACAACCACCTCTCCAGCTACGACTACACCCTTCCGGAGGAGGCCATCGCCCAGGCGCCGGCGGAGCCGCGCCACAGTGCGCGACTGCTCTGCGTGGAACCCGGCACAGGCTGGCGGGATGCCACCATGGCCCAGTGGCCTGCCCTGCTGCGACCGGGCGACCTGCTGATCCTGAACGATACCCGCGTGCTCAAGGCCCGACTGAAGGCCCGACGGGCCAGTGGCGGCCTGGTGGAACTCCTGGTGTTGGAGCCCCACCGGAACAACACCTGGCTGGGTCTGGTGAAACCCGGTCAGCGGGTTCGCCCCGGGGAGTGGCTGCGGATCCAGCCTCCCCCGGGACAGCCACCCGTGGCGGTGCAGGTGCTGGGTCGGCACGGTGACGGCGGGACCCGTCTCCTGCGATTTGCCAACCCGGAACTGGAGGCCATGGAGCAATTCCTGAACACCTATGGAGAACTTCCCTTGCCGCCCTACATCCGGTCTGGCTGCCAGGATGAGCAGCGCTACCAGACCACCTATGCTCGTCGCCCCGGCGCCGTGGCGGCCCCCACGGCGGGTCTGCATCTGAGCAGGGAGTTGCGGCGGCGGTTGGAGGCAGCCGGTGTGGCCAGTGCAGCCATCACCCTCCATGTGGGCCTGGGCACTTTCCAGCCCCTCCAGACGGAAGACCTCAGCCAGGTGCAACTCCACAGCGAACGGGTGGAAATCAGCCCCGCCACGGTGAGCGCCGTGGGGCGGACCAAGGCCCAGGGAGGGAGGGTGCTGGCGGTGGGCACCACCAGTTGCCGCGCTCTGGAGGGGGTGGCCGCACGCCACGGGGGGCAGCTCCAGCCCCACAGCGGCGCCGTGGATCTGTGCATCCGCCCCGGCTTCCGCTTCCAGGTGATGGATGGCTTGTTGACCAACTTCCACCTGCCCCGCTCCAGTCTGCTGCTGCTGGTGAGTGCCCTCATTGGCCGCCAACGGCTGCTGACGTTGTACCAGGAGGCCCTGGCCCATGGTTATCGCTTCTATTCCTTTGGGGACGCCATGTGGATCCCCCCTGAGGCTGTGCTCAGCGGCGCATAGTATCTCTTTTCGTCATTCCACCATGGCAATCAATCCGTGAAATTCAAGGTGTAATTCCCAGTATCTCCAACATCAACCTGGTTAAAAGGAAGGAGTTCATATCCCAAATCAGCACAAGCTTCCTCCAAACCTGTTTCAGAATCTACAGATGCAGTGTCGATACCCCAGGGTTTGAGAGCAAGAATCTGCACAAGTTCGTTGTTGTCTATTTTGTATTCGACATGGAAACGACCATATCTGCGTCCGCACACTTGATAATCCCCTGAATAATTATATGAATCATCTTGAGAATAAGCGTAGTAGTAATAATGCGTCTGGTCCGGGTCACGATCAATCGCTGTAACGCATTCATGCTGTGGGATCTCCCACCAACCCCTGATGGTCCATCTGGGCTGCACGATAATGGTCAAGTCAGATGAATCATCCTTGCTGGATCTTACGTGTGATGTACCAAAGTTGTAATGTGCGAGAGCCAGAGCGAGGGTAGATGCGCCATGGGTGCGGTTGCAAAACTCCAGACCTGCAAGGACCGGCTCTGGGGCCATGACAGCCAGGGCAGAGGCGAGAAGAACGACGCCACCCAGGAACTTGCCAATCGCGTCATGTGTTGACGCCATGTCTGATCCTGTGTACAGCTTCATAACTGCCTGACGAACCGCAACTCCGTACGTGTTCTACGGTAATCCTGTAACTGGGCGTTGGATGTGCGAATCGTCCTGGTCAGCACCAGCTTGGGGCTGAAGCCTTGCACGGTAAAGCCACGATTGAGCAGGGAGATACTGAGAATCCGGGTCCGGTCTCTGCGGGACTGTCCTGAAGACACCAATGGATATCCGTTCCCCTCATAGGCTGTCCAGAGGGATTCTGCATCGACGCCCATGGTGAAGCCATGGGGCAGATCCACAGACGCACCCAGACCCACCGATTGGCCAGCATTCCGGTAGCGCTCCTGTTCCGTCCGACTCTGGGTCGCCCCCACCCTGGCTTCCAGGGACGCTGTGGGCGTTGCTTGCCAGCGGGCACTCAGGCGGAGGCTGCTGTATGGGCCGTCCAGGTCAATATCCTCGTCATAACTCCGCTGGTGGTAGGATGCCTGAGTGTACACCAGGAAGCGCCTGCTCAAGCGATGGCTCGTCTCAAGACGGGACCCGATCCCACGCCATTCCCCATCGCCGCCCACCCAGTGGCGGCGGGCGCTGCTCAGCAGACTGATCTCGGTTCCATTGCCGAGAAACCAGCGGGGCCCCAGGTGGGCAGCAAGGAAAGTCTGATCGAAATCCCGACCCTCGTATTCCGTTCGTGAGAGGTGACCACCTGCACGAAGGCGGACAGTGCCGCTCAGCGGATGCTCATACTCACCCCCCCCCCACAGAACAACTCCCACCCCGGAGCGGGGGCCTTGGTCCGGTGTGAATGGAAAACCCCAGAGATCAACAGTCTTTGCATCGGAGGCCGCATTGATATTTCCATCAGGAGCCAAGGTCGCGCCAAAATAGCCTTTCCAACGGCGCCGCCGCCGGATGACTGCAAGAAATCTCCTGATGTTGCCAGCCACCGCCGGATGCGGATTCCCCGCCAGCACCTGCTCGAAATGCTTCTGCGACAACCCGTCATCCCCCTTGACGTAGAAGGCCCGTGCAAGTTCAAGCCGCACCCGCGCCAGTTCGGGCCGACCCACCAGGATCTTGTGGAACGCGGCAATTGCCTCGTCCAGATATCCCTTGCGTTCGGACTCTGGCGTCTCAGGGCTTTGGGCTGCGCCCAGTGCCGCCAGACCAACCAAAAACAGAACATCCACTTGATCCGGATGATCTGAAGAAGCAAGTGGACGCAGGATGGACAGCGCCTCGGTGAAACGATCCGCCTGGATCAGCGTTCCCGCATGGTTGATACGGGGATCGGAGGACAGATGCGACCCAGCCTCCTGGGCCTCCAGTGGCGCAGCAAGGAACAGGGCGGCAAGACAGGCAAGCGTACAGATGGCCTTGAAGGTCGCCAGGCTCAGGACTCGTAACCAAGATGGTGCCGGGCGGAGCGTACAGGAGGACAGTGATCCTAGCGTGTTGCAACGGGGCGCCAACGTGCGGCAGGTGAAGAGGGTGCTGGTTTTACCCTGTTCCAAGGAGTCGTCAGCAAGGACGCGGTGCGCCTGATCCTGGACAGCTGAGAGCCTACCGATCCAGCGCTTCTGGAGTTTCATTCTCTTGCCGCGTTGGCGGTTCTTACGGGTGATTGGGGTGGATGGCTGCCTGGCTTGCACCGAAGCCGCCGATGACCGCGCCATCGTCGAATGTGCCGGTGAATGTGCCGGTGACCCCGTACGGGTAGTTGTTGTCCTCCGTGCTGCCGTAGAAGGCCCCATCGTAGCTGCCGATATTGCCGGCGCTGCCGGTATAGACGTCCCCCTGGCCTACAGGGTTCTGTCCGGCATAGGTCACGCCGTGGGTCGTGCCGGAAAAATTCGACGCATTGATCGATGTGCTCCCCATCCCAAGACTCCAGCCGAGATTTCTGCTGCCGTCACGGAAATCGCCCATGCTGCCGCTGATGGTCTGCTTGCTTCCGAAATCGGCATGCAGCGTCACCGTTGCCGTGAACTGGCCAGTCGACGAACTGCCGCCATCCGCGTCCTTCACGTACAGACCGCCGGCGGGGCCCCTGTAGGTTGCCCGGCCGGTGAGGGACCCGGTATCCCCGGTATAGGGTTCCGAGCCGCCGGCGAAGGTGTAGATATCGTACCCGCCGCCGTTGGCGTGGTCCGGGCCCCGCAGCCAGTAACCGAAATACCGATAGTCGGTATCCTCCACCAGAACCTGCGGCGAGCGCGAACCGCCCTGCCCATCCGTCACGATCTTCGGCACGAAGGCCCAGCCAGTCATTTCCGTCAAGGCATGGTCGTCCATATTGATCGTGCAGGTTTGAGAGACGCAGGTCAGCACACCATAGGCGCCGTCGAACCGTGAGCCGATCTCATGGCCTGTGTTGAACTCCCTGTTCTGGCCGAGAACGCCCCGGTCCCTGGCGTCGGGAGAGTCGTCCCCGTCGCGGTTGTCATCGGGGTGGCGAGCAAAGTGGGTCATGAGACCCATGTTATTTTCATCGATCAGCAGGGCATCGTTCGTTCCGTCTTCGCTGATGTCTGTATCCAGCGGGTAGACCTCGGTGAAGGGCTTGGGAGTTGGTCCGCCAATATCCGTCCAGACATTGATCGTTTGGGAAACAATTTTACTGTTGTAATCTCTCAGCTTGATCCCGTGATAGTACGCGCTCCAGCTTGGAACTGCGACCGACTCCCCCGTATTCATCCAACGAGCGGCGCTATCTTGCGACTGGATGTTGATTCCCGTTCCCGCCGGCGGGGTGACGGGCTGTGTTCTCGATATCGTAATCCCCGTTGGGTAACCCTCCCCAAGCGTGGAGCCCTTCTCAATGGCGGCCCGCATGGTCTCGATATGGGCGGGAACGCCATGTGGAATCCCCCCTGAGTCTGTAATCGCTGGGGGAATAGAAGTCTGTGAGGGTTGACCTTGTGAGTGCTGACCTTCTGAGGGTTGATCTTCTGAGGGTTGATCTTGCGAGTGTTGATCTTGTGAGGGTTGATCTTGTGAGTGCGGCTGTGGAGGTTCTGGGGCCGGTGCAGCGGAATCACCACCTCCACCTCCTCCGCCACTACCGCCTCCACCACCACAGGCAGCCAGCAGCACGAGGGGTAAAGCAAGAAGAGCACTGCCAAGCCAACGCCTTAGCTGTCGATGCTCAGGCCAGGAGGGGATTGCAACGAATTGTTGCATAGGTGTAAGTGGAGCAGCATGGTGAAAAGGCATAAGGAGGCAGTTAGCAGCATATCGTAATCGCGCCAAAGCTTACCATGCCGTTTGCCTATACTCTCCCCATCCTACCGCCTCCCATGGTTGAACCCCTGCTCTGTGGCATTGTTCTGGGCTTGGTGCCCATCACCATCCTCGGCCTCTTCGTGAGCGCCTACAACCAGTACCGCCGCCAAGGGGGAATGTTCGGGGGCTAAGCGTTGTCTACAGCCTGTTGGAGCACCAGCACTGTGGTGCCTCCATAGCGGTGGCGGCTGCCCAGTCGCCAGCCGGGCAGGGTTGCGGGAGGCTGACGACTCGTGCATTCCAGCAGCAGCAGGCCTGTTGGCGCCAACACACCCGCAGCGGGTATGGCCGTGGCCATGGGCCCATGGAGTCCCCCGTTATAGGGGGGGTCGGCATAGATCAAGGCAAAGGGCTGTCGTGGCTCGGCCGAGTGTTTCCAGGCGCGGAGCCAGGCCAACACCTCCCGCCGGTGAAGGGTGAAGGTCTGGGGCGGATGGCAGACCAGTTCCAGGTTGTGGCGGGTCACAGCGGCGGCGCGGCCATGACGCTCCACGGCCGTGACATGGGCAGCGCCATGGAGGAGGGCCTCACAGGCCATGACGCCACTGCCGCTGAACAGGTCCAGCCAGCGGGTCCCTGCCACCTGTTCCTGCAGGAGATTAAACACCGACTGCCGCACCCGCGCCGGTGTGGGGCGGGTCACGGCGCCCGGTGGACTCCGTAGACGTCGCCCGTCACTGAGACGAAGATCTCCATGGCCACCCCGCGGCATGACGACCCTCAACCAGGCAGGTGCTTCAGCCAGCGGGCCAGGATCCGCTGACCACAGGGGCCAGACTTCTCCGGGTGGAACTGGGTGGCCACCAGCGCGCCATGGGCAATGGCCGCGGTGACCGGTTGCCGGGCCACCATCACGTGGGCCGCCACCAGGTTGGCATCCTCAGGCACGGCACCGTAGGAATGCACGAAATACACCCATTGCTCCTCCTGTGAAGGGAACAAGGGGGAGGTGTCGGCAGAGATGAGTGGCTGCCAGCCCATGTGGGGAACGGGTTCATCAGCCGTGGGCTTGAGGGGCTCCACCATGCCCGGCACCAGGTTCAGCCCCGCCAACCGGCCCTCGGCGCTGCCGCTGAACAGCAACTGCAACCCCAGGCAGATGCCCAGCAGGGGGCGGTCCTGGTGGACCCAGTGGCCAATGGGTTCAATCAGGTCACGCTCCGCCAGTTGGGTCATGGCGGGATCAAAGGCGCCCACACCGGGCAACACCAGCGCCCTGCCACCGGCATCCTCCCAACGGCGCAGATCAGCCCCGCTGCAGAGGCGCTGGCAGTGGCCCCCCAGCCGTTGCAGGGATTTGGTGACGGAGTGGAGGTTCCCCATGCCGTAGTCGATGATTCCCAGCCGGGGAGTGGTGGTGGTCATTGGCGCTGTTCGGGATGCTCCAGGCGCGGGTCCCCTGTCAGGGGCAGGTCATTGAGGTGGCGAATCAGTCCATAGAGGCGCCCCATGCAGCGGTGATCAAAGTGAAACTGCAGTCCTGGGACCACGCCTTGCTCGCTCCTGTGGGTGAAGGGTTCAATGGTTCCCCCGTGGAGCAGGTCGGGGAACATGTGGTTCATGGCCTTCAACTGCTCGGCAGTGGGCGCTCCATGGAGAAGCAACTGCAAGCGCTCCCCATCCAGGAAGCGGCAGCGATGGAAGATCCGGTAGAAGCGGCGAATGACGCCCACGGCGTCCTCCACGGAACTTGCTTGGTCGTAGATCTGCGCATCAGCGGGGGATACCATGCCCCGCTCCTCCACGGACTTGACCATGTAGCGCTTCCAGCGTTGCCAGTAGTCGTCGCCGTCAGGAGCCAGCAATACCACGGGGATGGGCGCGGTCTTGGCGGTCTGAATCAGGGTGAGGACCTCGAACAGTTCATCCAACGTGCCCACGCCTCCCGGCATGGCCACCAGGGCGTCGCTCTCCCGCACCAGGAAGTGCTTCCGGGTGAAGAAGTAACGAAAGAACACAAGCTTGTTCCTGGGGTCGATGTAGCGGTTGGGAGTGAATTCAAAGGGCAATTGAATGTTGAGGCCGTAGCTGTTGTCTCGTCCAGCACCACGGTTGGCTGCTTCCATCACCCCTTCCCCTGCCCCGGTAATCACCTCGAAGCCTGATGCCGCCAACTGCCGGGACAGGTCTACAGCCTGCTGATACACGGCACTGTCTTCCGGCACCCGGGCAGAACCCACCACCCCCACCTTGCGGCGGTAGCGGTGGGGAGAGAAGACTCTTAACCCATCCCTCACATCAGCCAGGGCACCATGGAGAAGCGCCCAGTCGCTCTGCTCCTGGGTGACGTGGCTGATGGCCACCAGGTGGCCCACCATCCCTTCCACCAACTCCCCATGGCCATGGACCGCCAACTGGTCCGCCAACTCCAGGATGCGCTGACGCAATGGGGACGGACCGGCTGTCAGGGGGGCGCAGGAATCAGTTGAGGTGCTTGTCAATGGTGTTGGATAGCGTGGTCTTGGGGACAGCCCCCACCACCGTATCCACCCGCTGACCATCCTTGAACACCATCAGGGTGGGGATGCTGCGAATCCCGAACTGACTGGCCACGTTGGGATTCTCGTCCGTATTGAGCTTCACCACCTTGATCTTCCCGTCCAGTTCAGCGGCAATCTCGTCAATGATGGGCGCCACCATGCGGCATGGTCCACACCAGGGCGCCCAGAAGTCCACCAGCACGGGAACGTCGCTTTTGAGCACGTCTGCCTCAAAGGAGGCATCGGTCACTGGGGCGGCGTTCGACATGTCACTGAGTATCCTGGAGCATCAAGTGTAGCAGAACACCGGCCCCTTCATCGGCCCATGCCAAGCTGCTGGGCTTTCTGGTACACCTTCCCCTCGCTCAGCAGGGATGGGGCCACCACGATCTCCACTTGGTGCATCTCCTTGATGGTGCGCGCCCCCAGGGTGCCCATGGAGGTGTGCAGGGCGCCCATCAGGTTGTGGGTGCCGTCGTCCAACTGGGCAGGACCACGGAGAATCTGCCCAAGGCTGCCCGTGGTGCCCACCCGGATCCGGGTGCCCCGGGGCAACACCGGTGACGGGGTGGCCATGCCCCAATGGAAACCGCCCCCCGGCGCTTCCGCCGCACGGGCAATGGGGGAGCCAATCATCACCCCGTCTGCCCCACAGGCGATGCACTTGCAGATGTCCCCACCGGTGACGATGCCCCCATCGGCAATGACGGGCACATGGGGGCCGCCACTGCGTTCCACATCATCCCGTGCGGCGGCGCAGTCGGCGATGGCTGTGGCCTGGGGAACGCCCACCCCCAGCACACCCCGGGAGGTGCAGGCCGCGCCAGGACCGATGCCCACCATCACCCCCGCGGCGCCGGCCTGAATGAGCTCCATGCACACCCCGTAGGTGACGCAGTTGCCCAGCACCACCGGCACGGGCATCTCTTGACAAAATGCCTTGAGGTCCAGCGTTTTCTGGCCGGGGGGGCTCTGGTGACGGGTGGAGACCACCGTTGCTTGCACAAAGAACACGTCCGCTCCCGCCTTGGCCACGGCATGGCCAAAGGCCATGGCCCCCGCCGGGGTGGCGCTCACCGCGGCGATGCCCCCTGCCGTCTTGATGTCCCGCACCCGCTCCAGAATGAGATCCTCCCGGATCGGAGCGCTGTACAACTCCTGCATCAAGCCCACAAACCCATCGCCCTCCACCGCGGCGATCCGCTCAAGGGCGCCGGCCGGATCATCGTAGCGGGCTTGCAGACCCTCCAGATTCAGGACCCCCAGAGCGCCCAGTTGGGATAACTGCACCGCCATGGACACGTTCACCACGCTGTCCATGGCGCTGGCAATGATGGGCATTGAGCGCTCAATGCCCCCCAGAGTCCAGTGGCTCTGCACCAGGGAGGGATCCACTGTGGCGCCGCCTGGAGCAAGGGCAATCTCATCAATGCCATAGGCCCGTCGCACATGGCGAGTCCGGCTCAACTGAATGTCCACGCGTTGTGCAGAGGTAGTTCATGGAGCGTATCAAGGCAAACGAACCTGTCGCGGCCCTCAGCGCCATGGCAGGCTATGGATCGGAATACCCCCACCGACCGTGAAACGCCCCGCTTGGCTCAACTGGCTCTACCTCCTGATCTTCCTCTGGTCAAGCTGGCAGTTGGCCGGCATGTGGTGGCAACAACTCCATGGGTGAGCAGGGGATCATCGTTACTGGGGTGTTCCGGTCCGGCAGGGGGCGGGTCCTCTGGTGGTTTTGCTTCGTTTAATCGATTGTGGAGTGGCTGATGGATGCAGTCAACTGGTCATTGCCATCTGGCCAATCACATTGGGGCACCACGAAAAAGCGGCTCCATGCGGTCATCCTGGCGGCCATGGCGGATCGGTCCTGCTGGCCCTCAGCTATGAACCCAAAGTGGACGCCGCTGCCCCCACCATGGCCATTCCATCCATCAACCTGGCGGATACCGACGGTCTGTCCCTCCTGCCGGATGCATGCGAGCGGGCCAGACGGTGGCGCCTCTCACGGGCACGTCTGGCACAGCACCGCCAGCGGAACCGTTGTCGTCAGCACTCCTGGAAAGATTCCTGATGTATTGTGACTCTTTGGAGGCTAAACTGACCACAGGAGGGTCTCATGACTCATGACTTTTGTAGTAGATGTGGCAAGGCCCTTGAAATTTCCACCAGGGAGGTTGCTCAAAGAATTGGCATATCAGAGCCTCACACAAGTAAGCAGTCCAGGCTATGGGGCAGGACAGAGGGCATCTGCGCCAAGAATAAGCGCGGTCACTGCTTGTTTTCCTGAGGCGTTCCGTCGGCATGGGTTTAACTCGACAAGGAGCATGAGCGATTCAATAACAGTTCCCCCCGTCAGGAAGCCATCCCCATCTGCTGACCCAAGGTCCCCAG
>VXWH01000108.1 GCA_009836025.1 Synechococcus sp. SB0668_bin_13 | reverse complement strand
TTCCAAGTCATAACCTAGAGTTCTGGGCTCGCCATCAGCGGTGGAGTGCTTGAAGTCAAGCTTTTTCATGTGCATAGGGCTTGGAGAAACTGCTTCATTCTCAAATTTACCGCGCTTTGATAGTATCTTGGACATTTTACGCACTATTTCAACTTGATCCTCTGATAACTCAATCTCTCTGACAGCAATATCAGTAATTCCAATGTCAGCTTGCTTAAGTATATCTTTGAGTTTTTCTTTGTCTCTACACTCATCTACACGATCCGCAATTGAGGATTCTGCAACATATTCTAGTTGTTTAATAAATATCATTCCAAAGAAATACTTATAAATTTCGAGAAGTTGGGGATGATTATTCTGCGCTGCTACTGATAAGAATAGACTGTTGGGGCGAGTTAATCTTCTAATACTTTCATTTTCTCCAGATAGTTGACCACTCAAATCTAGAGCAATTTCCTGTTCAAGAGTAGTGCGCCTAAAGAGTAATTGATTGTCTTGCTCTTCTTCGACTACTTCTTGATAAAGCCACTCTTCGCAGATTTCTTTTCCTGTATACTTGAATCCATATGTATATACAGGCTGGATTTCTTCTACGGTTTGTTCATTGCTACTCAATTGTTCTGCACGACTCAGGGTGAACGTGCATTCAAGCAGAGTCGGCTTTGTTGGGCTGTCGTAGTCCAGCAGAAAGGATTGTTGCGGGATGGGGCTCACTGGCCTCATCTCTGCGTGGGAACTGACAATCAAGGCCCTCATCAAACCCAGGGCTTCAAGGAAATTGGACTTCCCGGAGGCATTGCTTCCATAGAATGCCACAGTAGGCAGGGCAGCTTCCTGAGTCCCTGGTACCGGGAAGACCGTTCCCCTCCTGTCTTCCGGCGTGATCCGCTCGGAGGCGGTCAGGAGCAACTCTTGAGCGTCGCGGATGGAGCGGTGGTTCTCCACGCGGAAGCGGAGGAGCATGGTTCAAGCCACCAGGCATGGTTGATCTGACGTCCAGTGTGCCATAACAGCCCTCAAGAGCATTCCGGCTGCCCAGACCCGGCTCCCATCAACGACGGCTGACGGCGTTGCCAGCCCTGACAGCAGCAACACGTGAAACCAGTTCACCATGGTGGGCCAAGCGAGGCGGGCCACAGATGGGTCATGGTCACGGCAGCTTTGGGGTGCTCCTCACCCATCCCATCAGGACTCCCGTGCGTCCAGCAGGCCAGAGATGGATGCAGCCTCGGATGCAGCCTCGGTGAAGGAAACCCACCGGCGCTGCAAGCCCAAGCGACCATGGCGCCCATGCTCTGAAATGTTGACGACCAGGCCGCTGCACCCAGGCTGCGCCCTCAACAGAAAGCCGTGGCAGGGTGTTGCCGCATCACGGGCAAATGGGGCATTATGGCGTTCTCAATCACAACCAATCCAAGGGCTCCACAAAAAGCTCTATCTATCAGTAGTTGGTAGCTTGAAGGTAGTTGAGTGTGGCAGTTTGTTTTCTGGCACAGAAAAGACCACACATTGCCCATAATGTGTGTTTAGTATGCAAAATCTATGAGCACACTTGACGCCTCTGAACCAACGCTGACTGCTCTTGAAACCCCTCCTGACGCAGGGACTGAAATCTTGGTCGTTCAATAAGATCAAGATTCGTTTCAATTTGAACACGCTCGACGCTTTAATGATGCCAATGCCCGCAATGCCAATCCGCAGCCTTTTGGAAGAGGCTGTAGCACCGGAGCAGTTGAAGGAGCTTGAGAAAGCGACCGCACTGCTTCAAGGCGCTAAGCTTGTAGGCCCCCAAGGTGATGAGCACACGGTCCCTGTTGCGCTCTATGAGTTGATGTGTGTCCTTCTGGATCACCTGAAACGCGGGATGGCGTTCACCGTGTTTCCCAGTGACGCCCTGCTGACTACGCAGCAAGCTGCCCAGGTTCTCAATGTCTCCCGTGCTCACCTCAACCAGCTTTTAGCAGCTAACGAGATACCTTACGAAATGGTAGGCAGACACCGGCGGCTGCGGCTTGATAAGGTCCTCAGCCTACGGCAGCGGCAATTTGAACAACGCTCTGCTATACTTGATGATCTGAGTGCCCTGGGTCAGGAGCTTCAGGGGGAGAGCTTGTGAGTCTCTGGTTAGAACCTGCTGTTTTTCCTGTGGTTCTGGATAGCTGTGTGCTCTACCCCTATGTGCTGCGGGATCTTCTTCTGGAAGCATCCAGTGCTGGTCTTTATCGGGTGCATTGGTCTCCCAAGATTTTGGAAGATATGCTGCGAAACGTTGTGAAGGATCGTAGGATCACCAGTGACCATGCCAACCGGCTCCGCTTCAAAATGAATGCCGCCTTCCCTTCGGCATCAGTGACGCCAGCAGCGGGAATCACCGAAGCAGTGGCCTGTCATCCAGATGATCGTCACGTGGTGGCCACTGCCATGGCTGCCAAAGCGGAGCTCATTGTCACAGATAACATCAGCGATTTTCCTGCTCAAGCGCTTAATTCCTTGGGCATTGAGGCGGTTACATCTGATAAGTTCTTATGTGATCTTTGGGATCTTCAACCTGAAATTTTACTTAGATGTCTACAAATAATTGTTAGCCGACAAAAAGATCCAAAGAATAGAATAATGAGCTTTGTGCTAGATAATCTGAATTGGCAAGCCAAAGATTTCGTGGATTATGTTAAGGGTTGTGAGATGCTTGTTAAAGGGCTTACGGCACCTTAAGCCCGACTGGCCCTGATGCGTCAATCGCATCTGTGCCACTAATCAAACTGACACACTTTGGCCACCGTCAAGCCACCAGCAGCAGACAAAGACCTGATCCCCCACAAACACCGGCTTGAGCCAGCTTTGCAACTCACTTACCTTCAGGAGACAAACGCCTTCCAAACCCAACCCCCCTCACCCCTCAACCACCACATCCGGCTGCCCAGCCGCCAACGCATTCATATAGGCCAAGCAAAGCTCAAGGGAACGATAACACCCATAGGCATCCTGCTCTTGCCGCTCCACAATGGGAAAGGTGGAGTAAATGTAGCGCACATCATCCCAGTTGGTGATGCCGTAGAGATGGAAGTAAAGAGCATCCAGCTTGGCGCGCAGGTGCAGACGGTGGGCCTCGTCCCAGGGGAAGGGTGGCAGAACTTCGCCTGCCGCATCCACATGGCCCATATCACGAGCGAAGGGGGCCATATCATGGGCGGTGTAGGTGAGCTCCAGAACGGCGGCTTGCACAATCTCGGCGGCGGTTTTGGGGCCGAAGCGGGTAGTGGTGTAGTGGTCTGGAGGGATCACGGGGAGTTGTTCTAGGATAAACCAGTTGAGATGCTGGCCTTGTATCTTCTGGCGTGCGACATAGTCAAACGGAATGGCGTTGAGATTGGCAAGCAGGGCTTCTACTCCCACGGCGGTCTGCTCATCCCACATACTTGTCGAGACCACTGGCAGCGTATTCCCTGCACCAAACCCAGGGATCAATGCCGCAATCATCGACCGCACGTTGGTCGGCGCGGTTACATCCTTGAAGGTCAGCAGACACGTTGCTTCTGGAAAGGACGTTTTGTTTTTCAATACCCAGAACTGCGGATCAGGCAACCAGCCCGGATTCTGGTGTTGCTGCACAGTGGTGGGTACAGGCTGGGCCGGGCGGTGCTGGTTTTCGGGATTGACCACCACACTGGCCGCCCGATGGTCAAACGCCTGCACCATCTTCCCCTCATACAACGGCACCCAAACACCCGAGGGACTATCCCAACGGTTCCCGCCAACGGGAAAGGCGCCTTCTCGCTCCTCCAACTCCTCTTTGGTGCGGAACAGGTGGGAGTCGTTGGTCATATCAAACATGCGAACATATTTCACCGGCCAGGCCTTCTTCTCTTCTCCTGTGGAACGATCCACCAGGACGGGAAGACGTTGATAGATGCCCATGGCGAGTTCCGCGTCCCGGCGGCTGCGGAAGATGGGGGCGGTGCCGGTGTTGGGATTCACGCGGGCAAAGTCTTCGGCGGTGAGGGTAAAGCAGCGCCGGGAATCGGCAAGTTCTGCCGTGCTGTGGAGGAAAAAAGCGCAACGGGCAGGGGGAGAAGAGGCTGAGGCGCTGGCCACGAAGACACAGAATTTGAAACGACTGTCAACGTCAGGGAAGAAAGGCGGGGCGTTGTAGCGGGTGCGTCGATTCTCAAAGTCGTAGAGGGCGCGCAATCGCCCTTCCGTGGCTACGCCTCTGAAAAATCCGGCTGCGGTCTTGTCCGAGGCAATGCCGGAGGGCGTCAGCAGCCCCACCATGCCTTGGGGTTTCACCAGGGCATGGGCCCGTTCCACGAAGAGGGAATAGAAGTTCACGTCACCCCCGGAGAGAAGGGGGTAATCCCCACAGGAACGGGCCATGCGGGCGGTGGCATTGGCCTGCTGCTCAGCCTGGGTAAAGGCGCCGGCCAGGGGATCACCGGCGTTCTTCAATGTCTGGATCATGCGTTTGCGATCCGCAGCCCGCTGGGCCTTGGCGATCTCGGGCCGCCGCGCCCCGAACCATTCCACCTGTTGCAGTTTCACCCGCTCCCAGGGGGGATTGCCAATGACGGCATCAAAGCCGCCGCTGTTCTCCCCTGTCCAGTCATGCCACAGACCCGGAAACGCCACCTGCCAGTGGAAGAACCGCTCCTCAGACAGTAAAGCCCGCGCCTGCTCCAGCAACAGGGCAAAGTGTCCATGCTGATCATTCTTTTTCTCTACCGACTCTTTACCTTCTGCAACGGCAACAGGGTTGCCATAAAGTCCAACAAGGAAATTACTGCGAGCTTTCTTATTATCTTTCTTGGCAAGATCCAGCCATTGCAGGGCATGGACAAGGGAAAGAAACGTTGTCAGGGGTCCGGTGGCTTCTTGCAGTTCTGCAAAAAGCTTTGCCGAGGCTTCCGTTTCTTCAATCTCGGCATCCGTCAACTCCTCGATGGCGTGCATGGCATGGGCTGCCTGGGTGGCTTCCCGCAGGGGGCGCTCCAGGAACAACCCACCAGCATCCATGCCTTGCTCAATGGCCTCCCCCACCCGGCAGCCGAAGAGGCTATCGCCACAGCGCAAGTGGTGGTCCAGAAAGCTGAGCGGCGCCCCGGCGGTAAAGGTGTGGAGCCAGAGGGACACCTTGGCCAGTTCCACCGCCATGGGGTTCTTGTCCACGCCGTAGACACAACGTTTCAACACCAGACGCCGCACAATGTGGCGGTCGTCCAGTTGGCTTTCCTCCAGTTGCCAGCCACCGCGGCGGGCATTCTCCCGGATGGTGGCGCGGATGGCCTCGATGCGCTCCGCCACCGGCGTCCCGTTCAGCCCGGCGGCGCCATGGGATTCTGTTTCCTCCTCCTCCGGGGCGGCGGCCATGGCTTCGATCACCCGATCACTGAGATAATCCACCAGGCTCACCAGAAAATGGCCGGAGCCCATGGCCGGATCGCAGATTTTGAGCGCCAGGATGTCCTCCGCGCTGCGGCTCTCCACCAGGGGCGTCAAGGTTTCCTTGATGATGAGCCGCACCAGGGCATCCGGTGTGTAGTAACTGCCCGATTTCTTGCGGGCAAACAAGTTGGGTTGCACCGTGACGGCTCCGTCCCGATGCGCCAGTTCATGGTCCAATAGCCGTTCATAGATGGAGCCAAGCTGCTCAACGCTCAAATCCCGATAATTGATATAATTTCCTGTCTTGCTGTCAAAGGAGAGGGCCGCCAGCAGGTCCGCCATCACCTGGTCGTTGAGGCGCACAGCCGGCTGCGCCAGCAGGGGTGCTTGGGTAGCGTTGAACAGGCCGCCGTTATAGGGGGGCAGGTCAATGGAGGGATCCCCCTTGTCAATGGCCTGGCAAAGACCCTGCAAATCGGACCAGTAACGGCAAAACCGGGTGGAGAAAACATCCTTGCCATCTTTCCGGCGTTTCACGTCATCGCGCCGCTGTCGTAGACTATAGTTATTGTAGCCAGGATTCTGCACCGGCAACAAGCCGCGATCCTCCGCATAGAGGATAAAGAGAAAGCGGTAAAGCAGGGTGAGAGCAGCCTCGCGCACCTGGGCCAGGGAGGAGGGCGCGGTCAAGGGCCGGCCAGCGTCTTCGGCGGCAGCAGCCAACGCCTTGGCCAGCCTGGGAAACACTTGGTGAAACACCATATCCGAGAGGTTGGCGGCAACCCGCTCCTCGTAACGGCGACCCTCGCTTAGAATGAACTGATGCAGGCTCTGGCTGTTCCCGTCCGGCGCAAACGCCTGGGGACGCAACAGCAGCACAAACAACTTGAGCCCATGGCGGTCCTGACGGCGCAAGACTTCCGGTAGATCGATTTCAAAAAACTCTTCCGCCACGGAGCGAGCGCCGGCGTAGTAGAGGCGCCAACACCGGCCGTTGCTGAGGATGCCCCACCGCAGGGCGCCATGGGTCAGGTCGTCGGCCCGGCGCAAATAGCGCAACACCTGGCCGGCCGGCGCCCGCTGCTGAGGGCTGCTGCGATCCAACCCCACCCCCCAACGCTTGGCCTCCACCAGCGCCACCCCATGGCCGTAGCGTCGCCACTCCTCGTCCTGCTCCAGCGCCTTGGCCTTGGCCCCGTCATTGGCAAACAACACCCCATCGGGCACGTCCTCCCGCCCCCTGCTGCTGAGCCGTTGTTGCCGCAAGACATCCCGCCAACCCAGGCAGTTGAGCACGGGCCAAATCAATTCGTCCTCGGTGGTGGCTTCATTGGGCTGGTGCTGCTGGGGGAAACGCTCCAGAATCTCCCGTAGCCCCACCTCAACCGCCGCCAATTCTTCCTCCCCTAGCGCTTTCCAGGCCTGGGAATCCGCCAACGGCCCGCTGAGAAAATCCTCGGCAAACAGGCTGCCACGCCAAGGGGCTGGTGACGAGACGGAATCCGACGCGGGGGCCATGGTGGTCTGTCTTGACGAGAAGGTGGATGTAGGATAGAATGGCGGCAGCTTGCAGAAAATCACCCGTTCCCATGGGTTGGCTCATTGGGAACGTTCGGGCGACCGATCAGCATCTTCAGCATCTTTCTCCATCCTCCTCAACATCCTTCAAGTTCATGACCAGGACCCACCACCTCTTCATCAGCCATTCTTGGGCTTATGGAAGTAGTTACAATAACTTGATCAATTTATTAAGACAAAGCTATAGCTTTACCTTTAAGGACTATTCTGTTCCCCAGGACAATCCAATTCATAACGCAGGAAACGATACTCAACTCCAGCAAGACATCAAAGAGCAAATGTCTCCTTGCAGTGCCGTGATTGTCTTGGCGGGAGTTTATGCTACATATAGCAAGTGGATCAATAAAGAAATTGATCTGGCCAAGGGAGGATTTAGCAAACCTAAGCCAGTCATTGCAGTGCGTCCCTGGGGTAATCAGAGGATTTCCCAAAAGGTTAGGGATGCGGCAGATAGACTAGTGGGATGGAACACCCAAAGTATCATCAGCGCAATCAAAGAGGTGGTCCCATGACGAATCCCAGCAAAGACCAGCTTCTGGAGATCTACAAGCTTCACGCCGAGCTTGCCGACCGGGTAAGCCAAAGACGGGAAGGGGCCAACCGCCTTCACGTCAGCTTGTTATCAGCCTTTCTTGTGTTCCTTGCCGCCCTGTTGCGGTTTGGCTCAGGGGAGATACCTGCATCCGTGCTGTTGCTGTTTTCCGGGATCATTGGCATGGCCGTATCCGGATCCTGGTATATCGTGATCCGTTCCTATCGACAACTCAATAAAGGAAAATTTGCCACTCTTCATGAACTTGAACAGAAAT
>VXWH01000077.1 GCA_009836025.1 Synechococcus sp. SB0668_bin_13 | reverse complement strand
CCGATAGAATGCACAACACTAACAGACAAGGAGCATATTTGGGTAAAAGATGAAAATGACAATAAAAATCTAAATGGGTTGATTTTACTGAAGATTCTCTTTTTAGGAAAGAGAAAGAAATTATAATTTACTTTAATCAATCCTAACATCAAAAACTAATTATGCCATAAGTCACGCGGCCAATAGCGGAATAGCCGAAATCAATATCGGCAGGTGCGGATCTGCTTTCTTGCCTTTGGGTACTTACGTATGTAAGCCCCTAACCAAAGCATCATTGAGCGGCGGCACAGCCTGCGCAGCGGCTTCGGTCACCAGCCCGAAGATGAACGGGCAGACAGAGCAGGGCCGGCAGCAGGCCGCGCCCCAGACGACGGGCAGGCGCAGGGGGGAAACCGTCGGGGGAAGAAGCGGGTCGGCATGAGGCTGAGCGCTCACCCCCGAGAGAAGGTTCAGGCCGGGAAGCACAGTGTCTTAGGTGCCACCACCACGAAAGACACAGGAAGGGTGATCTGAAAATCCAAGTTCGAGAAAATGTAGCGGCAACGTGATTGTTTACTGACAACTTGTCACTAGATGTTGGCACCATGGATTCCCGCTTTCGCGGGCTTGAGGTGGGGGAACCTGGGGTTGCCGCTTTGCTTGCCTCGGCCATTGCCGCCGTCTTCCCAACGCTGCTCTCATCCACTTGCATCCACTTGTGCGCCCCACGCAAAGACGGTAACCAGCCCGGCAGGGATCGGCAGGGCGCTGTCCCCCTGGTGCGTTGTCCATGATCAAGCCTCCTCACCTCTGAGGAGAGCCCTGGTCAAAGCCAGCCCCGCCGCTTGATTCCGGAGGGGGAAGTATTACCCTTTGTTAAGCGGTGCATGGGCGAAAGGGAGGTGAGGAGGACTCCAGATTCTGGAGTTGCTGATACAACTCCACAGCCTCCTCCGGCAGACGTGAGGGGATAACAATGCGCAATTCCACAATCTGATCCCCCCGGTCTTCGTTTGTGCAAAAACCACAGCGCCGCAGTCGCAGCAATTGACCACTGGAGCACCTGGGGGGAATCTCCAGTTCCACAGGGCCGTGCAGGCTGGGCACCGTGACCGGGGCGCCCAGAGCCGCTTCAGCAGGCGATACGTCAAGACGGTAGTACACATGCAAACCGTCCACCAGGCGAAGACCATCCGGAGTGCGCACCTGGAGTTGCAAGAGGTGGTCCGCCCCAGCCGGGGCCACGCCAGCCAGACGAAGACGCCAGCCGTCCCCCGCGCCAGGGGGCGTATGAACTTCCACCTGGGTCCCGTCGGGCAGCGCCACCACTTGCCGGGATCCCGTCCAGGCTTGTTGAGGGGTCAGGGCCAGGGCCGTCTCGCAGCAGGGCCAGGGCTGGGATGGGGTTGCCTCCTGCTGCGCCGGTTCGGCCTTGCCGGACGGCGGCCCACTGGAGCGATCCACGCTCTGGCGCCGCCCGAACAGGTGGGCCAGGTAGTCTTCAAAGGATGGGAAGCCGCCGAGATCCTCTTCGCTTGTGTTGCGGTCATCCCCTTGCCGCCAGGCCCGCTGACGGGAAGGGTCGCTGAGCACCGCATAGGCGGCATTGACGGACTTGAAACGCTCCTCTGCGGTGGGATCACCGGGGTTCAGGTCAGGGTGCCAGCGCCTGGCCTGCCGGTGAAAGGCGCGCTTGAGTTCGGCAGCGGAAGCCCCGGGCTGGAGCCCCAGCACGGCCCAGTAATCAGGCTCGTTTCCCAATGGGTCGGCACCAACCATTTCCCTCAGGGATCCTCCCATGGATCAGCTTCCAACCGGGACGAGGACCGACGGCGCGGCCTTGGCGGCGGTGGTTCTGCAGATGGCCGATCAGGACGGGCTTGGGGTGGAGGGGCATCCCGGTCCGTATCCGCAGGGATCCACTCGTCCTCCATGGCTTCAGCCGGGCGGCGTTCATGGGCCGCCAAGGCATCCCGCCGCTCCTGCCGGTAGTAGGGCGCCGGAGCAGCGTACCCACCGGGACGGGACCGCTCCGACCCATCCCAGTCGTCCCCGGACCCCAGGCCGTCTCTCGTTCTGGACGGCCAGTCGTCCCATTCTTCGTCTTCCGCGAAGAACTCATCCCGCAGGGAGCCAATGGTGCGGCGGATCCCCCGCAGAGGCCCCCGTTCCTCGCGGCGGCTCTCCCGGCTGAGACAGCGGTTCAACACCCGCAGGGCGTCTTCGAGGACGGCGGCCGCCTCGTCCAGTTCCCTTGGCGGCACCTCCGGGTCCTGGAGCAGGTCTTGCAGGTCACGGCTGGCCCCGTCCACCACCTGTTTCTGCCGTTCCATGGCATAGGGCCCCAATTCCAGCGCCACATCCCGCAGGCGCCGCTCCGCCTGGGCCAACAGCGTCTCAGCCTGGTTCCGCCGCTCCACGGCGGCGCGCTGGCGCCGGTCGTCCGCCGCACGATTTTCCGCATCCTGAAGGATGCTTTGAATCTCCTGTTCGCTCAGGGTGGAACTGTTCTGAATGGAGACGGTCTGCTTGCGCCCTGTGGAGCGATCCATGGCGGAGACCTGAAGGATGCCGTTGGCGTCCACGTCAAAGGCCACCTGCACCTGGGGGACGCCCCGTGGAGCCGGTGGAATTCCTGAAAGCCGAAAACGTCCCAGGGACTTGTTGTCGCAAGCCATCTGCCGCTCCCCCTGCAGCACGTTGATTTCTACGGAAGACTGGTTGGCTTCCGATGTGCTGAAGGTGTCGGACTTGCGGACGGGGATGGGGGTGTTGCGAGGAATCAGCGGCTTCATCACGCCACCCATGGTTTCCAGGCCAACGGAGAGGGGGGTGACGTCGTTGAGCAGGAAGTCCCGCAGCTCCCCCCGCAGAATGCCCGCCTGAATTGCAGCGCCCAAGGCCACCGCCTCGTCGGGGTTATGGCTTTGATTGGGCTCCCGGGGCACGATGGTGCGCACCAGTTGTTGCACCATGGGCATCCGGGTGGAGCCCCCCACCAGAATCACGTCGTCAATGTCCTCGGCTGTGATCCGTGCATCCCGCAGGCAACGGCGCACCGGCCGCAACAGCCGATCCACCAGGTCCGGGCAGAGGTCCTCGAAGGTGCGCCGGGATAGCTCGCACTCAAGGTGCAACGGCCCGTCTGCGCCTGTGGCAATGAAGGGGAGGGAGATGGTGGTCAGGCGCACCCCCGACAACTCCTGCTTGGCCTTCTCGGCAGCATCCAGAAGCCGTTGCAGGGCTTGGCGATCCCGGCGCAGGTTCAGGTCATGGTCCGCCTGGAACTGATCCGCCAGCCAGTCCACGATGCGCTGGTCGAAGTCGTTGCCCCCCAGTTGGGTGTCGCCACTGGTAGCCTTCACGTCAAAGATCCCGTTGCGAATGCGCAGCAGGGACACGTCAAACGTACCGCCCCCCAAGTCGAACACCAACACACAGCGGGCTGATTTCCGGTCAAAGCCACAGGCCAGAGCCGCGGCGGTGGGCTCGTTGAGGATGCGCAGCACCTCCACGCCCGCCAGACGACCGGCATCACGGGTGGCCTGGCGTTGGGAGTCGTTGAAATAGGCAGGCACGGTGACGACCCCTGCTTCAACGGGCTCCCCCAGGTGGGTGGCGGCATCGTCGACAAGCTTGCGGAGGATGGAGGCCACCAGCTCTTCCGGGGCATACTCCCGCTCCGTGGCCGGAGAGACAATGCGGATCTTGCCCTGGTCGTTGCGGCGGATCGTGTAGGGAACACCCTTGGAGCCCTCGTCCAGCTCATCGTAGTGGCGGCCGATGAAGCGCTTCAGGTTGGCGAACGTGTTGCCGGGATTCAGCACCAGTTGACGCCGGGCCTGAAGACCCACCAGCAATTCCCCCGTCTTACTGAACCCCACCATGGACGGGGTGGTGCGCAGGCCCTCGGCATTGGCAATCACCTGGGGGCGTCCCCCCTCCAGGGCGGCCACAACAGAGTTTGTGGTCCCGAGATCGATTCCAACGGCTCGACCCATCTACCGGATCACGTGATGATTCACCGTACCTGGGCCACCCATGGAACGGTGATCTCAGTGGTCAGTTTCCCTGGTCCGTTGATGAACGGTGGTCTTGAACAAGTCACAAGGAATTCATCATGATTCCTTAATGCGCCCGGCCGGGACCCTGATTTGCGCTAGCATTATAGTGACGGATGAAGATCTTCCTTGAATTTTCTTCCATGTCCGTCCTCGCAAAAACCCTCACTGCTGCTGGTGCAGGGCTATTTGCTGCTGCCACTGCTTTCTCTGCGCCTTCTCTGGCGCAGACCCGCCTTGACGGCGCTGGCGCCACGTTCCCGGCGCCGATCTACGAGCGCTGGTTCAAGGACCTGGCCGCGGATGGTGGTCCCCAGGTCAACTACCAAGCCACGGGTTCCGGCACCGGGGTCAAGCTGTTCACCAACAACGACCTGGACTTCGGCGCCTCGGACTCCGCCATGGACGATGCAAAAGTAGCCAGGGTACGCCGTGGCGCGGTGCAGATCCCCATGACCGGCGGCGCCATTGCGGTGGCCTACAACAAGCCTGGTTGTGACCTCAAGCTCAGCCAGAGCCAGGTGGTGGACATCTTCATGGGCGCCATCACCAACTGGCGCGCCCTGGGTTGTGCCCCTGGCGGCATCACCGTGGCCCATCGCTCCGACGGCTCCGGCACCACCGCAGGCTTCACCGAGTCCCTCTCTGCCTTTTCCTCGGTGTGGGAAGAGAAGGTGGGCGCCGGCAAAACCGTTGAGTGGCCCGTTGGCGTAGGCGGTAAGGGCAACTCCGGCGTGGCTGGCCTGATCCAGAACAAGGTGGGCACCATCGGCTACGTGAACTATGGCTACGTGCAGCGCCCCGGCCTGCAGACGGCTGCCCTCCAGAACAAGGACGGAAACTACGTGCAGCCCAGCGCCGAGACGGCCGCGGAGGGTCTCTCCCAGATCGTTCTGGATGATCAGTTGCGGGGGACGGACGCCAACCCTGCCGGCGAGAACTCCTTCCCCATTGTGTCCCTCACCTGGGTTCTGGCTTACCGGACAGGCAACGGCGCCAAGCTGGACGCCCTGAAGAAGACCTTCAACTACATGCTCTCGGACGAGGCCCAGTCCATTAGCGATTCCCTCGGCTACGTGCCCCTGCCCGACAGCGTGGTGGCCAAGTCCAAGGCTGCCGTTGAGTCCTTGGGGCGCTGAGCCACACCAGGGCAAGGCGGGGGCAAGCGCTCCGGCCTTGCTGACTCAGGCACGACGTCTGGATCAAGATCTCCGGTACGTCTCATTATAGCACCCATGTTCACCCACAAGAAGCGCCCCTGGACAGAGAAGCTGGTTGACCGCGCCTTCATCCGGATGACGACCGTTCTGGCCTCCGTGGTGAGCCTGACGGTGTTCGGGATCTTCTTCACGGTGGGCTTCCAGGCGGTGTTCCAAGGGGACCTCTCCAGCCTCCTGCCCTGGAATCAAGACTCCATCTGGCAGGGCATCGCGGCCTGGAACGATGAAGAGACGTTCGGGGTGCGCTGGGGAGCCATTCCCCACTTTGGCCTGGGCTTTCTGGCCAACAGCAGTTGGAATCCCGTCCGCAATGATTACGGAGCGCTGACGCCTGTTTACGGCACCCTGATGACCTCGGCCCTGGCGCTGCTGCTGGCCGTGCCCCTGGGGGTGGGGACCGCCATTTTTCTGACGGAAGACTTCCTGCCGCAAAAGCTGAGGACCGCCATTGGCTTCATGGTGGAACTCCTGGCCGCCATCCCCTCCGTGGTGCTGGGGCTTTGGGCCATGGCCATGCTCAACGGCTTCCTGGCGGTGTTCACACCGCTCCATGCCCGTCTTGGCTGGCTCCCGTTTTTCAGCACTGAACCCGGTGGCCCCAATTTGGCCATGGCCTCCTTGATCCTGGTGGTGATGCTGCTGCCCATCATCACCGCGGTCTCCCGGGACTCCCTCAACCAGGTGCCCCCGGAGTTGCGTCAAGGGGCCTACGCCGTTGGGGCCACCCGCTGGACCAGCATCTTCCAGGTACTGATCCCGGCCTCCATTTCCGGCATCGTGGGGGGCGCCATGCTGGCTCTGGGGCGCGCCCTTGGGGAAACCATGGCGGTGACCATGATCATTGGCAACTCCACCAACCTGAGCGCCAGTTGGTTTTCCCCCAGCAGCACCATTGCCTCTCTGCTGGCCAATCAGTTCGGCGAGGCTGACGATATTCAGGTTTCTGCCCTCTACTACGCCGCCCTGGTGCTGATGATCCTCACCTTCCTGGTGAACATCTGTGCCCAGGTCATCGTCAAACGGCTTGCCCTGAAATATGACTGACGCCATGACCACAACCCGGCATCCACTGGCTGCCTCGGGGTTGAACTACAATCCCTATGCCCCGCGCAATGTCTGGAACCGGGCCATGAATCTGCTGGCGGCCCTGTTTTCCCTCGTGGCGGTGCTGCCCCTGGTGGTGGTGATCCTGTATGTGCTCTACAAGGGAGGTGGGGCCATCACGCCGGCCATCTTCACGGAGTTGCCGCCGGCGCCGGGGTTGTCCGAACCCATGGGCATGGGCAACGCCATCGTTGGCACCGCCATGGTGACCGGTATGGCGGCAATGGTGGCCATCCCCATCGGCGTGGGGGGCGGCATCTATCTGGCGGAGGTGGCCAGAAAGGGTTGGTTTGCCCAGTCCATTCGCTTTGGCGTCAATGTGCTGGCCGGCGTCCCCTCCATCATCTGCGGCCTGTTTATCTATGCCCTGGTGGTGAACACCCGCATTCTCTGGGGTGAGTCCTTCTCGGCCATGGCGGGGTCCCTGGCCCTGGCCGTGTTGATGTTGCCCACCATCGTCAAGACCACCGATGAGGGGCTCAAGCTGGTACCCCAGGAGTTGCGCATGGGATCCCTGGGCATCGGCGCCTCCCGGTTTGTCACCATTGCCCGCGTGGTGTTGCCGGCGGCCGTCTCCCCCATCGCCACAGGGGTGGTGCTGGGCATTGCCCGGGCCGCCGGCGAAACCGCCCCGCTGATCTTCACGGCGCTGTTTTCCCCCTTCTGGCCTGACTGGTCATCAGGGCTGGGCCTTCTGGCCCCCACGGCAACCATGTCCGTCCAGATCTACAACTTCGGCATCATGCCCTTTGCACCACAGGTGCAACTGGCCTGGGCGGCCTCGTTCATCCTTGTGGTGATGATTCTGGCGGCCAACCTGTTGGCCCGCTGGCTGGCACGCTTCTCTGCCTCCTGATTCACCTGCCCTCCCCCGCTGCACCATGACGCCCTCCATTGCCGATGCCATCATCAGTTGCGAAAACGTCACCATCAGCTATGGCGCGTTCGCGGCTGTCAGGAATGTTTTTCTGGACATTCCCAAGCACAAGGTGACTGCCTTCATTGGACCGTCTGGCTGTGGGAAATCTACGGTGCTGCGGTGTTTTAACCGCATGAACGACTTGATCGAGTCCTTCAGCATGAAGGGCAAGGTGTTATTTCATGGTCAAGACCTGTACGGTTCTCGCGTGGATCCGGTGGAGGTGAGGCGGCGCATCGGCATGGTGTTTCAGAAGCCCAATCCCTTCCCGAAAACCATCTACGAAAACATTGCCTTTGGGGCGCGGATCAACGGATTCAAGGGGGACATGGACGAGCTGGTGGAAACCTCCCTGCGCCGTGCCGCCGTGTGGGATGAGTGCAAGGACAAACTCCAGGAAAGTGGTCTTTCCCTTTCGGGGGGGCAACAACAACGGCTCTGCATTGCCCGCGCCATTGCCGTGGAGCCGGAGGTGATCCTGATGGATGAACCCTGCTCCGCCCTGGATCCCATCTCCACCCTCAAGGTGGAAGA
>VXWH01000094.1 GCA_009836025.1 Synechococcus sp. SB0668_bin_13 | reverse complement strand
TGTCCGGGTGGCCGCCGATCCAGCCTGGCCAAGATCCAACGCCTTTGTACTTTTTGTACTTTCTCCAGGACCCTGCACTAGAGGGCCGAGGTTATGTCCTGGAGATGGTGGAAGTTGGAAGTAAGGCGTAGTCGGACAAGCAGACACATCCATCTGGCGGTTGGGCCGCCGCCAAGGAGATCCCGAGGACCGACTGCGTGTGAGTATCCGCAGCACGATTGAGGCAGTGTTCGAGGAGGAGTTGGCCGACTTTCTGGGTTGACGGAAGAACCAGGAGATGGAAAGCTTTGAATGGAAAGCTTTGAGAAGCAACCGGCTGATCTGGACTTGTTTAACCATCGCCAACTGGTGCTGCTGATTCACGGCATGAAGCATCCGGGCTTCCGCTACAGCATCTGTTCCCATCAAACAAGCCACAAGGTGAGCTACCAGACTGCCTGCACGGATCTGCTCACCCTTGGGGACCATGGCCAGTTGGAGTGTCGCAAACAGGGCCGGTAATTCCTGTTTCAGGCGCCGGCTGATTTAGGCAAGGAACTCAAGCAACTGCGAGGATAGTAGAGGGAATCCAAATGACCAAAAGGTCAAAAAGCCGGAGCTAGGGCCACTGAATACTGAACAGTGGCCAACAATAACTCCAAACATTGGCCATGACCATGACTGCAATTCTGGTCAGGTCTCCTGGACAACACCGCGGATGGTGAGATTAATGCGGCCACGGCTATCGATTTCCCGCACCCGCACCGTGACGTTATCCCCAACTTTGACAATATCATCCACTTTTTCCACCCGCGTCTCCGAGAGTTGGGAAATGTGGATCATACCTTCTTTGCCGGGGAGGATTTCCACAAAGGCACCAATGGGAATGACGCGGGTGACGGTTCCGCGGAACATCTCTCCTTCATGAACTTTGCGGGTCAGGCCATCAATAATGCGACGGGCCTCGCGGGCAGCAGCGCCATCATGGCTGGCGATGGTCACCAGACCTTCGTCGCCAATGTCGATTTTGGTGTTGGTGCGTTCCGTGATGCCCTTGATGGTGCGACCTCCAGGGCCGATCACCGTGCCAATCAACTCGGGACTGATGCGGAAAGTGAGCAGGCGTGGGGCATGGGGCGACAGGTCTTCCCGTGGTTTGTCTATGGTTTTTTGCATCTCCGCCAGGATATGCAGCCGGGCAGGTTGCGCTTGGTGGATGGCATCGCCAATGGTGGCCATGGGCAAACCGGTGATCTTCATGTCCATTTGCAGGGCCGTGATGCCTTTCTCCGTGCCCGCCACCTTGAAGTCCATGTCCCCCAGAAAATCCTCGATTCCCTGGATATCCGTGAGGATGCGCACGTCGCTCCCCTCCTTGATCAGCCCCATGGCTGCCCCACCCACAGGGGCCTTGATGGGCACCCCGGCATCCATCAGGGCCATGGTGCTGCCACAGACGGAGGCCATGGAGGTGGAGCCATTGGAACTGAGCACCTCGGACACCACCCTGATGACATAAGGGAAGTCTTCTTTATTGGGCAACACGGGCAGCAGCGCCCGCTCAGCGAGAGCGCCATGGCCAATTTCCCGGCGACCGGGAGAACGGAGGGGGCGGGTCTCGCCTACGGAGAAGGGAGGAAAGTTGTAATGGTGCAGATAGGTTTTCTCGCTGGACGGATTGAGGTCATCCAACTCCTGAGCATCACTGGGGGTGCCCAGGGTGGTGGCGGAGAGCACCTGGGTGAGACCCCGCTGAAACACCGCTGAGCCATGCACCTTGCGGGGCAGAATGCCCACAGCCGAGGAAATGGGACGCACCTCGTCCAGCGCCCGGCCATCCACGCGCTTGCCTTCGGCGAGGATCTGGCCCCGCATCAGCTTTTTGGTGAGGGCCTTGTAACTGGTGCCGAAAAGCTTGATGTTGCTGGCCACAGCGATGCGCACGGGATGATCCTCGTTCAGGTTGAGGATTCCACTGGCCACATGGGACTTGATGACGCTGAGCTTGTTGTCCCGATCCGCCTTGCTGAGGTCAAATTCCGCCAGCACGGCGCGAATGCTGTCGGAGCACTGGGTCTCAAGATAGGTCAACACCACCTCATCGGTGGTTTCAGGCTCCACGCGCACAGGCCCAATGTCCAGCTCCTTGAGGATGTCCTGCTGATGCTTGATGAGATCAAGCACCGCCTCGTAGCCAAAGTCAATGGCCTCAATCACGTCATGTTCGGGAAGCTGCTTGGCTCCGGCCTCGACCATCACCACCCCATGGGGGGTGCCGGCCACCACCAGGTCCAAATCACTGCGCTCAATTTCCCGGAAGCTGGGGTTAATGACAAAGTCGTCCCCCAGGAGACCAACCCGCACAGCCGCCATCGGCCCGGCGAACGGGAGACGCGCCAGAAGGGTTGCCATGGATGAGCCGGTGACCGCCAGGACATCCGGAGGCATCCGCTCATCCAGGGCCTGGCAGGTGGCGACCACTTGAATGTCGTCCCGCAGCCAACTGGGGAACAGGGGCCTCAGGGGACGATCCATCAACCGACACGTGAGAATCACCCGTTCCGGAGGGCGACCTTCTCGTCGCTGATAGCTTCCGGGGATGCGTCCCGCGGCATACATGCGCTCTTCATAGTCACAGAGGAGGGGCAAAAAATCGACGCCCTCCCGCGCTGCCGAGCGGGTAACGGTCACAAGAACCACTGTGCCGCCGCACTCCAGCATCACTGATCCACCCGCCTGCGGGGCAAACCGATTGATGGTCAGTTGAACCTCACGTCCATCGAAGGAAAATGACCGAATTTCTCCTTGCACGCTTGTTGTTTCCTCAGTTTGTGGTTTGTTTTGACCTCCTCCCCGCCCTCAAGGCCGGAGATTCCTTCTCGAATTCGGCAGACTGCCTCCTTCTTCAGGTGGGTTCCTGCTTCATGGCCGGATGCGGGCGAACCCGTCAACCTCGCAACTCCACAGGCGGTTTTACGTCTCCACCAGCCCAGCGGCGACGGCGCTTGGGTATTGCGCTATCCAAGCATACCTGCCATCCCGGTTCTCACCAGGATGATTTGACGACCCCTGGCAGGAGTCCAGCGTGGGCTTTCTGGCGCAATTGATTGCGGCAAAGCCCGAAATCACGCACCACCCCGCGGGGCTTCCCGGTGGCCCAGCAACGGTTGCGCTGGCGGTTGGGGGCGCTGTTGCGGGGAAGCTGCTGCAGCTTGAAATGGACCTCCAGCTTTTCCATGGGATCCTCTGCCGCAACAAAGGCAGCCTTCAGGGCCTCGCGCTTGGCGCGAAACTGCTTCGCCAACTTGCGACGCTTCACGTCACGGGCAATCATCGATTTCTTTGCCATTAAAACCGTTGTTGGTAGAACGGCACCCTAAACCATCATGGTCCTAACCGGGTTGGTTCGTGACTGGTGCTGGTGCTTTAAGCGCGGGACCGACGGGGATCGTCATGGAAAGGCTGCACCCCGATCCGAGGCGGCTCAAGGCGGTGCTCCTGCTCGGGTTCACCAAAGGAATGGGCAAGGCCTTCTGCAAACCAACGGCGCAGCTTGCTGACCAGCGAAGAGTTGTTCATGGCATCGGAGGGGAGCCTATGGCCATGATGCTGCAGGATGGACCGATTGGTCCCATGGTCGGCGGGAACTTAAGGAAGACTTCAACGACGCCGGCGACGCTGCATGGCTTTGCGCTTGGCCTTCTCGAAATGGTTTTCATGGTGACGAAGGCGCTTCAACTCTGCAAAGATTCCCGCCTTCGACACTTGGCGCTTGAACCGGCGCAGGGCGGATTCAATGCTTTCGTTTTCGCCAACAGTGACTTGAGCCATGCAGAAACAGGTGTCCAGACAAAACAGGCTTGATAGTGTAGTCCTCAGGAGGATCGACTGTTCCAGGCCATGGCCATGAGCAGGGTGAGCACGGTCCCCGGTGCGCTGACCGCCAGGATGATCATGGTGGGGACCGTCCCCAACCGGGGATCCCCATAGGCCAACTCGAATACCGATCCCGTGGCCGCAATACCCAGCAGGCAGGACAGGGCCAGCAACAACCCCGCAAGCGGTTTCATGGGCATGGCACAAGCTGCAACAAGGGCCACAAGCTAGACAACGGCATGGACCGCACTGGGGACAAAGCCATGGTGATTCAGTTCCCGTTGCAGGGCCTCCGCATCCTGGACACGATCCACAAACAAAATCCCGTTGAGGTGGTCCATCTCGTGCTGGATACAACGACCCAGGAGGCCATCCGCCTTGCGACGCTGTTTGCGTCCCAGCTCATCCATGAACTTCACCTCCACCACCGTAGGCCGCACCACGTTCAGGTAGACCCCGGGAATGCTGAGGCAGCCCTCCTCCCGCGAGTCCACAGAGGCGCCGTAGGCTGTAATCTCCGGGTTGATGAGCACCAGAGGCGGCGTACTGGGGCTTTCGGGGTCCAGGTCAATGACCAGCACCTGCTTGTGAACACCCACCTGGGTTGCCGCCAGACCAATGCCCTGGGCGCTGTACATGCTGCGCAGCATGTCGCGGCAGAGTTGCCGGATGCCGTGGTCCACCCTGGACACCCGTCGTGCGGGTTGCCGCAGCACCTGGTCTCCCAGGTGATGGATTGTGAGGGGAGCCGGCCCATCCACCTGCTTCTCAACCGTCACCGAGGCTTCACGGCGCGCCGCACGGTGGGCAAGGCTGGCAAAGCTGGCTCCAGCCATGGAAAACTCCTTTTGCAATGGGCGTATAGCTGCAATCTTAAGGAGAATGAAGGAGACATGGCGCCCTGCAATGGTGTTGGATCCCGCCCAACCGCTGCCGGCCAGCGCGGTTGTTGGAACTGTGCCCAACTGGAAAGAGCCATGGCTGGTGGGTCAGCGTTTGTTCTGGTTGGAGCAGCGCCCCTGGGAACAAGGCCGCACCACCTTGATGACCCAGGCGGATGGCCAACGGCGGGAACTGACCCCGGGGAACTGGAACCTGCGCACATCCCTCCATGGCTTTGGTGGAGCGCCCGTGGCCTTTGGGCACCGCCACGCCGTTGTCGTGAACCAGACCCGGACAGGCCCCGCCCTCTGGCTCCTCAATCTTCATGGCCTCACCCCGCCGCGCCGGCTTTGCCAACCCGACGTTGTGGCCATGGGGGATGGCTGCCTCCATGAGCAGGGCCGGTTCTGGATCGGCATTTGGGAGCAGGAGGGCCGGGACGTGCTCACCCGGGTCTGTCTTCACACTGGCGCCAGCCGGTCCCTGCGGGCCGAGGCGGACTTTTGCAGCAGCCCCAGCCTCTCGCCCGATGGGCGGCATCTGCTGTGGCTGGAATGGGATCTCCCCGCCATGCCATGGCAACGCAGCCGCCTCTGGCTGGCCCAATTTGGGGAGGACGGAGGATTGCGGGATCCCCGATGCCTGGCGGGGGATGACGGCGCAGCGGAATCCGTTTTTCAGCCCCAATGGCTGCCCGACGGGGGGGTGGTCATGGCCAGTGACCGCAATGGGTATTGGAACCTGCACCATCTGGCCCCGGACCACCTGAACAGCCCCCAGCCCCCGTGGAGGCCCCTGTTGCCCATGGCGGCGGATTTCGGTCTGCCCCAATGGGTGGCGGGGATGAGCACCACGGCGGTGTGGGAGAAGGGGCTGGTGGCTGCCTGTTGCCGCCATGGTTGCTGGGGGTTGGGCTGCCTCCAGTGGTCCTCCAGCCACACCCCCACCCCCCATTGGCGGGTGCTGAAGCTGCCCTTTACCGAGATCTCAAACCTGCGGGCTGACGGTCGGCGGGCCGTTGCCCTTGCCGCAGGACCACGGCAGCCGAGCGGATTGCTGGAGGTGGACCTGGTGGGTGGCCATTGGCGGCACACCTGCGCTGGCATCGGCGCCGGCGCCAATCCCCTGGGCACAGCCCCCATCAGCACGCCCGAGGCTTTCTGGTTCCCGGGCCACGGCGGGCGCCGCACCCACGGTTGGTTGTACCGCCCTGTTGCATCCGCTGGCCTGCCGCCCCTTCTGGTGCGCTGTCACGGTGGCCCAACCGCCATGGCGCGCCCCTGCTTCAGCCTGGAGACCCAATTCTGGATCAGCCGGGGCTGGGCCGTGCTGGACGTGAACTACGGCGGCTCCAGTGGATTCGGTCGCGCCTACCGCCAGCGGCTGGACGGGGCCTGGGGTGTGGTGGACGTGGAGGATTGCACAGCGGGGGTCAGGGCTGTGGCGGCAGCCGGTTGGGCGGACCCGGAACGGGTGGCCGTCAGCGGCGGCAGTGCCGGTGGCTTCACGGCCCTGGGCTGCCTCTGCAGCAGCAATCTGTTTCGCGTGGGGGCCTGTCGCTACGGGGTCACGGATCTGGCGGCCCTGACCCAGGACACCCACCGCTTCGAGAGGGGCTATGCGGAGAGCCTGGTTGGGCCATGGCCGGCTGCGGGCCAACGCTATCGGGACCGTTCGCCATTGCATCGGGTCCGCCATGGGCAAGGCCCGGTGGTGCTGTTCCAGGGGCTGAAGGATCAGGTGGTCCTGCCGGAGCAGGCAGAGCGTATGGCCGCCGCACTGCGCCAGCGGGACGTCACCGTGGAGGTACACGTCTACCCGGAGGAGGGCCATGGATTCCGGGACGGCAGGGTGCAGCAGGAGGTTCTCCTATGCACGGAAGCCTTTTTCCGGAAGCACCTCTAACGGGGCGTGGGGTCTTGTCGTGCAACGGGTTTGCGCCCAACAGCAGGTTCCCTGCGAGGAGGTGCGGCTGCGGGTGGGCGCGGTCCAGCTCATGGACGGCCCCAACCTGGTGAGCTTGCTACGGAAACCCGTTGCACACCGCTGGAGGATCTGGAGAAGCCGGGACGGGAGGCCCAGGGTCGTTGTGAGTCGGGCTGAAGACGGGGCAATGGGTTGACATCGGGGAGGTTGGTCTTTAGGCTGCCTTTACCAGGACTTGGGCTTTGCCCATGCGCGTTTCAATCACGGCTGCCGGCAGATTCGGGAAAGTCTCCATGGCCCCAGGGAAGCGGACGGGCAGGAAGGTGGCGGAAAAACGTCAGCCGGGTTTGTCGATAAACGCAGGCCGCCAGCTCATTAGCCGTAAGAATTGTTACAATACCCCCCTCCGCAAGGATTCTTAACGGTTTAGCGCGGGCTGGACCAGGTCATCTGGCGGCCCTGCTGGGGCTGCATCAAGCATTGCCCCGGGCAAAGGTTCGGATTGTCGTGGTCCGGTGGCCCTTGCCGTGGGCAGGTCGGCCGGCCTTGGCAGGCGTTTGAAGCGTCTTCTTGCTGTGGTTCTGCTGGCTCTGCTTGTCGGCACGGCCCCTCCGTATGCAGCGGCTCAGGAACTGGAAGCCGGACAACCGACAAGGGGCGGGGAGCCCACGTTGCCCAGAGTTCTTCCACGGACAATTCTACCGACAATTTTATTCCTTCCATTGAACAGCTCGCTGATATTACGGACCCTGAGCACTGGGACGCTGAGGATTTAAAAGAGCTGGTGGACAGGTATGGATGTGTAGCTGGATTTCCTGACGGAACATTCAAAGGTGAGCAGCCAGCCACCCGCTTTGAAGTAGCGACTTTAATCAAGGCTTGCCTGGATCTCGGCATCTCCATCCATGAGGAAAACCATACTCAGCACACAAACAATACACCCGTTCCCTCTGAACTCACTCCCCATCCCCATGAGCCTACTGAGCATGAACATGACACCGTTGCCGAGCATGAACACCTTATAGATCCCTCTGGTCATACACATGAGGACATCGTTCCCCATCCCCACAAGCCGGCTGAGCATGAGCATCCCATAAATCCCTACATTCTAATCAGTATCATTGTCTTTATTATTTATCAATTATTTGTGTTTATGAAAATCAGAGAACTAGGGCATCTCTGAAGAAGTTGCTTCCAGCTGGTGGGACTGGGGGATGGTTGGAGTTTTGTGGGAATGGAGAGCATGGAGAGGAG
>VXWH01000166.1 GCA_009836025.1 Synechococcus sp. SB0668_bin_13 | reverse complement strand
TTGCCCCCCCTTCTTCCCGTCAGGCTTCCCCAAGCCCCAAGCAGGGAAATGTCATTCCCCTCGGGCCTCCTTATCCACAACTCGGGTTATGTAAGCCCCAAACCAATTGAAGACAACAGAAGTCAACAAATGCGTTCATCGCTCTGCAGAGATGCTCAATGGTGAGCTCGTAGGGCATCCGCCCCGCCGGGTTAAAGCTCTCGATACCCACGGACTGGGGATGGCGGGCGCACAGTTCAGGGGAATCCATACCCACCCCCACCCGGTGTTTCGATGACCACCACGTCTCCGGCTTGCACCTGGACTCGATCACAACTTCCCAGCGTAATAGTCTCCCCACTGGAGCGCTCCAGCCAGTTGCGACCGGGGGCGCCGGGGCGGCCGCCGGCACAGCCGTAGGGAGGGATGCGGCGACGGTTAGACAGGATCATCACCTCCATGGGCTCAAGAAAGCGCAGGCGGCGGCGGGCCCCATCCCCACCACGATAGCGCCCTGCGCCACCTGAGCCCTCGCGGATCTCAAAACACTCTACCCGCACGGGGAAACGGGATTCCAACACTTCCGGATCGGTGAGACGGGAGTTGGTCATGTGGGTTTGCACGGCGGCGGCCCCGGAAAACCCCGGCCCGGCGCCGGAGCCTCCGCCAATGGTCTCGTAATACTGGTAGTCGGTGTTGCCGAAGCTGAGGTTATTCATGGTGCCCTGGGCTGCGGCCATCACCCCCAAGGCGCCATAGAGGGCATCGGTCAAGGCTTGGCTGGTTTCCACGTTCCCCGCCACCACCGCGGCTGGATCCCCGGGGGCCAACATGGAGGGTTGGGGCGCCACAATGGTGACGGGCTTGAGACAACCTTCATTCAGTGGGATATTGGCCTTCACCAGCGTGCGAAACACATACAGCACCACAGCCCTGCTGATGGCTGTCGGGGCATTGAAATTGTCATCCAACTGGGGGCTGCTGCCGGTAAAATCCACAACAGCGCTGCGTTGGTGGTGGTCAACGGACACCATCACCTGGATCTTGGCGCCGTTATCAAGTTCATAGGAGAATCGACCACTGTTCAGAGAACAAATGACTTGTCGGACAGACTCCTCGGCGTTGGCTTGCACATGGCCCATGTAGGCTTGAACGGTGGCCAGTTGAAATTCATCCACCAGCTTTTGCAGCTCCGCCACGCCACAGGCATTGGCAGCGACTTGTGCCCGCAGATCAGCAATGTTTTGATCAGGATTGCGAGCCGGATAGAGTCCACTGTTCAGAATGGTCCGCATGGCCTGCTCGTGAAAGTTTCCTGCCGTCACAACCTTGCTGATGGGAATAATCACACCCTCTTCAGTAATGGAGCGGGAGTTGGGGGGCATGGAGCCGGGGGAGATTCCCCCCACGTCCCCATGGTGGCCCCGGTTGCCCACATAAAACAGAATGTTTCGTCCCTGTGGATTAAATACAGGGGTGATAACCGTGATATCCGGTAGATGGGTGCCGCCAAGATAGGGGCTATTGAGGACATAAACATCACCGGGTTTCATCCGGATTCCCTGGTCCCGCACCACCTGCCGTACACTCTCGGACATGGAACCCAGGTGGACGGGCAAATGGGGAGCATTGGCCACCAGATTGCCATGGGCGTCAAAGACGGCACAGGAAAAATCACAGCGCTCCTTGATGTTCACGGATGATGCAGTTTTTTGTAGCGTGACGCCCATCTGTTCCGCAATGGACATATAGCGGTTGTGGAACACTTCCAACATCACCGGGTCCACCGCCGTAGCAGCAACAGGGCTCTCTATTTTTGCGCCTATCCTTTCCAGGATCAGATTTCCCTGGTCGGCGCATCGGGCTTGCCAGCCTGGCTCCACAATCGTTGTCGCCACAGCCTCACTGATCAAGGCGGGTCCCGACAGAACAACACCGGCCTGGAGCGTAGGCTGGTCATAGACCGGCGTCATGTGGGGGCGACCGTTGAGAACCATCACCACGCTGTTGATGGGGGCGGCAGGCTGGGTTGCCCGGCAGTCCTGGTGGGGTTGAGTCAGCGGCTGGGCATGGCCAACGGCTTCCACCGCTGCCGTGGCGACGATCAACGGCTTGTTCTCCATCACAAAGCCGTAGCGTTGCTGGTGGCGCCGCCTGAACTCCTCCGCCATGGCCGCTGGCCTGCCGGCCTGCACCTCCAGGGCGATATCGGACCCGTCGTAGCGCAGGTGAAGACGGCGCTGGATGGTGATCCGGCCGGGCTGGATGCCCTGACTGGCCACAGCCTGCCGGGCTGCTTGGGCCAGCCGATCCAGAACGGCGGCCACCGACTCTTCCAGCCGATTGCCCAGGGGGCAATTGAGGGACTGCTGCCGCAGAGCGCGAATGGCGGCCTGGCCCAGCCCATAGGCGGACAACACACCGGCCATGGGATGGAACAGGATGCGACGAATGCCCAACACGTCCGCCACCAGACAGGCATGTTGCCCGGCGGCACCCCCGAACCCGCAGAGGGTGGCGTGTTTCACTTGGCAGCCCCGCTCCAGGGAGACGGTCTTCATGGCTTTGGCCATGGTCTCCACGGCAACGGTGATAAAGCCCGTCGCCACTGCCGCCAGGGATTGGGGTTGCCCGGTATGTTGCGCAATGGCTGCCGCCATTGCCGTCAGCTTCTGACGGGCCGCCCCTGGATCCAGGGCAGACTGGCGGTTGGGGCCAAACACGGAAGGACAATGCTGGGGTTGCAACTTGCCCAGGATCAGGTTGCAGTCCGTCACCGTGAGGGGGCCGCCACGGCCGTAGCAGGCTGGGCCGGGATCGGCGCCGGCACTGTCCGGCCCCACTTGGTAACGGCCCTGGGCAAAGGAACAGATGGAACCCCCTCCCGCCGCCACCGTGTGGATGTTCAGCATGGGCGTCTGGAGACGCATACCGGCCACATGGGTCTCCAGACTGCGACTGTACTCCCCATGGCAGAGGCTCACGTCCGTGGAGGTGCCGCCCATGTCGAAGCTGATCATGGGGGGTCCGAACCCCGCGGCCTTCGTCGCCGCCACGGCGCCCACCACACCTGCGGCGGGACCGGACAGGATGGCATCCTTCCCCTGAAACTGTTGTGCTGCCGTCAGGCCCCCATTGGACTGCATCAACAGCAGGGGAACATCCCCGAGTTGCGCCGCCAGGTGGTCCACGTAACGACGCAGGAGCGGGGAGAGATAGGCATCCACAACGGTGGTCTCACCCCGCTCCACCACCTTGATCAAGGGGCTCACCCGGTGGCTGAGGGAGACGTGACGGAAGCCAATGTCTGCGGCAATGGCCCCGCAGGCTTGTTCATGGGTCGGGGCGCGGTAGCCGTGGAGCAACACAACGGCCAGGGCGCGAATCCCCGCGTCATGGACCGCCTGTAGGGCGGCGCTGGTCCGGCTGTGGTTCAGGGGTTGAACGACCTGGCCTTGGGCATTGATGCGTTCTTCAATCTCCACCACCTGGGCGTAGAGCAACTCCGGCCGGCGAATCTCCAGGTCAAACAGGCGGGGCCGGGCCTGGTTGCCGATGGCCAGGGCATGGCGAAACCCACGGGTGACCACCAGGGCAACGGGTTCTCCCTTGCGCTCCAGCAGGGCATTGGTGGCCACCGTGGTGCCCATCCTCACCTCCGCAATGGCCTGGGACGGAATGGGGTCTCCTGGGGCAAGATTCAGCACCTCCCGAATGCCCTGCACCGGTGCATCCAGGGACTGCCGGGGGTTATCCGAGAGCAATTTATGGGTTTTGAGGCTGCCGTCCGGGGCTCTGGCCACGATGTCGGTGAACGTGCCCCCCCGGTCAATCCAGAACCGCCATTGATTTTGGGCCATGCCACCCCCAGACGCCACACCAGTGTTGTGAAAAGCCGGCAGACGGATTTGAACCGACGACCTTCGCTTTACAAAAGCGCTGCTCTACCACTGAGCTATGCCGGCATGAACCCCCTGGGACCGATCCATGGGCCAAGGGGCCTCCACCCTAAACCACCCACTCAACGCCTGAACAGCAGCCAGAGCAGAAACCCCACCAGCACCACGGGCCACAACAGGCTGACAAGGGTGCGGAACGCCACCAGGATCACCAGGAGCAGGATTGCGGAGACTCCAACGGTGCGCACGAGGGCTTTGGCTTCATTGGTCATGAAACGCCAGCGGGGAATGGGGGGCATGGCTGCAATCCGTCATGGGGTAAGCACAAGGCGGTAAGGAGGTGGGTTCACACACAGGCATCCTCATCCACAATAGTGGCTATGGGGATTGTGCGCCATGGCCCTGCGGGGACGGCGGCTAAGGGACGGTCTGAGGGCGGGCCAGGCCGGGGTTGGGCAGAGGGATGAACAGTCCCGTTGGATGGTCATGCCACCAGAACAGCCTTCGCAGAAGAGCCAGCATGGCTTGCCATTCCACGGGTGCGGCGGGATCGTGCCAGCGCCCCGGCGTGGCATAGAGCCAATGGAGCCAGTCCCGGTGCTGGTGCTGGTCCCGGGGGAGCAGGCGACCATGGCCGGGGGTGGGTCCAGCCTGCACCGTCAGGGTGGGTGAGGCCCGACCAGCCCCCACGGGAGCCGCGATGGCCAACCGCCCGCTGCCGCCGGGCGCCAGGGCGTCCCTGGGCTCCACCACCACCACCTGCTCATTGACGCGACACACGTGAACCCGGTGGACCGTGCCGCCGTTGTCTGTGGAGAGTCGCGCCGGCCAGCGCACCCGAAACGTGGGCAGCGACTGGGGCCGGGGCGGATCCAGGCAGGCCCTCAGGGCCGTCAGCAATCCGAGAAGGTTCAGCCCGCTCCAGAGCAGCCCCACAAGCCGATTTCCCTCCGCCTGTTGCTGAGCGAGCATGGTGGCCATGGCGGGGCTGGGGGGCAGGACGGACAGCAGCCCCAGGAGATTCCAGCCGTTGAGGACAAACAGCGCCAGAAGGGGAAGAACCAGACCCCAGGCCAGGCGAGACCTGGCGCGGTGCAGTGTTTTGGAGGTGACCCGGAAGCCGGGGCGCCAACGGGGGATCAACAGGGTCTGCACCACCGCCCAGGCCAGCACCGGTGTGAGCAGCCAACTGTAGAGTTCCGGCAGCAGGGCGGAGCGGGATTCACCGTTGAGCCAGCTCACCAGCATCAGCAGGCTGAGCCAGTAGGGCAAAAACACCATCAGGAAGCTGGCGCCGTTGAGGTTGATGGGCAGAATCCCCAGAAGGCCGGTGCTCAGGGGCAACACCAGCAGGACGAGGCGGGGGATGGCGTTGAACCAGTGCAGCGCCCCTTCCAGAAACGCCAGCCGCTGAAGCCAACTGAGGCCGGCAATGCGCAGGGGTCCACGGGGACTGCGCAGGGTTTGTAGCGTGCCGCGGCACCAGCGCAACCGCTGCTGGGCAAAGTCCGCCACACCAGGCGCGGCAAGACCGGCGCTGAGCTTCTCGGGCAGGAAGAGACCTTGCCAGCCCAGGGCAATGAGTCGAATGCCGGTGGCCAGGTCTTCGGACAGGCTATCCGTGGAGAACCCACCCACCTGATCCAGGGCCCGTCGCCTCATCAGGAAGGACGTGCCCGCGCAGACCACGGCCCCCACGCTGTCCCGCACCGGCTCGATCCACCGGTAAAAACTCTCCTCGTCCGGCAGCAACCAGTCCTCCATGGCCAGGTTGCGCATCAGAGGATCCGGGGTCATGTAGCTCTGGGGCGTTTGCACAAAGCCCAGCCGGGTTTCACGGAGGAACAGGCCAACGGTGCGACGCAGGAAGTGGGGCTGGGGCACCACGTCGGCGTCAAACACCGCCATCAACTCACCACGGCAGTGGGGCAACACCGCATTGAGGTTGCCGGCTTTGGCGTGCTGGCGCCCTTGGCGGCGATGGTAGCGGGCCCCCAGGCTCCGGGCCAAGGCGCGGCGCTGCCGCGGAGAACCGTCGTCCTGGGGGTCTGTCCCTTCGTATTCGGGGCCGTCGTCCAGGAGCCAAACCGTCTTGGCGGGGTAGTCCAGGCGGCAGCAGGCAATGATGGTGCGCTCCAGCAAAGCCAGGGGTTCGCCGCAGCAGGGAATCAGCACGTCCACCGTGGGAGGGCTGGGGCACTGTTGCAACAGAGCTTCGCCAGCCTTTGCAGCGGCGGTGTGATCCCTCCTCCCCGGGAAGGACAGGCCGATCTGCAACAGGCCTGTGAAGATCAGCCAGCCTTCGCAGGCCAGCAGCAGCCAGCTCAAGCCCAGGGCCATGGGGGACTGCTGGTTCAAACCGAACAGCACCCGCCAGACGAGGTAACGTCCCGCCAGGCTGGTGATCAGCAGGATGGCCAGGCGCCGCCGCCATGGCCGGCATTGTGCTTCGGGGCGCCGGGTGAGCCAGCAGCAGGTGAGCACCACCAGCAAGGTGGGCAGCAGGCTGAGGGCAAGGGAAGCAAGGGGGGAAGACAAAAGCGGTGCCAGGGGGTCACCATTGCGCAGTTGGTCTCAACCCACAGGGTGAACGACCGTGGGTTTGACCATGGCCTGCTCGGCGCCTGGGCAGCGGCGGGCGTTGAAATCACACTGCCAGATGGTTGGTTTCTGCCAGCTCAGCGGGATCTCCAGCAGATCCTTGGACCCGCTGATGCCCTGGATCAAAAACAGAACCGCCGCCATCATGCTGACGGCCAGATGCACGCGGCGCCAAGCCAGGCGGCGGAGCGTGTCCGGGCTGATGGCCATGGAGAACAGCATCAGGGCCACCAGCCCCACCCCTGTCCAGTAGTGGGCTGTCCAGAAGGCGAAGGTGCCGAGATCGTCGCTGACGCGCCACACCTCCGGCTGGGCGCCGAGGCCCAGCACCCCTGCCCAGGTGAGCAGGGCAAAGAGAAACCGCTGCCAGCGCTGTTGCACGCGCCAGAGCACCAGCAGCGCAACGACTGTGCCCACCAGCACCAGCAGCAGGGAACCGGCGCGCAGGGGGTCCTGGCCGGGGGCGGACCAGAAGGATCTGGTGACGATGGACACCGCAATGGCCACCAGGACAACGGCCACCATCCCTGTGGTCAGCCACTTGCCCAGATCGCGGTGGTCACGGCCAGCGGTGGGGGGCAATTTGGCGCGATCCACCCGACGGCTCCGCGTTTGCCGTCCCAAAAACACCACCATGCCCATCAGGGGATAGATGACGACCACGGCAAGGGCTGGGTGAAGGATCCAGAGCCAGTCAACGAACTCCATGGATACACGACGCGTGGGGAGACGGTTCACGCCTCCCATCGTAGATTGCCCCAGGGAGCCCTATGAACTGCTGGCCTTAGCCTGAAGGGTGGTTGGTTCAGCGGCTGGTGGAACCGGTCGCCGTGGAAGCCCGCCAGAGGGCCAGGACGATTGACGCCGTGAAGAAACTGACCGCAAGCGTGAGGAGTTGATCCAGGGTCATGGACAATGGAGCGGCAACAGGCTCAAGCATGGAAGGCGAGACGCGGTTGCCGTTGCTGAAATCGGGCCTCTGCCGGTGGGGATTGCCCCACACCGCCACGAGATGCCCCAACGGTCGTTGCCGCATCAACCCAGCCTCCGGCGCAAGAGGGGACGGATGGAGAGAAATAGCAGTCCCGCCAAGCCAGCCAGCACCAACAGGCAGGCGCCCATGGTGACGGAGCCGTAGGGGCCTCCAGCACCGCAGGGGCGTCCGGTTCCACAACCCGGTGCTGGGTGCTGTCCCGGCTCAGGTGATAGGGGGTGCCATGCAGGTGCAGCATCTCTCGCCCAGTCAGGGTTTTGTCCAGGGCGGCGTCCTGGCCCACATAGCCCAGGCACCGGCGCGCTCTGCATTGGCGAGGATGATCATCGGCCCCAGTTTTCCCGTCATCAATCCTGTCGTTCAGGCTGAATGCGACCATGGAGGCCGTGTCCGCCAGTTCTCCGGGAAACCCATCCTAACCCGAGTTATGGATAAGGAGCCTTGAGGGTCAGTCCATTTGCCTTGGTTGAG
>VXWH01000083.1 GCA_009836025.1 Synechococcus sp. SB0668_bin_13 | reverse complement strand
ATCAACCGATTTTTAAGCGTGTGAGAGAAAAAGTGGCCAGGGGCTTGCCAAAACCATGTGACGTTTCGTAAGATATATAGAAATACCTACTGCCTTGCCATGGCTCTGATCCTGTTCGCCGTCTGGGTCCTGTTCTTCCTCTCCCGGATCGAGGTGCTGGCCTGAGGTCTGTGTGCAGTTCCCGTCAGGAGAGAGGGAAATCACCATGCAGAGCGACTGATCCAAAGTGATGATCCCTAAGCCTGTCGCTTTGGAGAGGCCTGTTTCTCCATCTTAGCAGTGTGCTAAGCTCAGCCGCTCTCCAGATATAATGAACTTCTTCTCTCCATCTCATACTTTGGAATCGTTGCTAAGTCTAATTCTTGAGAAAACGTCTGAAAAGGCTGATCTTGAGATCTTCCAGTGCTTCCCTAGAAGGATAAGGCAAGGCATTGAGTGCCTTTCCCAATTAGCTTACTGTGCAAGTGTTTAAGGTTCACTACCGCACCGAAAGGTAGAAACATTTCCTCGAAGCGATCATATCTCTGCCCCCAATACACCATGGCACAGGACATTGGGGCACCTTTGCCCGTATCCCTTCCATTTTCTAAAAAGCGGAGGCGTGTATCATAAAGGAAGGCAACGCCGTCCGCTGCGCCAAACACGAAATTCTTCCAATGCCGTGTATTCGTGGCTACCGGTACAAGGGCGAGAACCTCGGCATTGTGTTGGGAGCGCGCTTCGCTGCACCTTCTCAGCCAGTCTCTAATCCCTGTTCCCCGCTCCCTGTCTCGCCCGTAAGGCGGGTTCACGAAAATCGTAGACGCATCCCATGGCTCCACCAAACCGTCAGAATGCGGCAAGCGGTATTCAACTGTAGCGTTGACGATGGAATACTGGTTTGAACATGGGTCAAGACCGATTGTCCCCCCGAAAAATTCCCGAATGAGGTTCACGTACTTTGGAGGTGTGCACCAATGCTGACTGACGACCTCCACGTTGCTTCGACCCGCTGTCATTTTGCAAGACTTCCTAGATCGGCCCTCAGAGAGGCAAGCGTACCACCGTCCGGCGCTATAACATTGAACCACGTTTCAACTTTGGATTTGTACTGCGTGAAGTAGGCGCGTAGCGCTCGGTCGGCTTCGGTATCAATGCGGACTTTGGTAAACCTGTTATTTCCTCTCTGACCTGAATAACTCTGGTGAAAAGCAGCACTTACCGACTTCAGTTCATCCGCAGGTTGCAGAAGGAGGTCGACTATAAATTTAGTAAGGCCATTGTCAGTAAGAAAAAGCAGCCAATCATAAGACTGTGCCAGAACGCAAAGCTCTTTGTTCTGATTGTCCGAGGTGAACCAATTTCCATGGTTGCTCACGATGCTTACGGTGAGCATGAACCCCGGAAATTTATCTCTCGATGCGGCATCAATTATCTCCCTTTGCAGTTCATGATACGGACCAGAGCGGAATTGACCGTCACTTTGTTCGAGGATACCTTGAAACTGGCCACTTCTCAGTCGCACTTTCTGCAAGGATGACACCGAACGGGCGACATATGACCCTTGCTTTGCCTTCTCGATTGTCTGCGGTCCTCTCCTCGTCCCTTCTTCCACACCCACTCGTTTGCACTCTACTATTGCGAAGGGTGAGGCGGTCAGTTCACAGATGGAGATTGTGCAGGCACTTTTGTCCAGGACCTCAATGTTTGCAACGACGGGGCCACTGTCTATCTCCGCCAGTACAGTGGCGTTTCTTTTTACCAAGTCTTTGCTAATGATCGAACTAGATTTGAGTAAACAGTCATTAGGACAGGGCCAACTGTGGCGCAGTTTCTTCGGTGTAATTGGAAGCGACAAAGGCGTAATTTTTGCGCTATGCTTTGCAAGCACTGAGTGAAGAGAGAATTCTACATTGTGGACAATCTTTGGATTTCCAAACTCCGGCACTCCACGCTCAATGACGATGTGGTCTGATAAATCCCATGTACGGAGGGTATAGTAGGTAATAACCTCAACGAGTGTGCCCAAAGCCCTGCCTGCAGCCTTCTTGGGGTCTGCTGCATAGTGGAAGACCTGACCTGCAAGAGTTTTCTGTAGCGCGTCAATTGATTTGTAGCTACTGCTGCTTGATTCAGTCATTGGTGCTGTTTAGTCTGATAAGCCCTGAAGGGTTGAGTGCGATGCCAGTAAAGCTCATCAGCGTTGACTTGTCAAGCAAGGTTCCCCCCGGCGTTCCGACACATTCGCCCTTATGAGGCTGTTGAAAAAGTCGGACATGCCACTTGAAACCGGGAAGCGGGCCAGCAATCAATGGGAGACCAATTCGCGTAAGGCAGTTTGGCATCGTCCCAAATCCCAGTCAGGGAGCGTAGTTTGGCACATGAGTTGGTTGTACGTGACGATGCCGCTCATGCCGAACCCTGGCCGCCAATCTGTGCATCGGCGGGAAAGTGACCGTTCGTGAAGGCTTTTTCAACAGCCTCTTAGATGCATACGGGTTGGGATGTGGTGGTGCAGGCGCCCCGGTTGCTGCTGGTGGACGAGCCCGTTGCCGGCCTCAGCGATGCGGAAACCGAGCGCACGGCCGATCTGCTCAGATCCCTGGCGGGAGACCACACGGTGCTGGTGATCGAGCACGACATGGAGTTCATCCGCCGCCTGCAAACCCGGGTGACCGTGCTCCACCAGGGGCAGGTGCTCTGTGAGGGCTCCATGGATCAGGTGCAGACGGATCCCAGGGTGGTGGAGGTGTACCTTGGCGCTGGCCAGGAGGAGCAGCCATGAGCGAAAACCACGCAAGACCATCAAACTCCCATCTTCACTCGCCTCACCAGATGTCGTTCATACCCGGGGATGACAGCCCGTTGACCAGGCAGCCTTGGTCAATGCCGAGCCCAATGCTGCAGAAGTCTTGCCTTCCGATAAACGTAAATGGCGTCCCACCAGCGATTTTCCTGCTGATCCACCTGATCTGAGCCGCGAGATGCTTGAGACTCACTATCGAGCTATGCGCGCAAGCCACATCTTCCTGGCACGCGCACGAGGGCAGCGGAAACGGCATTCAGAGCAGTGGAATCGGCAGCGGAGTGAACTCTTCAACATCTTGCATAGCTACCAGGAGAAGATCGCCTTACTTGGCGGGGAGAAGGTGGAAGCCATGCAGCTTGCCAAGGACTTCCAAAGGGAGCTAGAGGCCTTCGAGCGCAAGGATCAGGCCCTCAGTCAACTCCTGAACGAGTTTGAGAGTTCCAGCGAGAAAACTGGCTTCTGGGACATCTTGAAGATCACCCAACTCTTGCAGCGAATGCGGCAGTTGCTTCGTGGTAGTGAGCCAAGGCCGGGCCAAGACAATGAGTGATTTAAGCAAGCGATTTGAAGCGTTGATGGCGCGCATGGCCCGCACCGACGCCCAACTCTTCCGCACCATCGGGGAGCAGAACGCAGCGTTGCATCAGATTGCGGAGGACATGCAACCGGACGCAACACCACCAGCAGCGTTGACAGGCCAAGGTGACAACCCGTCCATGGCCGCCCTGGCGGCAGCCAGCCTGCTGCCCAAGGAGGAATGTAGCCAACGCCGGCTCAAAAAGCGTTTCCGCACTTTGCCCCCAGCACAAGCCTTCCTGGAGGAGCGCCTGGGAGCGCCTCCGACAGGCATCGGGCGCTTCACCTGGGCGCTGGTTGAGCAAACAGTGACAACAGGCCAGTGGCCAGCCGGTAAGCCCCCCGGCTCCCATGGCGTCAGGTCTGGCAGGGCCATGGGAGCCATGGAGCAGCGTCTGCAGACGCGGCTGGAGCGCATGGAGCAGCGGCTGGAGCGTTTAGAGTTGCTGCTGCTTCAGGTGCTGGAGCAACAGTCAGGTGCTGTCGCCCCGCCACCGCGCTGAGATCATGGTTGCCTCTTCCCCCGCAGAGCCCCTCCTGCAGATCCAGGACCTCACCACCTGCTATGGGGAAAGCCGCATCCTGCGGGACGTGGATCTGCAGGTGCAGGGGGGGCAGATGGTGTGCCTCATTGGCCGCAACGGGGTGGGCAAAACCACCCTGCTCAAAACCATCATGGGGTTGATCCGTCCTCAGCGGGGCCGGATCCAGCTTGCAGGGCGGGACCTGCTGGCCCTGCCCCCGCACCGGCGGGCCAGGGCGGGGATTGGCTACGTGCCCCAGGGACGGGAGATCATTCCCCGGTTGACGGTGCGCGACAACCTGCGGCTGGGACTGGAGGCCTGCCCCGGCGGCCTGGCCCGCCATGATCGTCCGGATCCCCAGGTGTTCGACCTGTTCCCGGTGTTGGCCACCATGCTGGAGCGGCGCGGTGGCGACTTGAGCGGCGGCCAGCAACAGCAGTTGGCCATGGCCCGCGCCCTCCAGGGCAAACCGCGACTGCTGCTCCTCGACGAGCCCACCGAAGGCATTCAACCCAACGTGGTGGCTGATATTGAAAAAGCCGTGCGCCGCATCATGGCCCAAACCGGCGTCAGCATGCTGCTGGTGGAGCAGCACCTCCACTTTGTCCGCCAGGCCCACACCTACTACGCCATGCAAAAGGGTGGAATCGTGGCCAGTGGTCCCACGGCGGATCTGTCCCAGGTGGTGATCAACCGATTTTTAAGCGTGTGAGAGAAAAAGTGGCCAGGGGCTTGCCAAAACCGTGTGACGTTTCGTATGGTGTGTAGAAATACTTACCGCTTTGCCATGGCCCTGATTCTGTTTGCCGTCTGGATCCTGTTCTTTCTCTCCCGGATCGAGGTGCTGGCCTGAGACCCGTTGCGGGCGCCGATGGGGGCCAAGCCCGTAGCGGTAACGTGGGTGAGCAATCAGGAGCAGCCTCACCCCCGCCGATGGACTCCACCGAACCCCCAGCAAGAAACCACAGCTACCTGGAGCGGATTCTGCGGGCCCAGGTGTACGACGTGGCCATTGAAAGCCCCCTGGAGGTGGCCAAGAACCTGAGCCGTGCCCTGGGCAACCAGGTCTGGTTCAAGCGGGAAGATTTGCAGTCGGTATTTTCCTTCAAGTTGCGGGGCGCCTACAATCGCATCCGCCTGCTGTCGGCAGAAGAACTCGAACGGGGCGTGGTGACGGCCAGCGCCGGCAACCATGCCCAGGGTGTGGCCCTGGCGGCCCAGCGCCGTGGTTGCCGTGCCGTGATCGTGATGCCTGGCGTCACCCCCGCTGTCAAGGTGCGCAACGTGACCCGCCTGGGGGCTGAGGTGGTGCTCCATGGCAACTCCTTTGACGATGCCTGCAGCCATGCCCGGAAGCTGGTGGAGGAGCAGGGGCTCTGCTTTATTCACGCCTTTGACGATCCGGAGGTGATTGCCGGCCAGGGCACCATCGGCATGGAAATCCTGCGCCAACTGGCAGAGCCGCCGGCAGCCATCTACGTGGCCGTGGGGGGAGGGGGATTAATCAGTGGCATCGCCGCCTATGTCAAGGCCCTGTGGCCCCAGGTGGAGATCATTGGCGTGGAGCCCGTTGATTCCGATAGCATGACCCGCTCCCTGGCGGCTGGCCGGCGGGTGTGTCTGGAGCAGGTGGGCATCTTTGCGGACGGTGTGGCGGTGCGGCAGGTGGGGGAGGAAACCTTTCGTCTTTGCCGCCAGTATGTGGACCACATGGTGCTGGTGGACACGGACGCCATCTGTGCAGCCATCAAGGACGTCTTTGAAGACACCCGCTCCGTGCTGGAGCCGTCCGGTGCCCTGGCCGTTGCCGGGCTCAAACAGGACGTGGTGCGCCGTGGCCGGCGGGATCAGCAACTGGTGGCCGTGGCCTGTGGCGCCAACATGAACTTTGACCGGTTGCGTTTTGTGGCGGAGCGGGCGGAGTTGGGTGCTGAGCGGGAGGCCCTGCTGGCGGTCACCATTCCGGAGCGCCCCGGCAGTCTGCTGCGGTTCTGCGCCGTGTTGGGCAACCACAATCTGACGGAGTTCAGCTATCGCATGGCGGATCCACAGCAGGCCCATATCTTTATTGGCGTGGAGGTGAATGGCCGCAGTGACACCGATGCGCTGGTGCGGCAGTTGCAGGAGGGCGGCTTTGCCGCCGTGAACCTCAGCGACGACGAACTCTCAAAAGTTCACATCCGCCACATGGTGGGCGGCCGCTGCCCGGCAGCCAGCGGTGAGTTGCTCTACCGCTTTCAATTTCCCGAGCGACCTGGCGCCCTGATGCACTTTGTCTCCCACATGCGACCCAACTGGAATCTGAGCATGTTTCATTACCGCAACCAGGGTGCGGACTACGGGCGTATTGTGGTGGCTGTACAGGTGCCGGAAACAGAGCGGCAGGAATGGCAGGCTTTCCTGCAAACCTTGGGCTATCGCTATTGGGATGAAACGGGTAACCAGGCCTATCAACTCTTCCTCGGCTAAGGCAGAGAGTTCCACGGGGGGAGTTGCGGCAGCAGGGTTGTCCCTCCCCGCTCGGCTGGAGGCCATTCTCTATCTCAAGGGCCGCGTCGTGACGCTCAAGGAGCTGGCCCAACTGGCTGGCTGCTCCTGCGAGGAGGCTGCCACTGCCTTGATGATCCTGATGGCGGACTACGCCCACCGCGAGACCGCCCTGGAAATTCGCCAGGACGGTGACGGGTACAGCCTGCAACTGCGGGCAGACCTGGCGGAGTTGGTTCATATGCTGGTGCCCCTCAATCTGGGGGCCGCCACCCTGCGCACCCTGGCCACCATCGCCCTCAAGCAACCCATCCGCCAAGCCGTGCTGGTGGACATGCGGGGTTCGGGAGCCTATGAGCACATCAAGGAACTTCTGGCCCAGGGTTTCATTACGCGCCGCCGGGAACAGGACGGGCGCTCCTACTGGCTCACCCTCACCGAAAAATTCCACCGCACCTACGCCGTCCTGCCCCTGAAGCGGCAATCGTCCCAGGACGTGGACAACAAGGATGGCGGCCAACAACCCTGAAGTCCCTCGGGACAAACGGCTGAGACGGATTCACAATGAAGGGAAGGGATTCGCTTGGAACGTTTTCCAGCGGGTCCTCAGGATCATGGATCCGATTCCTGCGCCGCCTCCTGCTGGGCCTGGAAGGTTTTGATCAGATCCTCCGTAGGAAAGAAGAAATACGTGTCCTCTTCCTCCTGAACCAGCAGGTTCAGGGCCTGAGTCAGATTCAACACCTTGTCTTCCCCCTCAAAACCTGGCACGGCTTGTTTTGCTTGCTGAAGCTGGCTGTAGTTAAAGAACAGGGCAATCTTGGCTTCCTCCGTGCCTGGTGGCGTGATGCTGATGGGAGGGTGGGTTAAAAAGACGGGAACCTTGAGGTTCCGAGCAATCTCTTGTCGGCTGAACCCTTCAGCCCGCAAGAGTTCTTCGGCTTTTCTCCAGTCCGCCATGGCAGGCACCAGTGGCGTAACCAGGGACTGGCTCTCATCCCTTGCCTTGATCTCCTGGACCAGCCTTTCGTTGCGTTCCAAGGCAACGTTCAGCGGCATGGAAACCACACGGCTCCCTTCAGTATCCGGTATTCGGCCCTCCAAGGCCTTCTTCTCTTGCTGGGCCTGCTCGGCCGTCATGAACATGGGGAGCACCAACTGATTCAACTGCTGGTGAAAGGGAAAAACAGGCCGGCCTTCCGCATTCAACGCCACATAGTGATAAACGGGAAAGATGGGCTCGCCTTCCGCATTCACCACCACATGGACGGCAACCACCTCAAGCTTCCTGATGGCCTCAGCCTCGGGAATGGCCAGGACAGGCATTGCCTCGAGACCCAGCATTAACAGGCCCGCAATCCCACCCGCTACCCGAAGGGCAGAGGCGGTCACAGCACGGAGCGACTGCGGAAAAACACCCTTGTACACAGAACAATGGAAAGATGCTGCCCAGGGGCATGGGACATCAGCCTAGCGCTGGATCACCGACCGCCAGGGAGTCCCGCCGGGAAACCCATGTTGAGACCCCTTGTCAGGTTGTCAGGGTGCTCCCGGGAGCGCCGGGGGAAGAAGGGGGTCTGTCGTTGAAGGGGAGGAGCCTTCTGGCGCAGCAGGGGCGGAGGGTGTGTCCGGGGTGGGCT
>VXWH01000168.1 GCA_009836025.1 Synechococcus sp. SB0668_bin_13 | reverse complement strand
TGAGACCTCAAGGTAGTTTTTTGACACTCTATGGAGCTCTCAGGCTCAAAATAGGCTCACTCTGACTCCCTCGCTGCTATGAAGACCCCATTCCCCAGGCTTTCCCTAGGGAAACACTGGACTGCCTTATCTCTGGTTGCGTCCACACTTCTGTCAGCGCGACGGGATGCAGGAGTGGGACCATCAAGGCAGAGGTCTACTGGAGTCCCCCTCATCCAGAACTCGGGGGGATCGAGTAGGATTATGAACTTTAGGGATTGAGGCAGCCTGAATCAGGGTGAACCTGAATCAACCCGAATTCTGGATCAGTCTCCCTGGAGAAGGGGTCCGCTCCATCGGGACCCCTGGACAACTCCCCTCTGGTCCTGTCCTATAAGTCCAGTCCTGCAAGATCTTCCCTGCCAGAAGGGGGCGGGGGGCTTTCTGTGGAGCCGCACCGTGGTGGTTGCCACCCATGCCCCTTCTCCCTCCTCTTCTGAGGGGCTGCTCACACCAGGGGTCTCCCGCGGGAGACCCCTGACCCTCTCTTGCAGGTTTCCTCTCTTCCAAGAAGAATCACTCCCCCGGTTTATAGGGCCTGAGCTAGAGCTTGGCGCCACAGGCGGGGCAGAACAGGTGGTCCACAGCCGTGGTGAAGCCACACTTGCGACAATCCCTGCTGCTGGCCACCGCCAACTCCGGGTGGCTCGGCAGGCCCACCATTTGGGCATTGCTCTTGCCCGGCGGCACCATGGGATAGCAGTTTTCGCCAGGACGCACCCGCACGTCCACCAGCACCGGACCATGGTGACCCAAGGCGGCTTGCAGGCCAGGGCGCAATTCCTCCCGCTCGCGAATACAGAGGCCCTTAATCCCGAACGCTGTCGCCAATCTCACAAAGTCCGGCATCCCGTTGTTCATGTTGGAGGCGGAGTAGCGCTCTTCGTAGAAGCTTTCCTGCCACTGGCGCACCATGCCCTGCCAGCCGTTGTTGATGATGATGACCTTGGCCGGCAAGCCATACTGGGCCAGGGTGCCCAACTCCTGGATGTTCATCAGGATGCTGGCGTCACCGGCAATGCACACCACCTGCTGATCCGGTAGAGCAGTCAGGACTCCCATGGCGGCCGGCATTCCAAAGCCCATGGTGCCCAGACCGGCACTGCTGATCCACTGACGCGGACCGTTGCGCAGGTATTGGGCGGCCCACATCTGATGCTGACCCACATCCGTGGTGACGAAGCTGTTGGGCGCCAGATCCCGTACGGCGATGAGCACCTCCTGGGGGTAGATGTCCCCGGAGGCGGGTGGGGTCATGAGGGGATAGCGCTGTTTCCAGTCCGCGATGCGCTGCAACCAGGCTGCTGTGCTCAGGGGAGGCTCATCGGGCTGGCAGGAGTCCAGAAGGCGTTCCAGGCTGTTGTTGAGATCCCCCACCACCGCCAGCTCCGGCCGGCGATTCTTGGCGATTTCAGCAGGGTCGATCTCAAAATGAATGACCTGGGCGCGGGGCGCAAAGGTGTCCAGCTTGCCGGTGACCCGATCATCAAAGCGGGCGCCACAGGCAATGAGCAGGTCGCATTCGGTAACGGCAAAGTTGGCATAGGCCGTGCCATGCATCCCCAGCATGCCCACGGACAGTTCATCGTTCTCGTCAAATGCCCCTTTGCCCATCAGGGTTGTGGTGACCGGGATGCGGAAGTGCCGGGCCAGGGCCGCCAACCGGCCCTGGGCGCCTGCAGAAATCGCCCCGCCTCCCACATAGAGGAGCGGCCGTTGGGATCCACGCATCATCTCCAGCGCTTGACGGATCGCGGCATCGGCTGCCATGGGGGGCGGGGTAAACCCCCTGGGCACACAGCTACCCGGTGGCACCGGGGTGTAATGGAACAACTCCTGCCCCACGTCTTTCGGCACGTCAATGAGCACCGGACCGGGACGGCCATGGGTGGCAATATAAAAAGCCTGGGCCACGATGCGGCCCATGTCACGGGGATCCCTCACTACCCAGGAGTGTTTCACGATGGGGAGGGTGATGCCAAAGATGTCGGTTTCCTGGAAGGCATCGGTGCCAATGGCGGATCGCGGCACCTGACCCGTGATGACCAGCAAGGGCACAGAGTCCATCTGGGCCGTGGCGATGCCGGTCACCAGGTTGGTGGCGCCGGGGCCGGAGGTGCCGAAGCAGACGCCCACACGGCCCGTGGCTCTGGCGTAACCATCGGCGGCATGGGCGGCTCCCTGCTCATGGCGCACCAGAATGTGTTGCAGCCAGCCGCGACTTTCCGCCCGATGGAGTTCGTCGTAAATGGGCAGAATGGCGCCGCCGGGATAGCCGAAGATGTGCTTGACCCCATGGCGGTGCAGGGCATCCATGAGGGCAAATCCCCCGGAAACGTGCCGGCTCCCCGTCAAGGGATGGGGGGCGGTGAACTCAGTGCGGACAGGAGTGACAGTCACGGGTGCCGGGGTTGAAGCCGCCTTGAAGAGGATCTCCAGACTATGACCAAATGCCTGGAATGGGTTGGCGTGTAAGGGCAGAATTTGCGAATCGTCCGCGAATCACCCTGGCCCTTTGCCAGCGTTTACAGGAGCCCCAGCGCGTGGAGGGGGCCATGGCCGCTCAGCAACTCCAGCAGGACGGCCAGAAACCCCAGCATGGCCAGACGGCCGTTCCACACCTCTGAACTGTTGTTCCAGCCCCACTCCCATTTCTCCTGGGGATAAAGCTTGGTCTTCTGGGGCAGTTGGGTGAAGGTGGCCAAGTCCACAGGCTCCTGGGCCAGGCTGGTCTCCACAAGATCCGCCAGGGCGCTGATAAAGGTGGGATGGGTGTCCAGCGCCGGAACCCGGAGGAAATTCTCAATGCCTGCTTCCGCGGCAATGTGTCGGTACTCGATATCAATCTCCTCCAGGGTTTCGATGTGTTCACTCACGAAGCTGATGGGCACCACCACCAGCTCCTTCACACCGGCCTCCCCCAGGCCATGCAGCGCATCTTCCGTGTAGGGCTGGAGCCACTCCACAGGACCCACACGGCTTTGGTAGGCCAGGGTGTAGGCGTTCTCCCGCTGCATGGTGTCCATGATCAGGCTTGCGCAGCGTTCAATCTGTTCCTGGTAGGGGTCCCCGGCCTCCTCCACATAACTCTTGGGCACCCCATGGGCGCTGAAAAACACGTGGGCCTGGTCTGGTGCATTGGCCTGATCCAGGGTGGCGCTGATGAGTTCCGCCATGGCTTGCAGATAGCGGGGATGCGCATACCAGGAGCCAATGGCGCGCAGGGGCAGGCGGGCAAAGGCGGGGTCATCCTGGCGGAGCCGCTCCAGCAGGCGAAAGCTGGAGCCACTGGTGCTGATGGAGAACTGGGGATACAGGGGGAGCACCACCACCTCATCCATGGCATCCGCCTTGATGTCCGCCACGGCGGATTCCGTAAACGGATGCCAATAGCGCATGGCCACATAGGTGGTGGCGTCAATGCGATGCTGGCGCAGTTCGCTCTGCAGCACCTTGGCCTGCTGGTCCGTGATGCGCCGCAGGGGGGAGCCGCCACCAATGGAGCGGTAGGCCTTCTGTGAGCGCCCCGCCCGCAGGCTGCTGATGAGCCAGGCCAGGGGCTTCTGCAACTGAGGCAGGGGCAGGCGGATGATTTCCGGATCCGCGAAGAGGTTATAGAGGAACGGCCCCACGTCCTGGATCCGCTCGGGACCGCCAAGGTTCAGCAGCAAAACGCCAATACGGGCCATGTCCCTGGCGGGCAAGTTGAATGAATTGAGTGGACCCTAACCCTTCCCAGGTGCCCATCGGGACCTTTGCCGAACTGTTGATTGTCTTGCGTGATTTCGCTCATGGCTGCTCCTGGCCAGCGCCAAGGTACACTTCCACCACCCTAGGATCCGTCTGCACCCGATCCATGGAGCCCTCACAGAGCACTTGGCCCTGGTGGAGCACGGTCACCCGGGTTTGCAGGCGGCGGATGAACTCCATGTCGTGCTCGATCACCAGCACCGTGTGGTCCCCCGCCAGGGATCTGAGCAGGTCCGCCGTGCGCTCGGTTTCCGCATCGCTGAGGCCGGCAACGGGCTCATCCACCAACAACAACTGGGGCGCCTGCACCACCAACATGCCGATTTCCAACCACTGCTTTTGCCCGTGGGAGAGGGAGCCGGCCCGATGCCGGGCGCGGGGAGCCAGGTTGATGACCTCCAGGAGATGGTGAATGCGCTGCCGTTGGGTGTTGGTAAGGGGGCGCCGCAAGAGTCCCATGGGGGTTTTGGTCTCACTGACGGCCAGGGCCAGATTCTCCTGCACACTCAGTTGTTCAAACACCCTGGGGCTTTGAAACTTGCGGCCCACCCCCAGGCGGGCAATCTGGTGTTCGTTGCGCCCCAGCAGGGAGCGACCCCGGAAGCGCACGTCCCCCGCCTGGGGACGCACCTTGCCGGTGATCACGTCCAGAAAGGTGGTCTTCCCGGCTCCGTTGGGGCCAATCACCGCCCGTAACTCTCCACTGGCAAGCTGCAAGTTCAGGTTTTTCAAGGCCAGGAAGCCGTCAAAACTGACACTGACGCCAGCCAGCTCCAGGAGCGGTGGTCCAGGGGTGGGCATGGGTCAGTCCTCCCCCTCCTGTCCGGTCTCCAGTTCCAAGGCGGGGTAGGTGCTGAGCCGCGCCCTCCAGCCCAGGCGGGCCAGCAGGCGGCGGGGACCACCCTCCTGGAACCACCCCACCACCCCACCCTGCAAGGTGGTCACCACCAGAAGGAACAGCCCACCCTGGATGAACAGCCAGGTCTGGGGCCAGGCCTCGCTGACAAGGCTCTTGGCCATGTTGATGGCCAGGGCACCCGCCATGGCCCCCCAGAGGGTGCCGCGACCACCCACCGCCACCCAGATGACCATCTCGATGGAGAAGGGCGCCGCCATGAACTGGGGGGAGACAATCCCGGACTGGACAGTGTAGAGAGCGCCGGATATGCCCGCCAGACCACCGGCCAGGGCAAACACCATGGTCTTGAACGGGGTGGGGTTGTAGCCAAGACAGCGCAGCCGCGCTTCATCGTCCCGGATGGCCAGCAGAGCATGGCCAAAACGACCCCGCACCAGCCGACGGCACAACAGCCAGGTGAACAGCGCCAGCAGGGCCGTCAGCCAGAACAGGTAGCGCTGCATGGTGTCGGAGCCCACCATCAGCCCCAACAACCGGGTCAGGTCCGTCTTGAGGCCGTTGGTGCCGTTGATGAGCTTCTGCTGACCATTGAAAAAGTTGAAAAACACCAGCAGGGCCGCCTGGGTGAGGATGGAGAAATACACCCCTTTGATGCGGTTGCGGAACACCAGGAAGCCCAGAAGCCCTGCCACCACCGCCGGCACCAGCCAAATGGCCACCAGGGTGAACCATGGGGAGTGGAAGGGTTCCCAGAACCAGGGCAGTTGCTGCACCCCGTAGAGGCCGAAAAACTCGGGCAGCCCCCCGGCGGCCCGACTGCAACTGTGGCAGTTGAGCTGCAGATGCATGGCGGCGCCGTAGCCCCCCAGGGCAAAGAAGATGCCCTGGCCCAGGCTCAGCAGCCCCGTGTAGCCCCAGATCAGGTCGATGCCCAGGGCCACGATGGCCAGGGAGAGATAGCGACCCAGCAGGTTGAGCCGGAAAGGGGACACCAGGCTGGGCAGGGCCAGCACCAGCGCCAGGCCCATTCCCCAAAGCAGAACTTGTCGCCAACGGGGCTGCCAACGGGACCGGGTGTCGGCCATGGCTCACACCTCCGCCATGCGACCCCGCTGGGGGAACAGGCCCGCCGGACGCACCTGCAACACCAGCACAATCAGGGCAAAGATGAGCACCCGGGCCATGCTGGTGGTGGCGAAAAATTCCACCCCCTGCTGGAGCCAGGTCGGCATCTGGGGCCAAATCTCCAGTAGACGACCGGCGCCGATCACGTCGGTGAGCACGCCAATGCCGGCCGAGGCCACCACGGCGCCCCAAAGGTTGCCCACGCCCCCCAGCACCACCACCATGAAACAGCCGACGATGTAGTCTCCCCCCACGTTGGGACCCACGGATCCCAGCAGGGACACCGCCACCCCGGCCACCCCGGCCAGGCCGGAACCAATACCAAAGGTGAGAGCGTCCACAGCCTGGGTGGGAATGCCCAGGCAGTCGCTCATGGCCCGGTTCTGGGTTACGGCACGGATACGGAGCCCCCAAAGGCTGCGGTTGAGGAACCAATAGACCGCCAGCACCGCCAGGATGGTGAGACCGATAATCACCAGCCGGGGGACGGGCAGGGTCCAATCCCCCAGATCCAGGCCGCCCCGTAGCCAGCGGGGCGCCGTCACGTCCACGTTGCGGGCGCTGGCGCGGGCCAGCTTGGGCATGGCACTGCGAATCCAGCCGGCAGCGGCCACCCCCACCCCCGCAGCCACAACCCAACTGCCCAGCCGCAGCAGCCATGGCCGTTGTCGAAGACCCCATAGCCGGTTCACCACCAGCGGTCCCGCCAGACCCAGCATGGCCGCCAGCCAGAGACCTGTTGACCAGGCCAGGGGGACGGTGCGCACAAACTGCTGCAGGATCAGGCTCACCCCCCATGTGGCCAGCAGGGTTTCCAATGGCCTCCCGTAGAGACGCCGAATCACGCTCCTCTCCAGCAGCAGCCCCACCAGGCCGCTCACCAGAAACGCCACCACCACGGCGACGAAAATATAGGCTCCGAACAGGGGCTCCAGAAGGGGCAGCTTGAAGAAACTCTGAACCACGTAGGTGGTGTAGGCCCCCAACATCATCAATTCCCCATGGGCGAGATTAATCACGCCCATGAGGCCAAACACAATTGCCAACCCCAAGGCGGCAATCAGCAACACAGAACCAATGGCGGCCCCGTTGAAGAGGCTTTCAAGCAACAGGCTCACAGGACATATTTCTCACCTTTGCCGGGGTCACTCCAGTCACAGGCATAGCCCTTGGAACTGGGCTCGAACTGGTTCCAGGCCTGGGGATCAATGGGGCCGTCGCTGGTGCTGAGGATTTCGAATTGCCCATCAGGGGTTACCTGGCCGATGCGTACGGTCTGGGAAATGTGATGGTTGGGCATCACTTCAATGGGGCCTTGGGGTGCGTCAAAGGTGACGCCAATGAGGGCCTCACGCACCAGGTTGTCGTCAAAACTGTTGGCTTTCTCAACACCAGCCTTCCACAGATAGACCATGTTGTAGGCTGATTCCATGGGATCGTTGGTCACCCGATCTTCCCCGTACCTGGCCTTGAAGGCTTCCGTGAACTTCCGGGAGGCAGGGGTATCGATGGCCTGGAAGAAGTTCCAGGCCGCAAAGTGATCCGCCAGGTATTCAGGGCCAATGGTGTCAATCTCCACTTCGGCAATGGAGAAACTCATCACGTAATAGCCGTTCTCGGGTGTGAGCCCCGCCGACTGCATCTGCTTGAAGAACGCCACGTTCTGATCCCCGTTCAAGGTGTTGATAATGGCGCCGCCGTCAGGTAGAGCGTTCTTGATCTTGGCAATAATGGGGGCCACCTCCGTGTTGCCCAGGGGCAGATAGTCTTCACCCGCCACCTCACCGCCGAGGCTTTCCAACTGGGCTTTGGTGATGGTGTTGGAGGTGCGGGGGAAGACGTAATCCGAACCCACCAGGAAGAAGGGCTTGCCCGCCACCGGAGACTCCTTGAACATGAACTCCACCGCCGGCTCGGCCTGCTGGTTGGGTGTGGCGCCGGTGTAGAAAATGTTCCTGGAGCATTCCTGACCCTCGTATTGGATGGGATAGTAGAGGAAGGCGTCCTTGGATTCGAAGACGGGCAGCATGGCCTTGCGGCTGGCTGAGGTCCAACCGCCAAACACCACCGGAACCTGGTCCTGGTCAATCAATTTCTTGGCCTTCTCCGCAAAGGTGGGCCAGTCGGAAGCGCCGTCCTCTTCGATCCAGGTGATCTCGTAGGTCTTGCCGTCCACGGTCACACCGCCGGCGGCATTGATCTCTTCAATGGCCATCTTCTCCACCTCGGACAGGGTGGACTCGGAAATGGCCATGG
>VXWH01000107.1:2938-8066 GCA_009836025.1 Synechococcus sp. SB0668_bin_13 | reverse complement strand
TCCTGCCCCGGCGCCCTGAGGGGAGCAGGTGGCCCCCGCCCAACGGGCTTGGCAAAGCAGAGCAGGGCAAGGGTAGATCAGACGTGAGGGGGTCTTCCCCTTGCCGAATGGATACCCAATATGGATTCAGGAGAATCAGAGGTGGCCCGTCAGGGCGACTGGAGCGCCAGCGGCTGGTCGTCCTGAACGAGGGAGGGGGTCACCAGGATGATGAGCTCCGTCTTGTCTCGCGTCGTGCTAGATCCACGAAATAGTTTCCCCAGCAGGGGTAGATCACCCAGCAGGGGAAATTTGCTCACCCGCTCCCGGTCCGAATCTTGAATGACCCCACTGAGAATTAAGGTTTGCCCATCCCGGAGGCGTACACTGCCGGAGGAGAGAGCACGCTCAGTGATATTGAAAATGGGCACACCGTCTTGGATGCCGGCGGGTGCAGGGACAGACACCTTGGGGCTCACTTTCAAGGAAATAAATCCATTGTCATCAATTTTGCTCACATTAACCGTCAGACTTAATCCCGCCTGCTCCCGCTTCTGGCTGGTTTGAGTGATCCCCGATGGAGTGGTTGTGGTGGTATTCCCGGTAATCACACTGGTGGTCGTGTTGATGCTGGCGGATTCACCTTCCTGAACCAACAGTGTGGGTTCCGCCAAAAGATTGACTTCAGAGGATACAATTGCGGCTTCAAGTTGGGAATAGAATGAATACTGTGGATCTCCCAACCCTGGCTGCTGCAAATTACCACTGGTTTTCTCCTCGGAAGACCCCATTCCCAGTGACTCTGCTGACTTGGACACACCAAGACTAAACAGTGCTTCTCCGGGCTGGCTCACAATGAATGCCTGACCAATCCGGGCGGAGAAACTGTGATCCAAGGTCTCGCTCCGATTGAGATCCACGTTCATGATTCGCACCTTCACGGCCACTTGCCGTTTGCGCCGGTCCATTTGCCGCAGATAGGTCTGAGCGACATCCACCAGGTCGGCCGGCCCCACGATGGTGATGGTGTTGAGCCGCTCATCGGTGGCGCCACGCAGTCCCCGCAGAGGCCCCTGCTGTCCGCCGAACTCGGACACCGCTGCGGTGACCGTGGTGCTGGCCACCTGGCTCTGGTGGCCGTCGTCAGCAACAGTGGCACTGTCTTGTCCGGCGGTAAGGAATTCGGTGGCGGTGGTGGTCACCGAGTGGGTCACGCTCATGGTGGCGCCCAAATTGGCCAGAAACCCCGCAGCCCCGGCGGCATCCACCTGATTGAGACGGATCACCCTGGACACCTTTGCGCGAAGGCTACGGCCCAGCAGATCGGGACCCACCACCAATGTTCGGCCCTCCAGATAGCCTTCCAAGCCAGAACTGAGCAGCACAAAATGAACCGCCTTCTCCAGGGATTCATCCCGAAAATCCACGGTGACCCGTGGTTCCAGGGCGGATTCCTGATGATCCTCCAGGAAGGTGAAATTATAGCCAGTGCCTTGCAGAAGGCCCATGAGCACATCTTCAGCCCGGGCATCCCTGGCGGTCATGGTGATGGGCTGGGTGCTGGGGAGCGGGATGAACGCCGGGCCGGGCAAGGGGACATGATCAACGGCCATGGCCCCCACGGGTGGAGCCGCCACCTGTGCGCCCATGGTTGTGCCTGGGAACTGCACCATCAGCCGGTCCCCCGTGTTGACCATGACCAGCCTCGGCGTTGGCAGAACTTGTCCTGGGGCCGCCTCCACAGTCAGTTGACCCACACCCTCCTGCTGTGGATCTGCGGCCAGGCGCACCCGGGTCATGGAGGCCTGGCCCACGTGAAGCCGCTGGGTCTTGACGGCGTGCTCCAGACCTGTCAAGGTGATGCGCCAGGAGCCGCCATCCACAGACTGGACCTGACTACGCACCTGGGGACCGACCCCCTTGAGCAGCAGGGTAGCAGCACCCGGGCCGCCCCGCACCTGGAGAGACAGTCCACCACCAGCGCCTGCCTCCTCAGCAGCAGCAGCGGCGGCAACAGTACACGCCAAGGCCACAGCGCAGAAGGACCGGATGCTTGCCAGAGCGTTTGCCGGAATGTTCAAGGGGCAGCGTCATCTGAACCCAGGCTATGGCCGGCGATCAATGACGCCGGAATTGTGGTCAACCTCCTGTTCTGACCGTGAACCCCGCTCCAAACGCCATACCTTGGGAAGACTGCCCCCGACCCCAGCGCTCCGCAGCAGAAGCAGATGTGGGGTCCATGAAATCCCCGCCAAGTCTGAATCTGTAGCAAAGACAACAGAAAGCATAGTGCAGCGTTGCCCAATCTCACTGGAGAGTTGCAATTTGCATCCAAATGGCTATGAATCGTCATCGTCGCATTCGACTTCCTAAGTACAAAATTACTACCCCCCCCTCCCGCAGAGCAGTAGGGAGATTCCATGAGAGCCGCTGCCTGCAGCGGGCCGTTCTACCAGCCCTTTCTGCCTGCTGCTGCACGCTGGCCTCACGGCCGACGTGGCTGCACAGTCTTCAGACTCGGACATTCTCGTTCCCAAAAACTGGTCGTTGATCCCAAGTGACTTGCAAGGCAAACAGTTCCGGCTGCTGTTTGTCACTTCTAATTCAACGCAGGCCTTGTTAGATACGATTAGTTCTTACAATAACATAGTCAAGAAGAAAAGTTCACTTCATGCAGACCTCAAATCACATTCCACACGGTTCCGCGCACTCGTTTCAACTAAGAAGGGCCAAAGCGATGCGGTGGATGCCCGCGACAACACTTCGACGACCGGTACGGGCGTGCCGATCTACTGGGTAAACGGCGCCAAAGTTGCTGACGACTACACGGACTTCTACGACGGCACCTGGGATAGCAATGAGGCCAGGCTGCCATCAGGTTCGAAGGCCACCACCGTCACATATGTCTGGACAGGCAGCCAGAGCAACGGGACCGGCTGGTTGAGATTGGGGCCAACAAAAAGAATCGGCCCCACGGGCTTACTGTCGACAGCAGGTTCTCTAGCTTCTACGTCGAACACGATTGCTTCTATGCAGAGGCCAAAGAGCTTCAAGTATCCATTGTATGGCCTGTCGCCGGTGTTCACAGTAGATGCTCCCGTGCTGAGTATGAAGAACTCTACTCTAACGGTAACTGAAGGCGACACTGCCTCGATGACCGTGGTAGCTGATGAGGCGCCCAAGAAGGACCTGACGGTGAAGGTGACCGTGACCGACGCCGCAGGCAGCGACTTCGTGAGCAAGAACGACGAGGGCAGCCAGCAGTTCACGCTCCCCGCCGGCCAGACCTCTGCCACCTTCACCCTGGCGACCGTGAACGATAGCGGCACGAAGGGAGACGAGCCCGACGGCACGGTCACGGTCACGCTGGAAGACGGCACAGACTACCTTGTCGGCACAAAATCGACGACGTCGCTCAGCGTGACCGACAACGATCCCACACTGGTGACGGTGGAGGGTGTGGCAGTACCCACCGAGGAGGGGAAGAGCCTGGAGTTCTCGGTCAAACTGAGTCGTGCGCTGGTCAAAGGCGAGACCCTGCCGGTTCCTTTGACGTTGGGGGGTAGCGCAACTTTCAACACCGACTATAGCGTGACCTGCGAGAATCCACTGCCCCAGGGCGTGACCTGCGCCGGTCTGTCAACGGCTTCGCCAACGGTCACCTTCACAGGACCATCGGCGAGAATCGTGGACCTGAAGGTCAATGCGCTCGGCGACAACATCAAGGAGGAGAACTCCGAGTCTGTACAGATCGGTCTGGGAACGCTGGATTCAACTTCCGGCACGGGTCTAAGCGGCGGCGCGACCGGCATGGACAACCTGGCGGACTTTGACATCGTGGAGGCCATCGTGGCTCGCTTAATCCCTGTGGCGGATCTCACCGCAGTATCCGAAGGGAAGAAGGATGCCGCGGCATCGCTCACCGTCTTCGTGAGCAGCGGCACAGTGTCAACGGGCGGCGTGAAGATTCCCTTTACCGTCAATAGCGGGACTGCCCAGAGACACGACGCATCCGCTGCCGACTACGGCACGGTTCCTGAAAACGTCTTCATCGCAGCCGGGGAGACCGAGGGCACGGCCCTCGTCCCCATCGTGGACGACTCCGATGACGAGCCGTCCGAATTGCTCCGCTTCACCATCGGCAAGCTGCCACCCGGATACGCCTTCGACAGCGGGGAATACGACGTCAACGAGCCGCTCAATACGATCATTGCCGACGACGACAAGACGGAGATCAGCCTGACCGGCGGCGGGACAATCACCGAGCAGGACACGACGAGCACAGCGACGATGACGGTAAGTCTGGGGCGACCGCTCCGAATGAAATTACTGGAAAAAGACGTGGCTGAGACCCTGAACGTGCCCCTGGAGTTGACCACAACGACGGGGGCAGCACTCCCCGGCTCCGTGAACCCCCTCTTCGCCGTCACGGCCTCGGGCACGAACGTGACGCTCACCGACGCGAACACGACCACGCCGACGCTCACGTTCACCGGACATGACGACTACGAGAATGACGTGCAGACGGCAACGGTCACCTTCACGGCCACGTCCAACGGCGACAGCGACCTGGCGCCGGAGATCGTGACGGTGACGATCGGGAAGCTGACCGGCGTGAGCGCAATCGCCACCAAAGACAACTCGGCGACGCTGACCGTGGCTGACGATGACCTGTCGGCGGGCGTCACCATCAGCAAGGGCAGCGCCTCGGTGACCGAGGGATCCGGCGCCGGGAACACCGACACCTACACGGTGAAGCTGGTCAGCCAGCCCACCGGGAACGTGAGCGTCAGGGTCGTCTCCGGCACACCGGCAGCAGCGCAGGTACACGGCCCAGGCGGCGTAGCCGGCACGTCAGCTACCCTCACCTTCACGCCGGTCAACTGGAACACGGCACAGACGGTGACGGTCACCGGCGTGGACGACGCCGTAGACCAGAGCGGCAACCGCAGCGTCACCATCAGCCACAGCGCCACCTCGGAGGATGACAACTACGATAACGTCAGCATTGCCACTGTCACCGCCACGGTGGTGGATAACGATACGGCGGGCGTCGTCATCAGCAAGGCCAGCGCCTCGGTCACCGAGGCATCTGGCGCCGGGAACACCGACACCTACACGGTGAAGCTGGTCAGCCAGCCCACCGGGA
>VXWH01000107.1:1878-2928 GCA_009836025.1 Synechococcus sp. SB0668_bin_13 | reverse complement strand
GGCGCCGGGAACACCGACACCTACACGGTGAAGCTGGTCAGCCAGCCCACCGGGAACGTGAGCGTCAGGGTCGTCTCCGGCACACCGGCAGCAGCGCAGGTACACGGCCCAGGCGGCGTAGCCGGCACGTCAGCTACCCTCACCTTCACGCCGGTCAACTGGAACACGGCACAGACGGTGACGGTCACCGGCGTGGACGACGCCGTAGACCAGAGCGGCAACCGCAGCGTCACCATCAGCCACAGCGCCACCTCGGAGGATGACAACTACGATAACGTCAGCATTGCCACTGTCACCGCCACGGTGGTGGATGACGATACGGCGAACCTGATTATCTCGTCCACCTCACTGGGGTTGAGCGAAGGGGGCAACACCAGCTACACCGTGATGCTGGCCACCCAGCCCACCGGCACCGTGACCGTGGACATCGGCAAGGATGTGGACGCCACGGCGAATATGGTGTTCTCGTCCACCTTGCTGGGGATGCTGGCCCACCAACCGCACACACAGGCCATTCAAGATCTGACCCTGAGCAAGACCCGTCTCACCTTCACTTCTACCACCTGGAACGAACCCCAGATCGTGACCGTAGCGGCGGGCGAGGACAGCAACACGTTGGCGGAATCGTTACTGCTGATGCACAATGCCTCCGGCGGCGGCTACGACCTGACGGCTAACGTTGCAGTGGCCGTCACGGATAACGACACGCCCGGCCTGGTGCTCTCCCCCACCGCGCTGGAGATGACCGAGGGGGGCAGCGCCGGCTTCACCGTAAAGCTGGCCACCGAGCCTACCGACACCGTGACCGTGGCCATCACGGGCCATTCGGGAACGGACCTGACCCTGGACACCACCAGGCTCACCTTCACTTCCAACTGGAACGAACCCCAGACCGTGACCGTGACGGCGGGCGAGGACAGCGACACCGCCAACGAGTTCGAGACGCTCCGTGCAACCGCCTCCGGCGGCGGCTACGACCTGACGGCTAACGTTGTAGTGGCCGTCACGGATAACGACACGCCCGGCCTGGTGCTCTCCCCCACCGCGCTG
>VXWH01000107.1:0-1868 GCA_009836025.1 Synechococcus sp. SB0668_bin_13 | reverse complement strand
AGTGGCCGTCACGGATAACGACACGCCCGGCCTGGTGCTCTCCCCCACCGCGCTGGAGATGACCGAGGGGGGCAGCGCCGGCTTCACCGTAAAGCTGGCCACCGAGCCTACCGACACCGTGACCGTGGCCATCACGGGCCATTCGGGAACGGACCTGACCCTGGACACCACCAGGCTCACCTTCACTTCCAACTGGAACGAACCCCAGACCGTGACCGTGACGGCGGGCGAGGACAGCGACACCGCCAACGAGTTCGAGACGCTCCGTGCAACCGCCTCCGGCGGCGGCTACGACCTGACGGCTAACGTTACAGTGACCGTCACGGACAATTACGACCTGACGGCTAACGTTACAGTGACCGTCACGGACAATGACGACGATCTACCGCCGTCGTCCACACCACCGTCATCCACACCGGTGGTGGCAATCATGGGGGGCAGCGCCATCACTGAGGGAGAGGATGCCAGCTTCACCTTGACCGCAACCCCTGCGCCAGCACCGGGGACCAACATCAACGTTGCCGTGACCATCAGCGACAGCGGCAGCTTTGCCCGCACCGGCCAGATCGGTTCCCGTGTGGTCAGCATCAATGATAGCGGTACGGCCAGCTTCACGGTCAGCACCGAAAATGACAGCGTCGATGAAGAGGACGGCCGCATCACCGTGGTCGTGCAAGGGGGCACTGATCACAGGCCCCATGGCAGCAATGCTGTTGCATCGGTCACCGTGGGGGACGACGACGCCCCGGCAGTGATGGCGCCCAACGGCTGGCACCTGCGCTTTGGCCGCACGGTCTCGCAACAGGTGCTGGATGCCCTCCAGGGTCGCTTTGCCGCTCGCCCCACAGCAGGGCTGGCACTCACTGTTGCGGGGGAGGCCATCACCAGTGCCCCACCGCTGGAAGAGCATGAAGGGGTGTTAGCCAAGGCCCTGGGCTTTGAGACCATTACCACCGAAGCGCTGGTGCAGGGATCCTCCTTCAGCTTCACACCATCGGCAGAGGGAGCAGCACCCCAACCGGCCTTCTGGGGACAGGGCACCCTCGCCTCCTTCACGGGCCAGGAGGCTGCCTTCTCCCTTGACGGGGATGTAACCACCGCCTTGTTGGGAGCGGATTGGAGCACGGAGCGGTGGCGCGCTGGCGCTGCTCTCTCCCACTCCTGGGGCAGTGGCTCCTATGAAGCAGAAAAGGATACCGATCAGGAGATCAGCAGCACCTTGACCGGGCTGTTCCCCTATGGGCGCTACGGCCTCACCCCACGGTTGGGCATCTGGGCCGTGGCCGGGTATGGCTGGGGCCAACTCTCCCTCGAACCCGATGGTACGGATGGGGAGTACCAGCCCGGCGCCAACCTCACCATGGCTGCCGTGGGCTTGGACGGGCTGCTCATTGATGGTGGCGCGGAAGGTCTGAACCTCACCACCACCACTGACCTGCTGACCCTGAGCACCACCTCGGAAGAGGTGGATGGCGTTCAATCCTCCGAGGGCAGTGTCTCCCGGCTGCGCCTGGGGCTGGTGGCCACACGCCCCGTCCCCTTGGCGCATGGCGCCTCGCTGCTCCCCTCCCTGGAGATCGGCGTCCGCCAGGACAGTGGCGATGCGGAAACCGGCTTCGGCCTGGAACTGGGCGCCGGCCTGACCTGGGAAGATCCACAGCACGGCATCAGCGCCCAGGTGCGGGGGCGCACCCTCCTCACCCACGCCGACGAGGACTTCCGGGAGCAGGGTATGGCCCTCTCCTTCTTCTGGCAGCCCCACCCATCCCATCGCGGGCCGTCATTCTCCCTCAGCCACGCCGTGGGCGCCACCGCAGCAGGGGGCATGGATGCCCTGCTGAGACCCACCGTCATAGAGGGGATGGACG
>VXWH01000138.1 GCA_009836025.1 Synechococcus sp. SB0668_bin_13 | reverse complement strand
GGAGAGGTTTGCGCAATGCAACTTTACGAATTCTGTCTGTGGAACCACAGATTGGTCAATGTGTCGGCTTTCCAGCTTGTCCGCAGCGATGTTGTTCAAACGATGCTGCTGCCGTGGCATGGTCCGGGAACATCTGAAACAGTTGAATCAGTGTGATACCTTTGGGGAAGTGGATTCCCGGACCGCTGGTGTGAGTCATGACTTCAGAAGGAGAACTGATGAAAGTCATATAGGGATTAGGAGAGTTGTCGAGTGCATAATGATGTATCTTGCTTGTGAGAAATACTTCTGAGAAGGTGTGCCGTGTCTTTCTGTGAAGTGATTGCTTCTTGCTTCATCTCAATGCTTTCCCAGTCCGCTGTGGGAGACTAAAGCCACCCGCCTCCTACTTGCCCTGAATAGTTAAGTATGTAAGCTTCCTGGGCTTCCTCAAGCTCTTCCTGGCGCTCCAGGTCGTCCAATTCCTCTTGCTCCTGCTTTGTGCGGAAGAGTACATAAAGCCAGCGCAGCTCACCTGAATCGGCAATTGTCTCAAGGACTCGTCTACGCATTTTGTCCCGTTGCTTAAACTTCTGGCTGCGCTTAAGAATGACTCAGACCCAGATGGCCGGGTCGTCAAAGGGATCGTCCCCCGTCTCCACCTTCCAGTCGGCAACCGAATCCCATGCTTCCTTCCGTAGCCGTTCGATGATCCATGACTCGTCAGGCGCCCCAAAAGGGGCTGTTGGCTGACTGGTCATGGTTGTGGACCTCCCAAGCCAAGCATGGTGAGAAGCATGGGCTGGACTGAATCAACCTCAAGCATAGCGCCCGCAGGGGAAGTCAAAATCAGCCCATCCATTCCCGACTTGCATACCATCCCCAAGCACTGAGCACGGACAGTAAAATCATTCCTCCAGGCCAGAAACCTGTAAAAACGGTCAGGACCAAAGACCCGAGGAAGAACCACGTGAATCGCCAATGAACACGGCTTATTGCCTCTTTCTTCCTGACGACTTCAGGCCTCTTGTCATAGTTCTTGATGAGCTTGTCAAAATTGTCGGTCATGGTAGAGGACGCTTGAAGCAATAGTAGTGGAATGTCACTCCATTGGTTGTGTTGTCCTGGTTGACCACATGGGAGACCATTTCCCATCCATCTGCACCGAGGGCGGCAAACATCTCGGGTAAGGTTGGTACTTCGTTCACATCCCCCCATCCACGGACTCGTTTCCCATCAATATCCAGGATGTTGATTTCCTGGGTGATGCCTCGGCCTTTGTAGTCGAGCCTGATGTGCTTGTACTCCCAGGTTTGCATTGCGTGAATCAGGGTGGCAGGCTGTCGCCCTGGACAAAATCGAACGAATGGAATTTACACCATGGATGGACTACCGGCAACAAGATCCATGGCCCCGCTCCCCTTCCTGTGCCGGAAGGTATCCCCTCTCTTGACCATGAGAAAGCCGGGCCTGGCCCAGGCCAAGCCCCTGAAGTGGTGGGGTGACCATATGGGAAGATCCTGAGCGCTCCTGCTCCAAGGCCCCATGCGCACCCACTACTGCGGCGAGTTGCGATCCACCCACGGCCACCAGGAGGTGGTCCTCTGTGGTTGGGTGGACCGTTGCCGTGACCACGGTGGCGTGATCTTCATCGACCTGCGGGACCGCACAGGCACCGTGCAGGTGACGGTGGACCCGGAAGGCAACACAGAGGTGTTTCGCCAGGCGGAGCAACTGCGCAACGAGACGGTGCTGCGCATCGGCGGGCGTGTGCGGCTGCGGCCTGAGGAGTCCGTGAATCTCAAGCTGGCCACCGGGGCGGTGGAGGTGGTGGCCACCGGGCTGACGGTGCTCAACGGCATCAAGGGCACCCTGCCCTTTGCGGTGTCCGTCCACGACGAGGAGCCCGTGCGGGAGGAGTTGCGGCTGCGACACCGCTACCTGGATCTGCGGCGGCAGCGGATGCAACGCAACCTGGCCCTGCGCCACCAGGTGATGCAGGCCGCCCGCAGATTCCTGGATGAGCAGGGTTTTCTGGAGGTGGAAACCCCCATGCTCACCCGCTCCACCCCCGAGGGCGCCCGAGACTACCTGGTGCCGTCCAGGGTGTGCGGTGGGGAGTGGTTTGCCTTGCCCCAATCCCCCCAGTTGTTCAAGCAACTGCTGATGGTGGGTGGTCTGGAGCGCTACTACCAGTTGGCCCGTTGTTTTCGGGATGAAGACTTGCGGGCGGATCGCCAGCCGGAATTCACCCAGCTTGACCTGGAGATGAGCTTCCTGAGCCAGGAGCAGATCCTCACCCTCAATGAACACCTGGTGGCGCGTCTCTGGAAGGCGGCGCTGGGGGTGGAGCTGCCCATTCCCTTCCCCCGCATGAGCTGGAGCGAGGCCATGGCCCGCTACGGCACGGATTGCCCGGACACCCGCTACGGGCTGGAATTGACGGATGTGAGCGACCTGGTGGCGAACCTGAGCTTCAAGGTGTTCAGCCAGGCAGTGGCCAAGGGTGGTGTGGTGAAGTGCCTGGCAATCCCCCAGGGCAACGACCGGCTCAGCAACGTGCGCATCAAGCCCGGTGGTGACGTGTTTGCCGAGGCCACAGCAGCCGGCGCCGGTGGCCTGGCCTATATCCGGGTGCGGGAGCAGGGCGTGCTGGACACCATCGGCGCCATCAAGGACAGCCTGGGTCCTGAGCAGGCCAAGGCAATGCTGGAGCGTTGTGGTGCGGAACCTGGCACCTTGCTGTTGTTTGGCGCCGGTGAGGAGGCCACCGTGAACAAAGCGCTGGATCGGGTGCGGCAATACCTGGCCCGGGATCTGCAGCTCATTCCCGCCAACACCTGGAACTTTGTGTGGGTGGTGGACTTTCCCCTGTTGGGGTGGAACAAGGAGGCTCAGCGGCTGGAGGCCCTCCATCACCCCTTCTGCGCCCCCCACCCGGAGGACGTGCATAACCTGCCCCAGGCCCGCGCCCAGGCCTACGACCTGGTGTTGAACGGCCTGGAGGTGGCCGGTGGTTCCCTGCGCATCCACAGCGCCACCCTGCAGCAGCAGGTGCTGGAGGTGATGGGCTTTTCTGCACAAGAGGCCCGCCGCCAATTCGGCTTCCTCATGGACGCCATGGAGATGGGCGCCCCGCCCCATGGGGGCATTGCCTACGGCGTGGATCGCCTGGTGATGCTGCTGGCGGGAGAGGAGTCCATCCGGGACACCATCGCCTTCCCCAAGACCCAGCAGGCCCGCTGCCCACTGACCGCCGCACCGGGACCGGTGGATGCCCGCCAACTCAAGGAGCTGCACGTGGCCTCCACCTGGGTGGAGCCTCGCCAAACCTGACGGTCGTCACAATGGGCTAAACTTCTTGCCATGTTCAGCCTGGAGGCGCAACGATGACGATAAATTGAGCAAAGCTCTCCAATGGGCTGCCGTCTCACCCTGAGAAAGTCAGTCCTGGAGAGGATTTCGTATGGACCAGCCAGCTTTCCCAGGGTGGGGAAACGGCAATTTTTCGAGATGTCCAGAAGCCCTTGAAGGGCCGGTCAAGTATCAGTGCAAGTAATCTGGTGCTTGCAGACTGTAGCAAAAGTTCACATTTTCTATTGGTAGGGAGTTTGACATAATACACTAGAGTGGATGCGCATTCATTCTTTCCCAACCCAAATGAATTTTGGGTTTCCGTCCCTATCTCTTCTGATCTTTGGGGCTGTCTTGTTGGTTTCTTGTGGCAGCGGTGACCAGAAGCTCCCTAAGGATGTAGGCCTCCAAATAGGTGAGTTGGTTGGCATCAGTGATTGGGATTTTGAAGAAAGTAGTTTTGGAGACAATTGTTCTTTTAGCGGACATTTTACTTATAATGTTACATCTGAACAGCCCGTAACCGGGGTAATTTATGGCGAGATTTTATACAATGCTGAAAATGGCAGTACATCAGGCATTGCAGGTTTCGTGATTGATGGGGAAGGTCTATTGATACAGTTACGTTTCAGACTATTCTGAGAATGCCTGCAATTACAGTTCTTCTTCTCAGATCAAAATTGAATCAGTCTGGTACCTTTCGTTTGAGCCAGCAGCGATTACTATCCCTGCAAGTGATCCGTAGTTAGGGTGGTTAATTGTCGAGTAATTACGTATGGGCACCACGAAAAATCCCGCTCCACCACTGGCTTTCTTATGTGAGGGGGCATTCCACGGGAGGTTGTCCGATTTTTCGTGGTGCTCTTCCAAGATTGCCTTTTTAGCTATGGAGTCGCTGGTCGCACAAGCTTGGACTGCCTTTGACCGTGCCGCTCATCTGACTTGCCGTGTAACCCCGGCCGTGCCGGTTCTGTTTTTCGGCGACCTTGCAGCTTATCGCGCATCGTCCCTGCGGGTGGTGACGGTAGCTTTGAATCCCTCCGCACACGAATTTCCGATTGAGGAACCATTCCAGCGCTTTCCGCTTCTCAAGGACAACCACGGACGCGAGCCGGAGCGCTATCTTGAGGCCATGTCGGTTTATTTCCGCAAGGATCCTTACCGCCGATGGTTCGACCGGTCATTTGAGCCGCTGCTCCATGGGCTGGGAGCAAGCTACTACGGGAATGGCGCATCCACAGTGCTTCATACGGAAATCTGTCCCCCCGTAGCAACGGATCCGACATGGAGCAAACTGGGCAAAACTTATCGTAAGGCTCTTGAGAAGGACGGCGGACCACTTTTTCACAGCCTGCTTAAGGAACTCTGTCCCCAGATCGTGGTTCTATCGGTGGCGAAGGATCACCTCAAGCGCATCAAGTTTGCACCAGGAACCGACTGGACAACCATCCATGCCTTTCGGGATAAAAAAGACGGCAGTCCGCGTCGTGACGGGCCATACAAGATTCACGCACGGTGGTACGACGTGAGCCAACAGCAGTCTCTGTTCGTTTTTGGTCCAGCAAGAACAAAGCCCCTTGCAGACCTGACAAATCCTCGGAAGAAGGAGGCAGGTGGATTCATTCTGAATGAGTATCACCGCAAAAGCAGGCCTGCTGCCTGCTGACCGGCACCAGGGCGGCGGTGGATGCCAGCCAACGCAAGGACTTGCAGATGGCCTCCACCTGGGTGGAGCCCCACCAGAACTGACCGGTCCCCACAGTCACTTCGGGCTATAGTGCGGTAGCCAGGCCGGGGCCATGAGCAAGTTCGTTTTTGTGACGGGGGGGGTGGTGTCCAGCCTGGGCAAGGGCATCGTGGCCGCCAGCCTGGGATGTCTGCTCAAATCACGGGGCTACAGCGTCTCCATCCTCAAGCTGGACCCCTATCTCAACGTGGATCCGGGCACCATGAGTCCGTTCCAGCACGGGGAGGTGTTCGTCACCGAGGACGGCGCCGAGACGGATCTCGACCTGGGCCACTACGAGCGCTTTACGGACACCCCCATGTCCCGGCTCAACAGCGTCACCACCGGCTCCATCTATCAAGCGGTGATCAACCGGGAGCGGCGGGGCGACTACAACGGCGCCACCGTGCAGGTGATCCCCCACATCACCGCCGAGATCCGCGCCCGCATCAATCGGGTGGCGGCCCACACCCAGGCGGACGTGGTGATCACGGAAATCGGCGGCACGGTGGGGGACATTGAATCCCTCCCCTTCCTGGAGGCCATCCGGGAGTTCCGCAAGGACAAGGGGCGCCATGACACTGCCTACGTCCACGTGACCCTGGTGCCGTTTCTTGCCGCCTCCGGAGAGATCAAGACCAAGCCCACCCAGCACTCCGTCAAGGAGTTGCGCTCCATCGGCATCCAACCGGACGTGCTGGTGTGTCGCTGTGATCACCCCATCACCCCTGCCTTGAAAACCAAGCTGTCCGGGTTTTGTGGCGTGCCGGTGGATGCGGTGATCTCCGCCCAGGATGCCGACACCATCTACGCGGTTCCCCTGGCCCTGGAGCAGGAGGGTCTCACCCGGGAGGTGACGGATACGCTGTGCCTGGAGGAGCGCCCCGGCAACCTGGCACGCTGGGAGACCATGGTGCATCAACTGCGTCATCCGGGGGATCCGGTGCGGGTGGCGCTGGTGGGTAAATACGTCTCCCTCAACGACGCCTATCTCTCCATCGTGGAGGCCCTGCAACACGCCTGTCTGGCCCAGGACGGCAAGCTGGAGTTGCACTTTGTCTGTGCCGAGCAGATTGAGCAGGACGGCGCCGCGGCCCGGCTTGAGGGCATGGCGGCCGTTGTTACACCTGGCGGCTTTGGCAACCGGGGCATCGAGGGGAAAGTGGCGGCCATCCGCTGGGCACGGGAGGAGGGCGTCCCGTTTCTGGGGCTCTGTCTGGGGATGCAGTGCGCAGTGATCGAATGGGCCCGTAACATTGCCGGTCTGGTGGGCGCCACCAGCGCCGAACTGGAACCTGCCGCCACCCACCCGGTGATTCACCTGTTGCCGGAACAGGAGGACGTGGTGGATTTGGGTGCCACCATGCGGTTGGGGGTGTATCCCTGCCGCCTCATGCCCAACACCATGGGCCGCAAACTCTATGGGGAAGATGTGGTTTATGAACGCCACCGCCACCGCTATGAATTCAACAACGCCTATCGGAATCTATTTCTGGAGAGCGGCTATCGGGTGAGTGGTTGTTCTCCGGATGGACGACTGGTGGAGTTGATTGAGTATAAAGATCACCCCTTCTTTCTGGCTTGTCAGTATCACCCGGAGTTTCGCTCGCGACCGGGACAGGCCCATCCCCTCTTTCTGGGACTGATCCGCGCTGCCCAGGGCCTGCCCGTCGTGGAGGAAGCCGCTACTGTTGCATCCCTGCCAGGGCCATGAGCAACGGCGGGTTGCTGCGGGTGGTGGAGCAGTTCCACTCCATTCAGGGGGAAGGGGTCCACATGGGCCGCAGTGCCGTCTTCCTGCGCCTGGCCGGCTGCAGCGTGGGTTGCCCCTGGTGTGACACCAAGGCATCCTGGCCCGCCCATGGTCATCCCCTGGTGCCGGTGGAGCGTCTGGTGGAGACGGTGCGCCAGGCCAAGCCCGCCCTGGTGGTGATCACCGGCGGCGAACCCTTGCAACAGGACCTCACCTCACTCTGCCAGGCCCTGGTGCCCCTGGCCGTTCCCCGTCACCTGGAAACCAGCGGCGTGGCCCCCCTCAGCGGTGCCTTCGAGTGGATCACCCTCTCCCCCAAGCGCCACCGCCCTCCCCAACCGGCGCTGCTGGCCTGTTGCCATGAACTCAAGGTGGTGATCCATGAACCTGCCGACCTGGACTTTGCCATGGCCATGGCCGCCGCCTGCCAAGCCACGGGCCGCTCCAACAGACCAGGTCCCCAACTCTGCGTTCAACCCGGCGCCGACAGCACCACCGGCGCCCGCCTGGCGATCCACCACGTGAAACATCATCCCCAATGGCGCCTCAGCCTGCAAACCCATAAGTGGCTGGGGGTGCGGTGAGGGGGCGATTCGCACACAATCCCCGTCATTCCACCGATCATTTCACACTACTCAACAAATAGAGACAACGCAACGAGTTGCTCAGACAACCATTCTTTCCCACTGTCACGCCAGACAATTACGGTATACACGCCAGGCTATTTGAGCAGGGAGCCCATCCTGACTGTAACCATAAAGCAGATGGGAGAGTCTATCCATCTGCCGGCCACCACTTCGTTTGCAGTAAGGCTTGGGTAATACTGGCCTGACGGTAGAGGTTCCAGGATCCTGGCAGCAAAGGATTTGGGACAATGGACTGTAAATCCCCCACCCGTGCAGTAGCTGCTCAGTGCGTCAATTTGTGTCGGCGTCTTGGGTGTGGGCAGTGGATCGTAGGCAATGGTTATTCTCGTCTCCCGCTTGTTGAGGGGAAGGCACAGCTCACCAGTCTGGTCCAGGACTGGCGGCCCATCAGCCTGGGCTGCTCCACCCTCAAAATGTTGAACAAACGTTATGCGCCGGCCATTGAACTCGATGCCAATGCTCACAGCCCAATGGGTCTTGGCCAGGATGTTGTCACGGTGACCCCAGTCCGCATGGGCATCGTCATACATTATACCCCATTGGTGATCGGTGATCGCCTCCTTTGGTATCAGGACCGTGCAATTAAGGAACCTGTGAATCAGGGGAAGCCAAGGGGTCATTCAAGAGTCTGGGTT
>VXWH01000122.1 GCA_009836025.1 Synechococcus sp. SB0668_bin_13 | reverse complement strand
AGGCGCAATCCTCGGCGCAGCCGCCGGTTTTGACGCTCAGCAGGGAGGCCAACTGCACGGTGTAACCGGGATTGACCTGACGGTGAACGGACTGGGCCTGCCAGAGCAAATTCACCAGGGGAGCTTGCAGCAGGTTCAGCACCTCCTGTGCTGTCCAGTCATATCTTGGCGTCATGGCCCCATGGAAAGCGCTCTTTACCACCTTATGGCCTCCACCGCTACGTCCCTGCCGGCGGGGGTTGAACGGCGCCATAGCGGCGCTGGCGCTGTTGAAAGTCCCGAAGGGCCGCGGCCAGGGCCGCTTGGTCAAAGTCCGGCCAGAGCACATCGGTGATGTGAATCTCGGCATAGGCCAGTTGCCAGAGCAGAAAATTGCTGATCCGGAACTCCCCACTGGTGCGAATCAACAGGTCTGGATCGGGATCACCGGCCGTGAGCAGCAGGTTGGCAAAACGGGCCTCATTGATTTCGTTGGGGTCCAGGATCCCTTGCCGCACATCCTGTGCCAGGCGCCGGGCCACCTGCACCAACTCATGACGCCCCCCGTAATTGGTGCATACATTCAGATGGACCCTGTCGTGGCCTGCGGTTCGGGCGGTGGCCTGGGCGATATGCTCCTGCAGGCCCAAGGGGAGAGCATCCAGGTCCCCCAGGAAGCGCAGGCGCACCTGGGCCTGATCCAGTTCGTTCAGTTCCTGTTTGAGCACTTGCTCAAACAAGGCCATGAGAAAGTTCACCTCCTCGTCAGGGCGTTGCCAGTTTTCCGTGGAAAAGGCATAGGTGGTGAGGGCTGGAATGCCCCAGTGGCCACAGAGTTGCAGCAGACGCTTCAAAGCCTGTACCCCCTGCTGGTGACCCCGCACCCGGGGGAGATGACGTTGCTGGGCCCAGCGGCCGTTGCCGTCCATGATCACCGCCAGATGCCGAGGTAGGCGTGCAGAATCCAAATCGCCCGGCAGCGCCATCAACGGATTGGTGTCCCCAGTGTGGGCTGTGACGCGTTGCATTCAGGAAGCGTTGCGCGGGCGTCGAGCTGCTGGGGATTCAACAGGGTCCCAAGCCATACTCTCCATGGCGGTCCTCAAGAGTTCTTTCAGGTGGCTGCTGGTGATGGGACGTTCCAGATGCCCCTGTTGCGCCAGGGAAATGGTCCCGGTTTCTTCCGAGACCACAACACAGAGGCATCGGTCAAAACGCTCGGTAATGCCCACTGCAGCCAGGTGGCGGGTGCCGAAGCGGCTGGCCCTTTGCCGCGCCAGGGGCAGGATAACCCCAGCCGAGACAATCCGCTCACCCCGCACCAGCACAGCGCCATCGTGGAGTGGGGAGTTACCGGAAAAAATGTTGAGCAGCAAGTCTATGGAGAGGATGGCATCCATCGGAACGCCAGGGGTAAGAAAATCATCATCTTGCAGATCGCTGCCCAGGTCCACAAGGATCAGGGCGCCGCGTCGACTTTGAGACATGCGTCCTGCAGCCTCGCCGATCACGTTCACGGCGTCCCTGTTGTGAAAGCTCTTGCGGTCTCGTCCCAGGAGTTGGCCCCAGCGGCCACTGCCCAGTAGATCCAGAAGACGACGCAGATCCGACTGCAGCAAGAACGCCAGGGCCAGACCACAGACGAACACCATGGCCTGAATGAGCCTGTCGGTGAAGGCAAGGGCGGGCAGCCACCACTGCTGCATCAGCCGGCCCACGATCACCAGGAGCAGGTAGCCCCTGATCAAGCTCTGTGTGCGTATTCCACGTCCTCTGGTTCTGTTCAGCACCAGAAAGGCAAGGAGGCACGCCAGCAGAATGTCAAGGGCCAGCAGGAGCAGCGAGACCATGCCGTGCCTTCAACAAACTGGCTCTACCTTATTGGGACAAGTCCGGATTGATTGGGACAGGGCCGGACTGGCGCAGGTGCTCCGGCAAAATGTCCCAGCGCAACAGGTCCTGATCGGTTTCCCGGCGCTGCACCAGGCTGGCCTGCCCCTTATGGACCAACACCGCTGCGGGTCGGGGGATGCGATTGTAGTTGGAGGCCATGGAGGCGTTGTAGGCCCCCGTGGCGAAGACCGCCAGCAGATCCCCACCGGCCACAGGGGGCAAGGGGATGTTGTGCAGCAGCACGTCCCCGGATTCGCAGTGCTTGCCCGCCACGGTGACGGTCTCCGTGGCTGCGTCCCGGCAGCGCTGGGGCAGACAGGCCGTATAGCGGGACTGATAGGTGATGGGCCGGGGATTGTCGCTCATGCCGCCGTCCACGGCAACGTAGGTGCGCACCCCGGGGATCTCCTTGCGGCTGCCCACCTGATACAGCGTCAGCCCCGCCGTGGCCACAAGAGAACGGCCCGGTTCACAGAGCAGGCGGGGGAGGGGTTGTTGATGCTGGTGACAGGCGTCCACCACAGCGGCACTCACGGTTTGAACCCAGGCGGCGATGGCGGGGGGATCGTCGCCGGCCACGTAGCGCACCCCCAGGCCACCGCCCACGTTCAAATCCCTGGGGTGATGCCCCAGCGCCCTGGCCCGACCCAGGGCCTTCACCATGACCCCCGCCAGGTCCCCATGGGGCTGCAGCTCGAAAATCTGGGAACCAATGTGGGCATGGAGCCCCGCCACCTCCGCCCATGGCGCCATGGCCAGCCGCCGTAGCACGGCATCCAGCTCCTCCAGGTCAAAACCGAATTTGCTGTCCAGGTGGCCGGTGCGAATGTACTCGTGGGTATGGCATTCGATCCCCGGCGTGAAGCGGATTAACAGCCGCACCTGGTGCTCACGCCGGCCCTGGAGGTGCTCCAGCAGATCCAGTTCCAACCAGTTGTCCAGCACCACGGTCACGCCGTGCTCCAGCGCCAGCTCCAACTCCCTCCGGGACTTGTTGTTGCCATGGAGGACGATGTTCCGGGGATTCACGCCGCCGGCAAGGGCGGTGAGCAATTCCCCGGCCGAGACCACATCCAGCCCCAACCCCTCACTGGCCATCAGAGCCGCCATGGCCAGGCTGCTATGGGCCTTGGAGGCATACAGCACAAGAGATTCGCCCGGGTAGTGGCGCGTCAGGGCATGGCAATACGCCCGGCAACTGGCCCGCAGGGTGGTTTCATCCAGCACGTAGAGGGGTGTGCCGTAGTGGGCCGCCAGATCAGCCAGGCGACAACCGCCCACCCACAGTTGATGTTCTGCATCAACTTCAGCGCTGACGGGGGCCAGGTTGCGGTTGGGACTGTGCCCGTCAATATCCTCTTCGTAGGGGCGGAAGCGGGGCGAAGACATGGTTGCAACGGGGAACTGGAGTGAAAATCTGAACCGTGGAAAACCCGGCAGGGCCGGTTATCTGGCCATGGCGTTACTCCCTCGGGTTGCCCCAACGGTTGCCTGGCCCTGGTAGCTTGCAAGGACAAGGTCCCTGGGACGGATGTTTGAGCGGTTCACGGAAAAAGCCATCAAGGTCATCATGGTTGCTCAGGAGGAGGCGCGCCGCCTTGGGCACAACTTCGTTGGCACAGAGCAGATCCTGCTGGGTCTCATCGGGGAAGCAACGGGCGTAGCGGCCAAGGTGCTCAAGTCCATGGGCGTCACCCTCAAGGACGCACGGGTGGAGGTGGAGAAGGTCATCGGTCGCGGCTCCGGCTTTGTGGCTGTCGAGATTCCCTTTACCCCCCGCGCCAAGCGGGTGCTGGAACTCTCCCTGGAGGAGGCACGCCAACTGGGCCACAACTACATCGGCACGGAGCACCTGCTGCTGGGCCTGATTCGGGAGGGAGAAGGCGTGGCGGCCCGGGTGCTGGAGAATCTGGGGGTGGACCTGGCCAAGGTGCGGACCCAGGTGATCCGCATGCTGGGAGAAACGGCCGAGGTCACCAGCGGCGGCGGCAAAGGCAGCAACAAGACCCCCACCCTGGACGAGTTCGGCAGCAACCTGACCCAGTTGGCCAGCAACAGCAAGCTGGATCCCGTCGTGGGGCGCCAGCAGGAGATCGACCGGGTCATTCAGATTCTGGTGCGTCGCACCAAAAACAACCCCGTGCTGGTGGGTGAGCCCGGTGTGGGCAAAACAGCCATTGCCGAGGGTTTGGCCCAGCGCATCGCCAGCGGGGAAATCCCCGGCATCCTGGAGGGCAAGCGGGTGCTCACCCTCGACATTGGTCTGCTGGTGGCAGGCACCAAATACAGGGGTGAGTTTGAGGAGCGCCTCAAGAAGATCATGGAGGAAATCCGTAGCGCCGGCAACGTGATCCTGGTCATTGACGAGGTGCATACCCTCATCGGGGCCGGCGCAGCAGAGGGGGCCATTGACGCAGCCAATATCCTCAAGCCCGCCCTGGCCCGTGGTGAACTGCAATGCATCGGCGCCACCACGCTGGACGAATATCGCAAGCACATTGAGCGGGATGCCGCATTGGAGCGGCGCTTCCAGCCGGTCACGGTTGGCGAACCTTCCGTGGCGGACACCATCACCATCCTCCACGGACTACGGGAGCGCTATGAGCAGCACCATAATCTCAAGATCACCGATGAAGCCCTGGCGGCGGCAGCCAATCTGGGGGACCGCTACATCAGCGACCGCTACCTGCCGGACAAAGCCATTGACTTGATCGATGAAGCCGGCAGTCGGGTGCGCCTGCTCAACTCCAAGCTGCCCACCGCGGCGCGAGAGCTGGATCGGCAGTTGCGTCAGGTGCTGGCCCAGAAGGATGAGGCGGTGCGGGATCAGGATTTCGCGAAGGCCGGTCAGTTGCGGGATCAGGAGGTGGAATTGAAGCAGCAGATTCGCGACATCATTCAAGGCAGCCGCAACCAGACGGAATCCTCCGCCACGGCGGAGGCTGGCACGGGGAACAGGGAGCCCAGCTTTGGCGCGGACGGCTCCCCTCTGGTGACGGAAGACGACATCGCCGCCATCGTGGCCTCATGGACCGGTGTGCCTGTGCAGAAGCTTACGGAGAAGGAGTCGGTGAAGCTCCTCAATATCGAGGACACCCTGCACCAGCGTCTCATTGGCCAGGACGAGGCGGTGAAATCAGTGGCAAAAGCCATCCGCCGGGCCCGGGTCGGCCTCAAGAATCCCAATCGGCCCATTGCCAGCTTTATCTTTTCCGGACCCACCGGCGTGGGCAAAACCGAACTCACCAAAGCGCTGGCCACCTACTTCTTCGGCAGCGAGGAAGCCATGATTCGTGTGGATATGTCCGAATATATGGAGCGTCACACGGTCAGCAAGCTCATCGGCTCGCCGCCAGGCTATGTGGGCTTCAACGAAGGCGGCCAGTTGACCGAAGCAGTGCGGCGGCGCCCCTACACGGTGATTCTGTTTGACGAAATCGAGAAAGCCCATCCGGACATCTTCAATTTGCTGCTCCAACTCCTGGAGGACGGCCATCTGACGGACTCCAAGGGTCGCAAGGTCAATTTCAAGAACACTTTGGTGATCATGACCTCCAACATTGGCTCGAAGGTCATCGAAAAGGGTGGCGGTGGCCTGGGGTTCGAGTTCTCCGAAGACAACGAAGAGGAGGCGCGCTACACGCGGATTCGCTCCCTTGTCAATGAGGAACTCAAAAACTACTTCCGTCCGGAGTTCCTGAATCGCCTTGACGAAGTCATTGTCTTCCGTCAGCTCACCCGGGCCGAAGTAAAGCAGATTGCCGCCCTCATGCTCAAGGAGGTGTTTGCGCGGATGCAGGAGAAGGAGATTACGCTCTCCGTCACGGAGTCCTTCCAGGATCGCCTGGTGGAAGAAGGGTATAACCCCTCCTATGGGGCGCGCCCCCTGCGCCGGGCCGTGATGCGCCTGCTGGAGGACAGTCTGGCGGAAGAGTTCCTGAATGGAGCCATCAAAGAGGGCGATCACGCCCTGGTGGATGTGGATGATCAGAAAAAAGTGGTCATCCGCCGCCAGAGCAGCACAGGCAATACGGCCCTCCCTGAGGCAAAACCAACCCCGGCGGTCAGTCTCTAGCGTTCCGTTCAGCCCATGGCCATGGCAGATGTCTCTCCATTCACGCCTGCTGTGGCCGGGTCTGTGGATCTGGCGGCTATCCATGCCATTGCGCCACAACGGGTGGTGCGGGGCCCCAGCGCACTCCGGGCGGCGCTGCCTCACGTGCGTGCCCTGACACAACGTCCGGTGCTGTTGGGGCGCTCCCCGGCAGTGGCCCCGCACCGCCAAGCCCTGGCCCAGCAACTCCAACTTCCTGAATCCCGGCAGTTGCTGCTGCGCCATGATTGCTGTGATCGCGATCTCCTGTGGCTGGAAACAGCCATCCATCAACTTGAGGCTGACGGGGTGATCGCCCTTGGGGGCGGCAAGGTGCTGGATGCTGGCAAATTGCTGGCCCACCGCTGTGGGCTGCCTTGCGTCACCATTCCCGCCAGCGCCGCCACCTGTGCCGGATGGACCGCCCTGGCCAACGTCTACAGCGAGGCCGGGGCGTTTATCCATGACGTGTCTCTGGATCGCTGCCCGGAGTTGCTGGTCTTTGACCATCAACTCATTGCCACGGCGCCGGCCCGCACCATGGCCAGCGGCGTTGCCGACGCCATGGCCAAGTGGTATGAGGCATCCTCCAGCAGTGGCCAGAGTCAGGACGCTCTTGTGCGCCAGGCGGTGGAGCAGGCCAGGCTCTTGCGGGACCAACTGCTGCTGGAATGTGAAGATGCCCTTGCCCACCCTGGCGGCGCAGCTTGGGGGCGGGTGGTGGAGAGTTGTGGCCTCACGGCCGGGCTCATCGGTGGCCTTGGCGGCGCCCGCTGCCGCACCGCAGCGGCCCACGCGGTTCATAACGGCCTCACCCAGTTGGCCCCCTGCCGCCACTGGCTCCATGGGGAGAAGGTGGCCGTGGGCATCCTGGTGCAGTTGCGCCTGGAGCAAGTGGTGGGGGGTCAGTCCTTGGCCGCTGTGGCCCGGGACCAGCTTCTGCGGGTGTATGGCAAGCTGGGTCTGCCCACAAGTCTGGCGGAGCTTGGCCTCTGGGAGTTGGACGCCGCCCGGTTGGAGGTGGTGTGCCGCTTTACATGTCGGAAGGGCTCCGACCTGCACCATCTCCCCTTTGCAGTGACGCCAGCCCAGCTTGAGGAGGCTTTGCGCTTTTGCGCTCAGCCCCGGCCGACCCCCCGGCCGGTGCAGCCACGGGGTCAGGATCAGCCCACGCCATGGTCCATCCTGTCCTGAATCTGGTGCGCCATGGCCTCCAGCTCTGGCTGCGGGGCCAATGTGATGCCCTGGATCACCTGCATCTCGATTTGCAGGGAACACCAGAGGGGCTGCTCAAGGGACGGCTGGCGGCAGCCCATCTTCAAGCCCGGGGCATTGTCTGGGGAGCGTGCCGCCTGAGTCGCGCCATCATCACCTGCCGAGACCTGCAACTGGATCCGGGTCGCCTCCGCCCCGGCCAGCCCATGGCCCTGGCCGCGCCCCTGAACGTCACTCTGGAGGTGTGGTGTTCCGCCGCGGATCTCCAGCACATGGTGCTGGGCCCGGGAGAAGCCCCCATGGGGGCGGCGCTGTTGGCCCATTTCCGTGGGCCGAACTCCGGGAACTGTCGCGGCTGGCGGCTTCAGATAACGGAAACAGGTGTCCGCCTCCTGCCCCCCGCCCAGCAGACCCGAACCCCACCGCTCTTGTTGCAACTGGGGGCAGTGGATCATGGAATTGCCGTCCATGGGGAAGAGGCGCCGGATCGGCCCGCCACCATTCCCCTGGATCCGGCCATTCGCATTCATGACGTGAGAATTGACGCCCAGCACCTTCACGTGCGGGGTGAGGCGTTGGTGAGGCCTTGAGTCAAAACCGACCCGGTTGCCGACCAAAATTACTGCACACGCATTGATCGTCCATTGCTACCAAAACTACTGGTTCACCTGTTCCCCAAGGTTCCCAACCAATTTGAAGATTATTCTCAGCAGTAACTGAACGAATTTTGCGATAGGCTTTAAAGCCTTCTTTTCGAGAAGAAAAATATCGCTTTATTTTCTTTTGCTACTTCACTCAAACGACTACTCAATAAAACATTATCTTCTTCCAAATTTTTTCCTGTTTATTGTTAAGAAACCTCTGAACAAGTCAGGGGAGTGGATGGAGAGTGTGTGATCTGGCAGGAGGCCCACTGGCATGGGGAGCATGGAGAGGAGCGTTGCGGAGCTTGAGTTAGGAGAGCAAGAAGCACAAGAGGCGGCGGGAGCCGTTTCTGGAGAGGATGGAGG
>VXWH01000084.1 GCA_009836025.1 Synechococcus sp. SB0668_bin_13 | reverse complement strand
AACAACGCAGCGCCACCACCTCCGCAGACCACTCCCTCACGCTACGCTTCTCCCTCCTCTTCTGAGGGAGAAATCAGGCGCTGCCTGGTTCTGGACGCTTCCCTCTGACCTCCTTACCCAGAACTCGGGTTCCCTTGCGTTACCCTTGCCATGGAGAGTGGGAGACTCACGCCCTCCACCATCAACCCTTCAGCCCCCAAGCCCCTATCGCTGCCAGGGCATCCCCCATGGTAGACACCACCCAGTAACGGAACTGGCCATTAGGAAAGAAATTCACTGGCTCCATTGCCGTGCTGCTTGGTTCGCATCTTCCATCTGTTTGCTGAAGACGCCAAGCCATCCTCCCTCCCAGCGTGGAAATGCCGACTCACCACCTGGGAGATAGAGTTTCTCAGGTAAGGTCCGAATCAAATAGATAGGATTCTGACCATTTTTAAACTCAGCGCCTAGCGTTGAAAAATCGCCACCTTCAATAAAGAAGATTGGCTTCCCTTGTCTTGCAAGGATGACTTTGTCGAAATTTATATCTACTCCTTCATATAAAGCCTCAGATGCCTGGAAAACACCTCGAAATAAATCGACTGGCGAAGCAGAGCTGACTCTTGAAAGATCAAGAATCAAAGTATCAGGATGCTTGCAATATGCATCTAGCGAATAACTCCTGTTTCTCCAATCAGCATTCAGTTTTCCCTCAACTGATCGTCTAATGTTGTGTGAGCAGCTAGCGCTTAGCAAACTGCAAGCTGCACCCAGAGGAAACAGGGCGAGGACGAGACAAGTCCTAGCCTTTGGATGCATGATTAAAATGTCCTGAACCGGGTCAATACAATACTACCTCACTCTCACCATGGAGAGTGAGAGATGTTCTCCCTTGCACCTCACCCCCCAAGCCTCAAGCCCCAAGCCGCTGCCGCCGCCAGGGCATCCCCCATGGTGGACGCCACCCGGTAGGTGAGGGCAGTGGCCAGCAGGACCGCCTCGTCCGGCACCAAGCCCCCCAGCCACAGCACCAGCACCAGCTCGAACACCCCCAGGCCGGCGGGTGCCCCTGGAATGACCAGGCCGGCTGTCCACGCCAGGGCAAAGGCGGCGAGCAGGGATCCCGGTGGCACCCCTGGGGGCAGGAACGCGGAAGCACAGAGGGCAAAGCCCAGATAGCGCACCAGCACAAAAGCCGTCTCCGCCAGCAGCGGGCCGCCTGGGAATGATCCCGGCAGCACCGGGCTGGGGGGGATCTCCCAGGCGGCTTCCCCAACAACCCGGGGCAGCTCGATGCGGCGCAGGAGGCGTTTCAGCAGGGGGGCCCGCCACCCCGGCAGCAGAAGACACAACACTGCCAGAGGTCCCAGCAGCCCCAGCCCCCGCTGCCAGCCCCCCAGGGGCAGCAGCAACAGTGCGGCAACAGCCATCAGCAGGGGATCCAGCAACACACCCATGGCGGCCTGGCCCCAGCCATGGCCATGGCTCCGCAGCAGTTGGATCCGCCCTGCCAGATGCCAGATCCCGCCTGGGATGTACTTCAGCACATTGGTCCGGGCAAAGACAACCACCGCCTGAACCGTGGGCAGGGGACAGCGCAACCAGCGCAGCAGCACCGCCCAGGCCACGCCGTTGACGGCCACCGCCACACCACTGACCAACGCCCCGGCCAACAACAGCCACCAGTCCGAGGGGCCCAGTGTGAGTTCCAGCAGTTGACGGCCCTGATTCGCCATGGCCCAGGCCAGGCAGCCGAGGCACGCCACGCTCACGGCCCAGCGGCCCATCAGGCCCGTTCTCTTCCTCAAGGCTCCAGGAAGGGTTGCACCTGTCGGCGCACCTCCTGCAGGGGCAGCTTGTGGTGGTGGGCCAAGGCCGCCAGGTCCCCGTGTTCCGCCTTGCCCCGCCTGCTGCCATCCGGCAAGGTGGCCCACTTGATCCGTACCGGCCCCAACGGCGTCTGACGCTGCTCCTGGCGCCGGGGCAGGATCCAGCGGTGGTGCCACTGCTCCCGTAGTCCCAAGGTGCTGGAGTGGCTCCACAACACCTGCCGCAGCGCCTGGCGTTGCTCAGGCCGCGCCAGAACCTGCACCAGGTGACCGGGGCGCTGCTTTTTCATGTGAATGGGCTGCAACCAGGCATCCAGGGCGCCAGCCTCCAGCACCAGTTGCTGCAGGGTGGCCAGGGCTTCCCCGTCCATGTCGTCAATCTGGCAGCTCATCAGCACCACCCACTCCTGGAACGGCTCCAGCGGCGCGGCGGGATACCCAGAGCCGGGCAACGGCTCCGCCAGAAGCAACCGCAACTGGTTGGGGCGGTCCAACCGGCGTTGTCCAAGGCCGATGCCCACTTGGCGCGGCGTCAGCGCCGGCGCCGCGCCGAATCGCCGGCTCCAGGTGATGGCCAGCGCCAGTCCCGTGGGGGTCACCAGTTCCCCTGGGGGCCAGCCTTCACAGCCCAGCAAAGGAACGTGGTGGGCACTGGCCAATTCCAGCACCGCCGGGGCGGGGATGGGCAACAGGCCATGGGCTGTGGTCACGGCGCCATGGCCGGTGGGCAGGGGGGAGCAACTGACGGTTGCCCCACCGAGATGGCAGAGGCCGGCACAGACGCCCAGCACATCGGCAACGGCATCCAGGGCGCCCACCTCATGGAAATGAACCCCATCCACCGGGCAGCCATGGACCCGTGCCTCCGCCTCCGCCAGCAGCCCGAAGCAGCGCAGCGCCGCCCGCCGCACAGGGTCCTCCAGGGGAGCGCTCAGCAGCAGTTGGCGCAACTGGCGCCAATGGCGGTGATCCTCCTGGGGGGTCAGCACGTCCACGTGGGCCTTGATGCCCCGCAATCCTCCGTTGCTGCCCGGCTGGGTCACAATGCGGCATTGATCTGCCAGGCCCAGTTGGCGCAGGGGTTGATTGAGGACCGCCTCCGGTACGCCCAAATCCGCCAGGGCCGCCAGGAGCATATCCCCCGCGATGCCGGTGGGACAATCCCAGTGGAGAATGGATGGGGTCATGGTGGTGGCGGGCGCGCCCCTCGTCAGGATGCCGGGGACGCATCACCGCCGGCGGTGGCCGCAAGGGCGTCCAGTTGCCGGTTGAACTGCATCAGTTGCTCATCACTCAGGGATTGACGGCTGGTGTGGTCAAAGTGGCGTTTCAAGAAGGCTCGGCCCTGGTCTGTGGTCCAACCCAACCGGCGCAACAGGGTGTTGCCGTTCTGGATCAGCAACTCCCGCGAGGGCGGTGGCTGGTGAAGCTGTCCAGGCAACGGCGCCGTACACGGATCCGCCGGGGGAGACAGTGTCCGCAAGGCGTCAATGTAGAGCCGTAGATCCTGGTAGCGGGTGATCCTGCTGCGCTCCATGTAGCCCAAACAGCGCTCCAGGTACACACTCTCCTGGTTCCGATCCCAGCCCAACCTCTCCAGTTGCACCTCCACCACGGCCAGGTCTTCACTCCAATCCGCCGGTTCGGAGGCGCCTTCAGAGACGCCAGGGCCGGGAGGAAACGGTTGTGGCGTCAGCGTAACCGATTGGGGAGGGATGGTTGGCTGCCCAGGGGAGGACCCCTCCGGCTCCTCCGGCTTCAGGATTTCCGCTGACGGCACTGGCGCCTCCACCGTGGTGGGCGGCGGCGGGGGTTGCTGGTCTGGAGCGGGGCGGCTCTCCGGAAGCATCTGCGCGGCCCGGCGGCGGGCATGGTCTTCCGCCACCTCGGCGGTGGTGGCTTCGCCAAACGCCATGGCCAACAGCCGGCCCCCCTCCTCGCAACTGGCCTCCACCACCCGCGCCCCCAGCTCGGCATGAACAAGCCGTACCCGCCAAATCGTTCTGGTGGTCTTGGAGGTCACGGGACGGTCCACAGGATGGCTCCATTCTGCTCACCTCTGCTCACCACTGGCCAAGGAGGAGCAGGGAAGTGGAAAGGACCGGGAGGGGTGCGGGAATGGTGGAGGGGGACGTCTCCTAGATCTGATTGCGCCGCTGGCGCAGTTCCGCCAGAACATCCACGGGATCCGTCTTGCCCGTGGCCGCCTGCAGGGCGGGGGTATGGCAGCGCAGGAAAGGGTTCACCTGCAATTCCACCTCCAGGCGCGACGGGATGGTTGGAAGCCGGGCCTGGCGCAGTTGCTCCACCTGCCGGGCGAAAGCTTGCAGGGCCGGATTGTGGGGATCTTGACGGAGAGCAAAGGCCACATTCTTGGCGGTGTACTCATGGGCACACCAGATGCGTGTGTCGGGCGGCAACGCAGCCAGGCGCCGCAATGAACCGAGCATCTGGGCCGGCGTCCCCTCAAACAGACGGCCGCAGCCGCAGGAGAAGAGGGTATCTCCACACAACAGTTCAGGCGGCTGCCTTTGGCCGTTCAGGACGCAGGCCGGCAGGACGTAGGCAATGTGGCCAACGGTGTGGCCCGGCATGGCCAGCACCTCCACGGCACGACCCAGCAGCGTAAAACGGTCCCCGTCTGTCACCGGATGGGAGAGGGGCGGCAGGCGGTGCTGATCCTCGTGATGGCCCACCACCATGGCCTGGGGCCAGCGCCGCAGCAACTCCGCGGTTCCGCCAACGTGGTCCCAGTGGTGATGGGTGTGCAGCACCGCCGCCAATTCCATCTCCCCATGCTCCAGGGCCGTGATCACCGGCCCGGCATCCGCCGGATCCACCACGGCAGCCTGCCGTTGCCGGGGGTGTTCCAGCAGAGGAATGAGGTTATCCCGCAGGGCAGGAAGCCGACGAATGCGCAAACGGGTCACCATGGGCTCAGGATCACCCTATTGCCTCTTTCCATCCCCCAGCGCCGCTCCCGCTCAATCCTTGCAGGGCCGGCGCCAACTCCGCCCCCATACTGTGGACAACGTTGCGTCCCAACGGTGGTCACTCCCCCATCACACCACCACCCGTCTTTGCCGCTGCGTTGCCTCTCCCTTGATCTGGAGGTGGACAGGAAGGGCGGCATCCGTGCATTTGGCGCGGTGCGCTCGGATACCGGGAAGGCCATTTCCGGCAGCGGATCAAGATCGGAGTTGGCAGAGCTGGATGGGTTTGCGGAGGGGGTGGATTGCCTGCTGGGCCACAATCTCATCGCCTTCGACGTCCCTCACCTTGCCGCCGCCGTGCCCCGCCTGGGGCTGTTGAAGCTTCCGCAGGTGGATACCCTGCGGCTCAGCCCCCTGGCCTTTCCCCGCAATCCCTATCACCGCTTGGTGAAGCATTACCAGGACGGCGGCCTCCAGCGGGGTCAGGTCAATGACCCTGAGCTGGATGGACGTATTGCATTGGATTTGTTTAAGGATGAGCGTAAAGAGCTGCGCAAAGCGGCGCCGGAGTTGCTCACGGCTTGGCACTGGCTGAGCACACCCCGGCCGAACGGTGTGGATGAAGCATTGGACGCCGTCTTCTCCTGGTTGCGCGATGCACCCCGACCGTCCGCTGCCGAGGGCCGGCAGGCCATTGCCAAGCGCCTCCATGGAGACACCTGCACAATCCAGGCGGAAGAAGTAGTCGCGAAGGCAAGCCGGTTGGGCTGGCCTTTGTCCTACGGGCTGGCGTGGCTCTCGGTGGCGGGGGGCAATTCGGTGATGCCGCCCTGGGTGCGCCATCAGTTTCCGGAAGCGGGTCGGTTGGTCCACCGACTGAGGGATCTTGCCTGCACCGACCCCGCCTGCCACTGGTGTCGGGAACACCACGATGCCCGCAAGGCGTTGAAACGCTGGTTCGGCTTCGACGGCTTTCGCCCCGAACCGGCGGACGATCGGGGCTGCCCCCTCCAGCAGACCATTGTGGAACACGCCATGGAGGGAGGCCATGGGCTGGGGATTCTGCCCACGGGCACGGGCAAGTCCCTCTGCTACCAGCTCCCGGCCTTGTCCCGCTATGACAAAACCGGCGCCCTGACGGTGGTCATCTCCCCCCTGGTGGCGCTGATGGCGGATCAGGTGGCGGGGCTGGAGGCCCGAGGCATCGGCTCCTGCTTCGCCATCAACGGGCTCCTCTCCATGCCCGAGCGGGCCGACGTTCTGGACAAGATTCGGCTGGGGGATGCGGCCGTTCTCCTGATCTCGCCCGAGCAGTTGCGCTCCCGCAGCCTGAGGCGGGCGCTGGAGCAGCGGCAGATTGGGGGCTGGGTGCTGGACGAGGCCCACTGCCTGTCCCGCTGGGGCCATGATTTCCGAACGGATTACCGCTATGTGGGTCGCTTCATCAAGGAGAAGGCGGGGTCGGACCCCGTCCCGCCGGTGTTGTGCCTCACCGCCACCGCCAAACCGGACGTGATTGACGACATCAGGACGTACTTTCACGACAAGCTGGCCATTGACCTGACGGTGTTCGACGGTGGCGCCAACAGGACCAATCTCGTCTTCGATGTGATGCCCACCACCGGCGGCGAGAAGTTTGCCCATATCCATCAAATCCTGACGGAGTCCTTGCCGTCCAATCTGCCCGGCGGCGCCATCATCTACTGCGCAACGCGGTGCCAGAGCGAGGAGGTGGCCCAATACCTGCGAACCAGGGAGTGGACAGTGGCCCATTTCCATGGGGGCCTGTCGCCGGAGACCAAGAAGGACGTGCAGCGGCGCTTCATCCAGGGCGATTTACGCGCCATTGCCGCCACCAACGCCTTCGGCATGGGCATCGACAAGCAGGACGTGCGGCTGGTGATCCACGCAGACATTCCGGGGTCCTTGGAGAACTATCTCCAGGAGGCGGGCCGCGCCGGCCGTGATCGTGAATCGGCCCGTTGCCTGCTGCTGTACACGCCCGAGGACGTGGAGCAGCAGTTCAGGCTATCGGCCCGCTCCCGGCTCACCCGGGCGGAGATCCACGGCATTCTCCGGGCGTTGCGCAACCTGAATCGGAGGGATCGTTTCAGAGGGGAAGTGGTGGCTACGGCGGGGGAAATCCTTCTGGGGGACGAGGACGGGGCCTTCCAGCGGGATTTCTCCACTGACGACACCCGGGTCCGTACGGCCCTCACGTGGCTGGAGGAGTCGCAGTTGCTCACCCGGGAGGAGAACGTTGTCCATGTATTCCCCTCTTCCCTGCGGGTGAATTCCCTCGAGGAGGCCCGACAGCAGCTTGACCGTAAGGCAGTGAAGCCCGCCCGCCGCAAGGAACTGCTGGAGATCGTCGAAAGGTTGATCAACGCGCCCCCGGACGAAGGCGTCACTACGGACGAACTGATGGGGGTCACGGGGTTGAGGCCCGAGGAGGTACGAACCGCCCTCCACGATCTGGAGCACCTGGGCATCGCCAACAACGACACGGTGATCACTGCGTTTGTCCACGAAGGCGTGGTGCGCGCCTCGCAAAGGCGCCTGGAGGAGGCGGAAGCGTTGGAGACGGCTCTCCTTGCCCATATGCGGGAGGCGGCGCCGGATCAGGGGAAGGGGGATGCCTCCGCCCTGCATTTGCGGCAGGCTGCCCAGGTCTTGCGGGATCAGGAGCTTCCTGATCCACTGCCGGAACGGCTGTGGCGCATTGTTCGGGGGATTGCCGACGACGAACGGGGCGAGGACGGCGCCGGCGGCAGTTGGTCGGTGCGCAAACAGGACGCGGAGACGGTGCGGGTGACCCTGCAGCGCGAATGGTCGGCCCTTGAAGAGACGGCCCGCCTGCGGCGCCTGGGGGCCAAGCACTTGCTGGACCATCTGCTGGGCCGCCTGCCCCGTGGAATCCAGGGCGCGGACCTGCTGGCGAAAACCACCATGGGCGACCTGTTGCGGGCCATAACGTCCGACCAGGATTTGAACAGCCAGGTGCGGAATCCCCAAAAGCTGCTGGACCGGGCGCTGATGTGGCTCCATGAGCTGGACGTCATCCGCCTCAACAGGGGTCTGACCGTGTTCCGTTCCGCCATGACCATCCGCCTGAAACAAGGAGAACGGCGGCGCGGCTTCACCAAGGCGGACTTCGAGCTGCTGGCGCTCCATTACGAGGGAAAGGTTCTGCAGGTCCACGTGATGGCGGAGTTCGCCCAGCGGGGCCTTGCCGATATAGGCGAAGCGCTGCGTCTGGCCATGGACTACTTCAGCTTGCCGGAAGACCAATTTCTTGACCGCTGGCTGCCGGGGCGGGACAAGGAGGTCAGACGCCAGACCACACCTGCTTCATGGCGGGCCATCGTTGAAAGCCTGAAGAATCCGGTCCAGCAGCGCATTGTCGCCGATGACCGCGAGCAGACCAACGTGCTGGTGCTGGCCGGCCCCGGCTCCGGCAAGACGCGGGTGCTGGTCCACAGGATTGCCTATCTGATCCGTGTGCGACGGGAAAACCCACGGGGCATTGGGATGTGTCTCGAAGGTGGTAGAAATCAGGAGAGGGTGATTCTCCGAGTAACG
>VXWH01000007.1:126-8459 GCA_009836025.1 Synechococcus sp. SB0668_bin_13 | reverse complement strand
CCCCCGCCACCCCCGCAACCGGCCAGCAGCATGAGAAGGGGCAAAGCCGAAACAGCACGGCTAAAGAGAGAGTATGGCCTTAAACTTGGCTGGCCCATGATCATATGCCCCGTGCGGGGGGGGGCACGTTACAAAACGTTGCACAATTCAACATGCAGTGTGTATGCGTAACAAGTCTAGCTTCCTTGATCGTAGATCGTGAAGGTCGTGGTCATTGCTTCTCATTATTACGGAATCTTTTAAGGATTCAAGGAAGATGATCCCCGCCTGAAAAGCTGCTGGCCCATGCAAAACCACTCCACAACTGAACTTCTCATGGTTCATAGTGTAGTGCGAGGGCAAGCCTGTGGGGAAGGTGTCCGATTTTTGTGGCGCCTTTAACTCTGTTTCAATAGTCTGACGCTCAGCAATCCCATGCCCCTGCCAGTAGGGCAAGTTGCCCATCGCTGCCAACACCAGGTTCTGCCCCACTTGCTCACCCTGGGCTTGGCAGGAATCATCAACATGGGCTGGTGGCAGCCTGTGCTTGCCGATCATCGACCCTGCACGCCTCCAGGCACTGTGCTGAACGTGGGCTTCTTTGCTGATTTTCGGCCGGTGAGCCATAGCGCTGATCCCAGGCCGGGCTCACCGGCATTTCACCAGCATCGAGGCTATGAAGCAGACTTGCTGGATGCTCTGGAAGCCATGGATGGGGCAGGGCTGACGTTTTCGCGCCGAGCCATTGGCGACTGGCCTGGTATCTGGCTACGGGCTGCCGAGCCGGAGTTTGATATTGTCGGCGGCGGCATTACAATTCTTGACTCCCGCACCCGCAATGCCGCTGGAGACACTGTGATCATCTTCACCTCGGGTCATATCACCTTCCGCCAGTCGCTGTTGGTGCGGGCGGCTGATGTGGAGCGGTTCTCCCGTTACGACCGGTTGGACGGCACGGTTCGGATTGGCGCCCTGGCCGGAACCACAGGTGAGTACCGCTTGCTGGCGCTCACGGGACTGGCCCGGCCCAATGGTCGGTTGGCCAAGGGCGTCCACGTGGAAACCCCCCGCGGGCTGGTTGTTGCAGATGGCAGTGACGATTGGCTGATCACGGCATCCCGAAGTAGCCCGGCTCTCGCTGGTCGCACAAAGCTATCCAATCCATCGGACGACAAGCCGGAGATTATCTACGGGACGGACGAGCTGCAGTTGCTGGCCATGGTTTCTGACGGCAGCCTTGACGGGATTGCCCGTGGCGAAATCGGCAACCGGGACGCCAGCCATGGATCCGGCGGGCGGTTGGCCATCAGTGTCCTTGATTCTGCCAAGGAACTGGGAGGTTTTGCCCTGGACCATGACAACACTGCCTTGGCTGCTTGCCTCAGCCGGAAGCTGGACTGGCTGACGGATCGCCGGCGCATTGGCTATAGCCAGTGGCGGGCTGATCCGGAAGTGTTTATGAAGCGCGCCATGGAACACCCGGAGTTTTGAGTGTCCCGGTGAGGAGGGCAGCGCCATTTCATCACTCAGTTCTCGGCCCCCGGTTGAGCCAGGCGGCGACCATGGCCATCCCAGAGCTGCCAGTGGCCAGCAGCCGTTTCCACAAGAAAGGTGCCCGGTGCGTGGGTCCAGCAGCCGGTGTTCAGCACCCGCACCGGCCCGTGATTCTCCACACAGGCACTGTGAATGTGGCCGCAGATCACCCCGTCAAAGCCGTGGCGCTGCGCCCAGGCGGCAGCATCCCGGTGGAATGCGGCGATCACCTGCTGCCCTCGTCCTCCCTGCTGCACCGCCAGGGTGGGGCTGGGCAACCCCAGGCGGCGGCTCCAGCGTTCCAGCGTAACCAGGGTCTGGTAGCCCCAATAGTCCAGCCGCTGCCAGCGTCCCGAGCCGTGCCCCAGGCAATCCCCGTGGATGACCGCCAGCCGCTTCCCGTCGCGGGTCTGGTGAATGTAGCGGTGGCCAATCTGGAACCGTGGCGTGTTCTCCTTGATGGTCCGCATCACATCCGAACCCATTGCCTTCTGCAGGGGGTGTTCATGGTTTCCCAACACCCAGATCACCTGGCGCTCAGCCACTGCGGCAACAAGCCAAAGCAGCAAGTCCACCTCACCGGGGCTGAACACCGCACCGCGCCTCCGCCATGCGGTGCAATCGAGAATGTCACCCACCAGCACCAACCGTTCACTGGGATGGGCCTGAAGCTGCCGGAGAAGATGCCGGGCCTCTGTCCGTCCGGTGCCCAGGTGAACATCACTGAGAAACAGGGCACGGTGGGGCGCTGGGCTGGCCATGGCTTACCCGTCGGCAGACCCATCATCCAAGCGATCCACGAACTCCATCGTGACCTTGATTGCAGGGGCAATGCTGTTCATGACGGGGCAGTGAAGGGCGGCCTGCATTAACAACCGCCGATGATGACTGCCGAGATTCCGGGGCAGCGCCACCCGTGCTGCCAGGCTTTCCACCCGACGGGGTGGAGTAGTGCTCATGGTTTTTACCACGTCAGCAGCGCAGGGCTCCAACACAAACCCATGGTTGCGCGCCGTGATGCCCATGATGGTGAGCAGGCAGGTGCCCAGGGCTGTGGCCAGCAGATCCGTGGGGGAAAATGTGCGGGCCTTGCCGTTGTTGTCCAGGGGGGCGTCGGTGCGCAGGTGGGTTGCCGAACCTTCATGACGGGCTTCCGTCTGCAGATCACCGAGATAACGGCAGATGATGACTGTGCTCATGGGGTGATTGGTGGCGTTCAGAGACGGCCTGGCCGGGTGGCGACGCTCTCCCCGCGCTGCTGGCGCCGCTGGTGCTGACGGTAGAAGCGCATCACAGCCCGCGCCAACTGCAGAGGGTCATGGCGCAGGCTCTTGCCGGCTGAATCGTCATTGAGGGAATCGACGCGAGAATGCATCATGGCCAGGTGAGGCCGCAGGCCGTTTGCCCTGAGTTTGTCCACGGGACAGTGTACGGGATCGGAGCCCGCAGACCGATAGCGTTCCACGAGGCGGCGATCCAGTTGGCCACTGTGGGCCAGCACATCGGGAAACAACCAGGGGGCAGCGCCTTGACGGCGATGCAGGTGGCGGCCAATCACCGCCATGTGGTCCCACACGTCGAACCCATCGGTTTCCCCGGGCTGGGTCATGATGTTGCAGATGTAGAGTTTGGCGGCTGGGGAGCGGCGGATTTCCTTGACAAGCTGGGGCACCAGCAAATTGGGCAACAGCGATGTGTACAAGCTGCCAGGACCCAGCACAATCAAATCCGCCTGGCGGATGGCCTCCAGGGCGCTGGGGAGTGCCGGCGGCGCCTCCGGGCGGCAGCCCACCCGGTGGATCCGGCCTCCCGCTTCACTGATTCTGGATTCCCCCTCAACGAGGCGCCCATCCTCCAGTTCGGCCCAGAGTTGAACGTCAGCGTTGGTGGCGGGCACCACCTGCCCCTGAATGTTCAGCACCCGGCTGCTGGCGGCAACGGCGGACTCCAGATCACCAGTAATGGTGGCCAGGGCCGAGAGGAACAGGTTGCCCAGGCTGTGGCCTTCCAAGCCTTGACCAGAGGCAAAGCGATAGCGGAACAACTGGGTGAGGAGCTGTTCTTCCCTGGCCAGGGCAGTGAGGCAATTGCGAATATCCCCAGGGGGCTGAATGCCCAGATCACGGCGCAGGCGGCCACTGCTGCCCCCGTCATCGGTCACGGTGACAATGGCGGTGATGCTGCTGCTATAGCGTTTCAAGCCACTGAGCAGGGTGGCCAGACCGGTGCCTCCGCCAATGGCCACGATGCTGGGTCCCCGCCTGAGGCGACGCCGCTCCAGCAGGGCGTCCACCAGGGGACGGTTCTGTCCAGAGGCCAGGGCCCGCTTGATGGATCCGAAAGTGCGGCTCTGGCCCAGCAGGATGAGGGCCAGGCCGCTGAGCACCACCAGGGGACCGGTCAACCGGTAGGGAAGCACCTGGGTGATGCTGCCCAAGGTCCACTCAACGGCCGCCAGGGTCCAGTAGACGGGCTTCATGTTGGCCCAGATGGCGCTGCCCAGCAGCAACAGCAGCAGCCCCAAGGCACTGGTGAGCACCCAGCGCTTGACCAGCAAGCCTGGCGAGAGCCACTGGAGCGCCTTGCAGGACCCGGCCAGACCCCAGGGCCGTCTTCTCCGGCGTCCCCCCCGTTGCCGTCCAGACCAGGGGGGACCGTTCTTTCTCTTCCTCTGGCGCATGGGATCTGACGCCTGCTGTTGCGTGCTCTGCGCCAAGATCACTGCCGTCAGGTGTAACAATTTTAGGAATACCCCTGGGACGTTGAGCCGATGTCCAGACCCGGTGGCGCAGCAGCGGAATCATTGGCCATTGAGTTGCGCGGTGTCGGCCTGCGCTTTGGCGCCAAAGCCGTACTCAATCAGTTGGACCTGGATGTAAGTAGCGGACAGAAGGTTGCTGTTGTGGGACCGTCCGGGGTGGGGAAGTCCACCATCCTGCGGCTGCTGGCCGGGCTGTTGCTGCCCAGCAGCGGCCGTCTCAGCCTCCATGGCCAACAGCAGATCTACTTGCGGGAGGATCAGGACAACCCCATGGACGTGCGCATGGTGTTTCAGTCCCCGGCGCTGTTGGCCTCCCTCAGCGTTGCGGAAAACGTGGGGTTTTTGCTGCAGCGCAGCCGCCGGCTCTCTCCGGCGGACGTCCGCGCCCGGGTCTCCAGGGTGCTGGAGGAAGTGGGCTTACGAGGCATTGAAGACCTGATGCCGGGCCAACTCTCGGGAGGGATGCAGAAGCGGGTCAGCTTTGCCCGGGCCATCGTTGAAGATCCCGTGATCGACGCCGGCCACCATCCCCCCCTTCTCCTGTTTGACGAGCCCACGGCGGGCCTTGACCCCGTGGCCTGCACCAGGATTGAGGACATGATTGTCAAAGCCACGGAGTTTGTGGGGGGCACGGCCGTGGTGGTCAGCCATGTGATGAGCACAATTCGCCGTTCCGCTGACCATGTGGTGATGCTCTACGGAGGTTGCGCCCAGTGGCACGGCTCTGTCCAGGAGTTTGAGATGACGGATAATCCCTATGTCCAGCAATTCCGTAGCGCTAGTCTGCAAGGGCCCATGCAACCGGAGTTGGCCTGAGCACCATGCGTCGTAGCTTTCGGGAGGCTGCTGTTGGCTTGAGCATCCTTGCCGCTCTGGGCATTGCCGGGGGGCTCTGGCTGCGTCTCAGGGGGCATCAGTTTGCCGGTGCGGCGTGGACTGTCACCGTCCGTCTTGAAGATGCGGCAGGGCTGGTGTCCCGCTCCACTGCGCGCTATCGGGGCGTGGACGTGGGCATGGTTCGGTCCGTGACGCCAGAACCGGACTTTGTGGCCGTCCAGGTGCAGATCAGCGATCCGGAGCTGGTGATCCCTCAGCCCGTCACGGCCCGGGTGGGGAGTGGCAGTGTGCTGGGAGGAACGGCCCAGTTGGTGCTCACGGGTTCCTCCAGTCCGTTGCCCGCTCCGGCCAGTCCCACGGCAGACGATTGTCCGTCTGCCCAACAACTCTGCGCCGGCGACGTGCTGCAGGGAACACGGTCTCCCACTCTGGGGGACGTCACAGCCAGCGCTACGGCACTTCTGGATCAGGCCATCGTCCTTGATCTCCTCGGCACGCTGGATCTGGCGGCACAGAGCTTGATCGACGCCAGCAACAGCTTCACGACCGCTGCCGACAACACCACCGTTCTGGTGGAGTCTCTTCAGGACTTGGCGCAACGGCTCAGTCCCGGTGTCGATCAGATCAACGCCAGCGCGGTCAACCTGAATACACTGACCGACCACCTGGCCAAGGCCGCGGCAGAGCTGGATCGCCCCGAGACCATTGCCCAGTTCAGGCAGACCATGGCCAACGTGGAGAGTGCCGCCGACCAACTGAATACCAGGGCAGGCGTCATCCTCTCCAACGTGGAAAGCTTCACTGCCAATCTGGATCGCATTGGCAGTGATATTGTAGGAATCACCAGTGATCCTGCAGTGGCCAATGGCCTCAGAAGCCTGACCGTCGGTCTCGGTCTGTTGTTTGAAGATCTCTACGGCCCTGAACGGCTTGCTGATCCCGAGGCCGTAGAAGGGAGCGCAAATCCATAAGGTGGGGGCGGAGGCGCCCAGCCTGGGAAGTTGAAGTGTGGAGTTGATCCGTGCGTGATCAGTGCGCCGGCGGGTTGTGGCCCATGCCCTGCCAGCGGAAGCCCGCTGCCGTGAGGGCCGCGCCGTCCAGACAGTTGCGGCCGTCCACCACCACCCGCCGGCCCATGGCCTGGCCCAGTTGTTCCCAGTCCAGGAGCTTGAACTCTGGCCACTCGGTGATCACCACCAGGGCATCGCATCCCTGGGCCATGGCCATGGCGCTGGAGCAGCGCTGAATCGACGCCAGGGCCTTGGGCCAGTGGTCCTGTCGACTCCAGTAGGGGTCAAACCCCTTCACCGTAGCCCCCAGACGGATCAGTTCGGCGGCAATATCCAGGGCGGGAGCCTCCCGCAAGTCGTCGGTGCCGGGCTTGAAGGTGAGCCCCAACAGGCCGATGGTGCGTCCCTGCAGCACCGGTAGCTCCCGCTGCAGCTTGCGCACCACCAGGCGGCGCTGATCCTGGTTGACCGCGGTCACCGCCTCCAGGAGACGGGGCTGAACGCCCTGGCTGCTGGCGGTATGCAGGAGGGCAGACACGTCCTTGGGCAGGCAGCTTCCTCCCCAGCCGATGCCGGCATCCAGAAAGGCGCGGCCAATGCGCTGATCCAGGCCGATGCCGTCCGCCACCAGGGTGATGTCCGCCCCCAGGCGATCACAGAGCAGGGCCAGTTCGTTGATGAAGGACACCTTGGTGGCCAGGAAGGCGTTGGCGGCATACTTGATCATCTCCGCCGAGGCCAGATCCGTCTTGATCAGGGGGACGGGGCCAGGGCGGCTGATGTCGCAGCCCCGGCAACGGCGCTTGATCAACGGGGCGTAGAGTTGCTCCATGGTGAGCAGGGCAGCCGGGTCGTCACTCCCCAGCACAATGCGATCCGGGTTGTAGCTGTCCCACAGGGCCTGCCCCTCCCGCAAGAACTCCGGATTGCTCACCACCGTGACCGGTGGCGGCCCACCCGCTGCTGCGGCCCGGGTCACCAGCTCCTGCACCCGGGCGCCGGTGCCGATGGGCACGGTGGACTTGTTCACCACCAGCCGTGGTTGACGATCACCCGCCAGGGCAGCGCCAATGGCTGTGGCCACGGCGGCCACGGCTCCGGTGTCGCTGGCGCCGGAGGGCAGTGGGGGGGTGCCGACAGCGATGAAAATCACCGCACTGCCGCCCACAGCCGCCGCCAGGTCCCCATGGAATTGCAGTCGGCCGGTGCCGATGGCCAGGGTGAGGTCTTCCTGCAGGCCGGGCTCGTAGACGGGGCTCCGCCCCCCCTGCAACCGGGCCAGTTTGCCGGCGTCGCTATCCACCCCCACCACCCTGTGGCCCATATGGGCCAGACAGACCGCCGAGACCAAGCCCACGTAGCCGGTGCCAATCACTGCGACGCGCACGGTCCGCCATCTCCGAGACTTGCGCAAAGGTACAGCAACCCCGGTTCCGGATAAGGGGAGCAGAACTCCTCTGCCGCTGCTGCCCCGGTGGTATTTCGGGAAGCCTTCACCCTGGTACGCAAGCTGGCCTGCGGTTTTCAATACCTACGGCTACCCCGGCCCCCGGTAGGACCCTGGAATAGGGCCATGCCATGGCATGGCTCACCGCTCCGGGGTGACGGGTTGGTTGGCCCGTAACGCCTCCATGAGTTTCCAGGGCAGGGCATCCACCTTTTCCCGTAGCTCCTTCATATCGGCTTTCATATCGGTCTTCAATTCGTCAATCCGCTTATTGAGCCTGGCCTCACCGGCCTTCTGTTCATACCAGAGAAGGCCCAGGAAGGCAGTGATAAAGCCCGATGGCAGCCATTCGGTGAGGCCAGGGGAAAGCGCTGGCATGAATCCGGTGACGGGTACAGGTTCAGGGTAACTCCCCGGAAATGCAACGTTCACGTTCATAAACCGTTCGGTCACCCCGGCCCCCGGCGCCCGGTAAGACCCTGGAATGGGGGTTGCCATGGCATGGCTCACCGCTCTGGGGTGACGGGTTGGTTGGCGGCCCGTAACAACTCCAGGATCTTTGACGGCAGGGCATCAACCTTGTCTCGAAGCTCCTTCATATCTTCCCGGTGGCGGGTATCCATGGCTTTCAAGTCCGCTCGCACCACGTTGAACAGGAACAGGCCCAAGCCCGCCAGGAAGCCGGTGGACAGGAAGCCGGGGGGAAGCTCAGGCATGAATCCGGTGACGGGTACAGGTTCAGGGTAACTCCCCGGAAATGCAACGT
>VXWH01000007.1:0-116 GCA_009836025.1 Synechococcus sp. SB0668_bin_13 | reverse complement strand
GGCATGAATCCGGTGACGGGTACAGGTTCAGGGTAACTCCCCGGAAATGCAACGTTCACGTGGGTCTTCCATACTTAACTATTGAAAGGGAGGGGTCCGGCAAGGGTCAAATTGGA
>VXWH01000104.1 GCA_009836025.1 Synechococcus sp. SB0668_bin_13 | reverse complement strand
CTCTTCCCCGAACCCATGCTCAATATTTTCATCCCCACCTCCCCCAATCCCACCACCGGCTGGTACGCACTGGTGGCCGAGAAGGACGTGAAGACCCTTGACATTCCGGTGGATATGGCCTTCCGCACCATCATCTCGGCCGGCATTCTCAGTCCAGACCAGAAGCCTTCCGACCTTTCCGAGGGCCTGTACCCACAGGGGCAGACCATCTCCTATTCCCCGTCGGGCGGGGCCTGACGCCATGGCTCAATCAAGCCGTTCCCTGGCTCGTGAGCTGGCCCTTCTCATTCTGGGGCAGCAGATCAGCGACAAGACAACCACCCATGATCTGACGCTGGAGGATCTGCTGCTTGCGGCCCTTGCCGCCTTGCATGGCCACATGCGCGACGCTCTGGAGCGCTCTGCCCAGGATCTGCACACGGCGCAACAGTATGCGTTGGAGAGTGAACTGGGGTCCCTGGCGCTGAGCAGTGCAAGGGACAACCTGCGGATGGGGTTGGAGAAGGCTGAGCAGGTGATCAATCGACTCTCTGCCGTGCTGGATCTGCCGCGGTTGCTGCTGGCGGCTGAACAGGAGCAGGTGCGGAGCCATTGCCTGGGGTTGGCGGCAGCCGTGAGAGATCATCGCGCCGCCCTGGATCAGCAACTGGATGACGTGATGGAAGGTTGGCGCCTGGCCCGGCTTCCCCAGGTGGACCGCAACATTCTGCGCTTGGCGGCGGCGGAGTTGATGGTGTTGGATACCCCGGTGGCAGTGGTATGCAACGAGGCCGTTGCCCTTGCCAACACCTACAGCGATACGGAAGGACGACGGCGCATCAACGGCATCCTGCGCCGTCTCAGTGCGGCGCAGTTGTCCCCCTCTGGAGCCTGAGGTCATGGTGTTTGACTGGTTTCGACGTCGTCAGGTGAACAAGCCCCCCGGTGAGCCCCAGCCTCCGGAAGTTCAATCTGCGGCGCCGCCGCCAGCCGGTCCAGCGGCAGAGGAGCCCCAGCCCGCGGTGGGCGCCGCCGCAGATCCCATGGTCGAGACCCCCAGGAAGACCTCAAGCGATGGGGGCGCGTCTCCAGCACCAGAAGAGCCATCCCCAGACCAGTCGCCTCCTGTTGCCCTGCCATCGGCTGGCCCAGCCGGCGCCACTGCATCTGTCCAGCAGAATGCCGCCCCACCATCGGGGGCTGCGCCCGTGGCGGCATCACAGGACACCCTGGCCTGGGCCAAGGCGGCCTATGCCCGCCTGAAGGCTGAACAGACGGCCAAAGCTGCCGCTGCGCAACAGACCACGGCAGCGGAACCCTCCACACCAGTGGCTGAGGCGCCGTCCTCGCCACCATCCCCCCTCCGCCACCATGGTTCCACTGCCCCGGAAACTGTCCTGGAAGAGGAGGCAACACCCCCTGAACAGCTCCCCCCCTGCCCATCGGCAGCGCCATCGGCAGCAGGCATGGGCCTCCTGGCCAAGGCAGCCGCTGAACGGGAGCAACGGCAGGCGGAGCTTGATGCGCAAGCCGTCGGTGCAGAGCCTCCCCGCCAGAGCGGGGGTATGGTGGCGCCCGAGGAGCCCGGTCTGGGCAGCTTTGACGAGGAGTTCACCTGGTCGGCCGAGGTGCTTGCTGCCCAGGGCCGGCAGGTCAAGGATGTGTCCCTGGAGGAAATCCACTGGCTGGGGCGCCTGCGACAGGGCATGGAAAAAACCCGTCGTGGTTTGGTCACGCGGCTGCTCAACAGCCTGGGAGACGATCCCCTCACCCCTGAAATCGTGGATGACCTGGAGGCGGTGTTGCTCCAGGCCGATGTGGGCGTAGAGGCCACCGATGCCGTGCTGGATGCCCTGCGTCGCCGTGTCAACGAGGAGGTGGTGCCCCCCGGTGAAGGCCTCCGCCTGCTGAAGGATCAACTGCGGCAGCAGTTGGAGCGGCCCATTCGCGCCACGGGTTGCCACCTGCTGGCCCCCCAGCGGGAGCGGCTCAATGTCTGGCTGCTGGTGGGGGTCAATGGCGTGGGCAAGACCACAACCCTGGGCAAGCTGGCCAATCTGGCGGTGCGCAGTGGCTACCGTTGCATGGTGGCTGCCGCCGACACGTTTCGGGCGGCGGCGGTGGAACAGGTGAGCATCTGGGCAGAGCGCAGTCAGGTGGAGGTGATCGCCAATCCTTCCGCCAATGCGGATCCGGCGGCCGTGGTGTTTGACGCCATTGGGGCAGCCCAGGCCAAAGCCGTCGAGTTGTTGCTGGTGGATACCGCAGGCCGCCTGCAGACCAAACACAACCTGATGGAGGAGTTGGCCAAGATCCGCACCATCATTGACCGCAAAGCCCCCGATGCGGTGGTTGAGTCCCTGCTGGTGCTGGATGCCAGTCAGGGGCAGAACGGCTTGCGTCAGGCCTTGGCGTTTGCCCAGGCCGCCCAGCTCACGGGCGTGGTGATGACCAAGCTGGACGGCAGCGCCAAGGGGGGCGTTGCGCTGGCGGTGGCCAGTGAGGCCAACCTCCCCATCCGCTTTATCGGTGCCGGGGAAGGTCTCCGCGATCTGCGCCCCTTCAACGGCTTTGAGTTCGTTGAAGCCCTGATGGCCAGTCCCCGCTGAGCAAGACGGGCCGATGGCGCCCCCGGTTCAGGGATCCACCCAGCGGCCATCCTCCTTGATCAGGGCAACGAGAGCCTCCACCCCTTCAGACTCCGGCACCTTGCGGATTTCCTCGCGGCCCCGGTAGAGACAAATGGTCCCCGGCCCCTTGCCCACATAGCCGTAGTCTGCGTCGGCCATCTCGCCCGGGCCGTTGACAATGCAGCCCATCACGGCAATATCCAACCCGGTCAAATGGCCTGTGGCGGCCCGCACCTGTTTCAGCACCTCCTCCAGGTTGAACAGGGTGCGTCCACAGCTTGGGCACGCCACGTACTCCACCATGGTTTTCCGCAGCCCGAGGGCTTGAAGAATGGAGAAGCCCACGGGAATTTCCCGCTCCGGCGCTTCCGTGAGAGACACGCGGATGGTGTCCCCCAGGCCCTCCGCCAACAGGGTGGCAATGCCCGCAGTGCTTTTGATGCGCCCGTAGTCTCCATCCCCTGCCTCCGTCACCCCCAGGTGAAGGGGATAGTTGAATCCTTCCGCATCCATGGCATCCGCCACGAGCCGATAGGCCGCCAGCATCACCGCTGCCCGGGACGCTTTCATGGACACCACAATGTTGTGGAAATCCATCTCGGCGCAGATGCGGATGAACTCCATGGCGGACTCCGCCATGCCCTGGGGCGTATCCCCATGGGTGAACACCATGCGCTCCGCCAGGGACCCGTGATTCACGCCAATGCGCAGGGCCTTGTTCTGCTCCTTCAGCAGGTTCACCAGGGGGCCGAAGGTGGCGCGGATCCGCTGCCCGGCCGCTGTAAATTCCGCGGCGCTGAAGCTTTGCCGGTTGGGGTCCGGTTTGTCAAACACGAACAGGCCGGGGTTAATGCGCACCTTGTCCACGTGTCGGGCCACGGCCAGGGCAATGTTGATGCCGTTGTGGTGGACATCGGCCACCAGGGGCACCGTGCAGCCCTCGTCCCGCAACTGCTGACGGATGTGTCCCATGGCCTTGGCGTGGGACAGGGAAGGAACGGTAACCCGCACGATTTCGCAGCCCGCAGCAGCAAGACGACGGATCCCCGCCACAGCCGCCGGGATGTCCATGGTGTCTTCGTTAATCATGGACTGCACCACCACCGGGTGATTGCTGCCGATGGGCACATGGCCCACCATCACCGTGCGGGTGGGCCGCCGCCGGATTCGGGTGTCATAGCGCAGCAAGCCGCTGTCCACCTTCAGGGTGCCGTGGTCGGTGTGCTCCACCTGGGTGGACGGTCCGGGGAGGGTGGCGGTCATGGGATGGCAAGACTACAGCCATTGGAGAGAGTACAGCGAGATGACGCCGCCGCGGCGCCATCATCCTCCTCAAGGCACCACCAACACGGGGCAGGGAGCCAGTCGGATCAGTTGGCTGGCCATGGTGGGCCCTCTATCATCTACGGTGGCGTCCCGACTGGCCACCACGATCACATCGGCCCCCAGTTCATCAGCCACGTCACAGATCACAAAGGCCGGGTTGCCCCGGCGCTCCACAACCTCACAGGTGACGCCAGCCTGCTGAAATCCCTTCTGGGCCGTAGCCAGCAGTTGCGCCACGGCAGCTTCCGTTGCCATGGCGGGATTGCTGGGATCCACAACCGACACCAGCACCAGACGGCTGTTGTGCGCCTGGACCAACTCCAATGCCCTGGAGACGGATTCGGCAGCCTCCTGGCTGCGATCAATGGGGAAGAGAACTGTGGCGAACATGGGGACCGGCCTGCCTGGTCTGCCCTGGAACTGGTCCTGGGTGGGGCCAACAGGTTAGCCTCCCCCTGAATGGAGATTCCCCCTTGGCCAAGCGCAGCATCACCTCCCTCTCAAGCACTGATTTGAGCGGCAAATCCGTACTGGTGCGAGTTGACTTCAACGTTCCCCTGGACAACCACGGCGTCATCACCGACGACACCCGCATCCGCGCCGCACTGCCCACCATCCGTGATCTGCTGGGCAAGGGAGCCAAGGTGATTCTGGCGGCCCACTTCGGGCGGCCCAAGGGGCAGGTGGTGAATGGCCTGCGCCTCACCCCCGTGGCGGACCGTCTCAGCGAGCTTCTGGGGCAGGCCGTCGCCAAAACCGACAGTTGCATCGGCCCCGGGGCGGCGGCCCAGGCGGCCGCACTCCAGCCCGGTCAGGCGCTGCTGCTGGAGAACGTGCGGTTTTTCAAGGAGGAGGAGAAGAATGATCCCGCCTTCGCCCGGCAACTGGCTTCCCTGGCCCAGGTGTACGTCAACGACGCCTTTGGGGCGGCCCACAGGGCCCATGCCTCCACCGCCGGGGTCACGGCTCACCTCAGCCCCTGTGTGTCGGGTCTGCTGATGGAGAAGGAGTTGCAGTATCTCCAGGAGGCCGTTGAACAGCCGCAACGGCCCCTGGCGGCCATTGTGGGCGGCTCCAAGGTGTCCAGCAAAATCGGCGTGCTGGCCAGCCTGATGGAGAAATGCGACAAGGTGCTCATCGGTGGCGGTATGGTCTTCACCTTCTACAAGGCCCGGGGCTTGACGGTGGGCAAGTCGTTGGTGGAAGACGACAAGCTGGAACTGGCCAGGGAACTGGAGGCTGCCGCCAAGGCCAAGGGGGTGGAGTTGCTGCTGCCCACAGACGTGGTGGTGGCGGATCGTTTTGCCGCCGATGCCAACCACCGGACGGTTCCCGTCGACGCGATCCCTGAAGGCTGGATGGGCCTGGACATTGGCCCGGACTCCGTTGCCGCTTTTCAGAAGGCCCTGGCAGACTGCCGCTCCGTCATCTGGAATGGCCCCATGGGGGTGTTCGAGTTTGACGCCTTTGCTGCGGGCACAAACAGCATCGCCATGCTCCTGGCCGACCTGAGCGGTGCCGGAGCCACCACCATCATTGGCGGGGGCGACTCCGTTGCCGCTGTGGAAAAGGCCGGCGTGGCCAGCAGGATGTCCCACATTTCCACCGGCGGGGGCGCCAGCCTGGAGTTGCTGGAGGGCAAGGTGCTCCCCGGTGTTGCGGCCCTGGACGAGCTGGCTTGAGACACTTGGCCTGAGCCCGGCTGACTGACGCCGGGCTCAGGTGAGATGTTCCTGCTCCTGGCTGGCCCGGAAGCCCTGCAAACTGCCGATGAGGTGATCGAAGCAGGCCACCACCGTTTCACCCGTTGGCTGGTGAATCGGGCCAATCGTTATGGTGTGCTGCTTGAGCAACTCCAGGCCGCGCACCATGGCCCCCAGGGGCACATGCAACTCCTGATAGAGCAACTCCAGGGCTTGCACACCCCTTGGGGACGTAAAGTCAACGATGCCCGAGGCGGCGCCATACAGCACACAGCGGAGAAATTGCCAGAGGTCGCGCCAGCAGGCAGCCGCCCGGAAGGGAGGGTACAGGCCGCCACCGGCCTGGATCAGTCCAGGCTGCTCCTCCAGCAGTTGGCGGCGGGCCCGCGCCACCAGCGCTTCCGCCTCGGGTTGCAGGATACCCACCAGCCTTGCGGCACTGTGGGGATTACCACTGAGATGGTCCAGTTCATGGGGGAGGAGGTGGCGGCGGCGCTCATCGGCTTCGGCAAAGATGTTGCGCTGCGCCGCACTCAAGCGCGGATCTCCGGGAAGGCCGAGGATTCTGGCTTTGGGAATGAGGGCCAGAGCACGGACGGAAAGTGAAGCCGGAGGTCCGGATCCGGGTTTGGAGTCATTCATGGCAAAACGTCATGGCAGCGAGAGCGAGCAAGCGCAGGGCAGAGAGAAAAGGACCTAATCGGTCATGGTCCGGATCTGCGCCTCCAACTGCCGCAGCACACCTTCCAACTGATTCAACTCATCGTGCTGGGCGATGTTCTGCTCCACCATGCGACGAGGCAACTTGAGCTTTTGGCCCATGGCAAGCACATCTGCGGCCAGCCGGTCCCGGTAGTCACACAATTCCTTGTGGGTGCTCTCCAATTCCTTGCGAGAGGGGGCGGAATCTGATTGGGTCATGGCAGGGGGCAAGGTCAGGGCCTCTATTCAGGCCTCACATTTCCTTCAGCTTGCACCCTCGTGGGGTTCAAGATGGACCATTCCGTAAAGAAACCTTGCCAAAGGCAAGGGGTCCCGTTCATCGTCTCTGCATCTTGACCTAGGGTTTTGCAGATAGTTGCGGCAAGCTAAGCCGCTTCTCCCTTTCGCGACAGTTTGGAGCCCCCATGCTCGACGCTTTTTCCCGTGCTGCAGTTAGCGCAGATGCCAAAACTGCCTGCATTGGCGCCAATGAGATTGCTTCCCTGAAGCAGTACATCGCCAAGGCCAACACACGTCTGGATGCGGTAAACGCCATCACCAGCAACGCCAACTGCATCGTTTCCGATGCAGTTGCCGGCATGATCTGTGAAAACACAGGCCTGATCCAGGCGGGTGGCAATTGCTATCCCAATCGCCGCATGGCCGCTTGCCTGCGCGATGGTGAAATCATTCTTCGCTACATCGCCTACGCTCTGCTGGCAGGTGATGCTTCCGTTCTGGATGATCGTTGCCTGAACGGCTTGAAGGAGACCTACATTGCCCTGGGCGTTCCCCTCACCTCTCAGGCTCGCGCTGTGGCCATCATGAAGGCATCCAGCCTGGCCCACATCAACGAGACCAACACGGAAACCCAGATGGCCGAGAGCAACCAGATGCTCCAGCAGCGCTACAACAAGATGGGAACCGTCAAGGGTGATTGCTCGATGGTGTCTGCCGAAGCAGCCTCCTACTTTGACCGTGTCATCAGCGCCCTAAGCTGACGGACCTCCTTAACCATCCTCTCCTGAACTTTTTCTTCCCCCATCGAATCCGAGGTTTCCGATGAAGTCCGTTGTTACCACCGTCGTCACTGCTGCTGACGCTGCCGGTCGCATGCCCTCCGCATCCGATCTGGAGTCTGTTCAGGGCAGCATCCAGAGGGCCTCTGCCCGTCTTGAGGCTGCCGAGAAGCTGGCTGCGGGTTTTGATGCCGTTGTCAAGGAAGCCGGTGATGCCTGCTTCGCCAAGTACCCCTACCTGAAGCAAGCCGGTGAGGCTGGCGACAACCAGGGCAAAGTGGACAAGTGCTACCGGGACATTGGCCACTACATGCGCCTGATCAACTACTGCCTCGTGGTGGGCGGCACCGGTCCCCTGGACGAGTGGGGCATTGCCGGCGCCCGTGAGGTGTATCGCACCCTCAACATCCCCACCGCCCCCTATGTGGCCGCATTTGCCCAGGCCCGTGAGCGTGGCTGCTCCCCTCGGGACATGAGCCCCCAGGCTCTGGCGGAGTACAACTCCCTCCTGTCCTACGTCATTGAGTCCCTGTCCTGAACAAGCTTGATGACAAACGCTTGATCAAAGGGCGTCCTGAGGGCGCCTTTTTTTGTTGCTGCCCTCCAAACAAAGATAGGGACCTGCCATGACCGCAGCCAGAGTTCCAGCAGACCAGACTCTGAAAGTCAGGGCTACGGTCACAAACGGATATCGGAAACCTTCCCGGAAAGTCGCAAGCACATCAGCCACGCGCTGACCGACATGAACGCAAATGGCGTTCATCGTGTGGAGTTGATGCTGAAGAGAAGCGGACACGTGACCAGTCTTGGACACGTTCGAGTTGACGCAACGCAGGTCAGCTTGCAACTGGCCATGGGGACGATATAGCACAAAGGCTGCAACAGGCGCTCCAAATGATTGGAGCAACTGATGTTGCGCACGAGTCCGCCCGAGGCCCCTTACACGATTTCCGTTTCGGTGATGGCATTGCCGGCGCATCAGAACTACCGGATTTGTCTGTGGATCTTCTCTTGACAGATCCTCCCTACAGCATCAGCGAAGCCTACGTAACCCGAGTTATGGATAAGGAGCCTTGAGGGTCAGTCCATTTGCCTTGGTTGAG
>VXWH01000135.1 GCA_009836025.1 Synechococcus sp. SB0668_bin_13 | reverse complement strand
CACAAGCCAGGCCAAGAAGACCTCCCCTGCCGTCCTCTTATCCAGAATTGGGGTAGCAATAGGCTTCGGCAACCTTGGGATTGACCGCTACCCACTCGGGCCGGTCCATGGTGGTGGCCCCTGCGGCCGTTGCCGCCTGGCGGGTGTGAATGCAGATTTCGCCGTGTCCATGCCCGTGGTTTCCGGCGTCAGCGCCAGCCAGAGGCCGGTGCCGTCCTCATCGAAGCGGGCAGCGTAGAGGGTTCCGTCCTCCAGCAGGCTGGAGGGGTTGTCCATGCCGGGGCGGTAGGTGCCGCTGGACACAAACTTGTTGTACAGGTGTTCCCCTCGCTCATCATCTCCCATATAGGCCACGATATGCCCGTCACGGGCCACCACCATCTCGCAATTCTCGTGCTTGAAACGCCCCATGGCGGTGTGCTTGCGGGGGCGGGAGACAGGATTGGCCGGATCGATCTCTACGATATAGCCATGGCGGTTGGGCTCGTTGGGCTCCAGGGCCGGATCAAAACGCTCCGCCACCGTAGCCCAACCATAGCGGTCATTGCTGGCCTTGAAGCCGTAACGCTTCAGGGCCTCGGTGGGTGTCCAGTCCGGATTGGAGGGGCTGTGGAAGTAGCTGTGGAAGTTCTCCTCGCAGGTGAGGTAGGTGTCCCAGGGCGTACGGCCGTTACCGCAATTGTTCAAGGTGCCCAGGGCCAGCACAGCCTGGGCATCCTCCCGGGTTTTGAGTAGATCATGGCCACGGCCGGGACCGGTGATGTCCATAGGCGTATCCGGGGTGATGCGGCGATTCAGAGGAGAATCCTTCACCACCCGCCGCCCTGGGGGCCGCGGCGGATTTCCATGAACATCTCAATCCTGGCTAGGGAAGAGGCGCCCATACCATGCGACGAAGGCCAGGGCACGGCGGCTGTTATGGTCGAAGAACTGCACCTTGATGGCCGTGCCGTAGGGCAGGCCGGGATCTTTCTGCCAAGCGAGCCAGGTATGCAACACGGCCTTTGCACGCTCGGTATCGGGGAAAGTTGCACCCTTGCTGCGAGCTTTCTCCGTCGAGCATTCGGCAAGTCCGAGCAGTGAATTACCTTGGGTGACCAGATCCGCCAGGAATTCTTCCAGAGCACCCGCCCGTTGATTGTCCGGCATCAGCCACACGCCGACACGCGCCTGATACTTCGTCACACCCACGTATCCATCGGCTGGCATGTCTCTTCTGGCAGATCGAGTTCAAACCCTTGGAGACGACCACGCACCGCACTCCATCGAGCTTGTGGGTTGTCGTCCGCATCCAGCACGAAACCCACCGACCGGCCATCGCTCATCTCGACATGCGTCCTGATTGAGTCGAGCATTGGACCCTTGCCGTCCTTTGCCGAAATTTCCGTCGCGTTATCATCACCTTCACGACCTTTGATGAGGCATTGAATCCCGTGCCGGTGTAAGAGATGTCCTATGGCGTGGGAGTCGTCCCGACCTTCCACGTACAGCTCTGAGCGTTCAGGTATGGCCATCATCGGACCTCAATGTCCTGATCTGCGGCGATCCTGATCTGGTCGCCTTGCAGGTACACCGCCTCCGGCCGCAATCGGGTCACCTTCTGAAGGGACACCTGCTCCTCCAGTTCAGGATGCTTCCGAAGCAGAAATCCAAGCCCTCGAATGCAGTCGTAGCTGTGGGTGGTGGCAAAGACTTGAACATTCAAACGTCTGGCAACTTCAATCACCAACTTCCACATCTCCTCCATGACCGTCCAGTGAAGACCCGCATCAATCTCGTCAACCAACAAAACACCATTTTCTGCTCCAATGAACGAGAGCCTGAGTGCAAGAAGCCTTTTCATACCGTCGCCGTAGGTGCTGATCGGCAACCGGCGTCCACCATTGTGAAGGCCCAGCAGAATGCCGCTGCCCGGCCCGGCGCTAGTCAGAAAAGTAATCGAATCGAGATCGGGTTCCAGTAGCCGCATGTCCGAGACGATTTCAGCCTCAACGCCCTTTTCCAAAACGGTGTCCCACAGTCCGCCCATGGGGGCTGGATCGAAGGCATCCAACGTCAAGAAGTGAACGGGGTTTCCAGAGTACCCGCTGCGCATACGGCGGAGAGGGACCTCGTACCCAATCCCAATTGGTCCACCCTCCATGACCGGCAGCACAATTTTTCTTTCATGGTCGCCCCTGTCGATGCTCATGCCGAATATGGGTGTGACGTCTTCGTCCGAATCGAACAGCGTGCTCTGCATCTTGTGCTGCTTGACTCTCAGGTCCCAGTCATCGGCCGCCTCGCCCACCTCCTCCAGCGACAGGATCTTCACCCTGAGCGTGCCTTTGCCGTCATCGGACGACAGTTCAAAGCTCACACCCGGGGTACAGACATGGCCATGGAAGATGTGTGCCACGTCCATGATGGGCTTGCGTATCCGGCGGGTCCACCTTTCCCCTCGTCGCTCAAGGGAGTTGTAGAGTACACAGGGGATTTCCCTCCGAGACCAGAAGCTCAACGGCCTCCAGCACCGACGTCTTGCCAGAATTGTTTTTACCCACCAGGAGATTCACCCGGGCCAGCCCACTCAATCGGTACGACTCGAACCCTCGGAATCCATTCAGGCTAAGCGTGTGTAACATCCCTGTCCGCATCAGCATTGCAAGGCGAAGAAACTCTACAAAGTCAGTGACGCCATGGGGTACGGCTGCCGTCACTTCTTGAGGGACAGCACCAACTCATAAAGGCCATCCATCCTGGTGCTCAGGGTACCGATCCTGCCGTCGAGGGCATTGATCTTGCCGTCCAAGGTTAAGGAACCCTGCCACGATCATGGCCATCAAGCAATGATGAGCCCGATGACCAGGTAATCCCGCTCCTGCTTCTGTGGCGCCCCGGCAGGAGCAGGCGAGAGATCCATGGGATGGGGAGTCCGGGGCTGGGGCTCCTGGGACTCTTCTCTCACGGGCTCGGGGATGGGATTTGAGGTGGTCATGGTCTGTGTCGAGAGGAGGATCCACAAGTCCCTGACTCCCACCATAGCCATCCAGCAGGTCAAGAAATCTCAAGAGATCTGAAGTTGCGTAAGGAACCGCCGCTGGTGTCGGTCTTCGGGGTTGATGGGTCTGTGTAGTGCCTCGCTACTCCCGCTTCTGCCCTCCGTAAAACCGGGCTCCGATGGACAGCGTCGTGTCCCAACTGGTCATTGCCGCCCTGGCGGCCGGCGTGGTCACGTCCTATGTGGTCTCCCAGGGCCAAAAACCTCCCACAGCGTTGGGGATTAACCCGAGTCCCGGATAAGCGGACCAGGACAAGTCGCGGCGTCTCCATCCATCAGCCCGCCGTCAAGAAGGCCCAACCCTCTGACACGGATACCATTGGGTGGGGAGGCCCTGCCCACATGGATGCCCTCGAAAGCGGGCATGACGAATGGGGAGGCGGACTGACTTCTCATGGTGAGAGGACGTCCATGGGGGAGTTCCCCCTCCATCTCCAGCCACCGAACCCCTACTGGGTGGACCTATCAGGAAATCATGGGAAACCTCTCCATAACCTGTTTGGCCACACCAACGCGGTGCATATCCGCCTGACGCCCCAGGGGGGCTACCAAGTGGAGCAGGTGGTGCGGGGCAACACCACGTCACCACGTCCGATGTGCTCACGGCCTGGACCATGATCCCTGGAGCCTTGTGGAGCGCCTGAGACGGGACAGTGAGGCCGCCATCGGGGCAGGCAACCTTACCATCCCCGATGCCCACCGGCTCCTTACCCACAAGGCATCACCCCCCTGCATCCCCTCCAGACGGAACCGCAACAAGAAGCTTCCTGCCAGCAAGAGGCTGTACAAGATGGGCCATACGGTTGAGAACCTGTTTGCCAAGCTGAAGGACCGGCGACCCATTGCCACCCGCTACCACCGCTATGCACGTAATCTTCCTCTCTGCCGTCCTCCTGGGGGCCACTCTCATCTCCTGGTTATGAGTCCTGAGCCTAGGCGGATCTCCATGGGCTTCGGGCAGTGGCTGGGCCTGCTGGCGCTGCTGGCGGCCCTGCTGCTGCTCTGGAGCCTGAAGGGGGTGCTGCTGGTGTTGTTCGGCGCCGTTGTCCTGTCCGTGGCCCTGAATCTGCCCGTGCGGGCCATCCAGGGCCATTGCGGCTGGCGGCGGTCCTGGGCGTTGCTGGTGGTTCTGCTGGGCCTGAGCATGGCGTTGCTGGTGGGCAGCGTGGTGCTGGCGCCCCCTTTTGTGAAGGAGTTCCGGGAGTTGATCGAGAAGTTGCCCGAGGCGCTGAACACCCTGCTGGCCCTCATCGATGCCAACTACCGCACCGTGATCCTCAACATCTACGGCAGCGATTCGGAGTTGCCCGACAGCCTGGCTGAACTGTTTCGCACCAGGACGGATGTTGGCAATGCCCTGGAGAGGAGCCTGCAGGGCTTGCTGGGCCTGGTGGGAAACCTGGGCGGTGGGTTATTGAAAGTGGTGTTTGTCCTGATCCTGGCGGTGATGCTGACCGCCCAGCCCAAGCCCTACCAGGCGCTGGCCATCCGTCTGGCCCCAAGCTTCTACCGCCGTCGCTTGCAGGTGGTGCTCAGCCAGTGTGACAGCGCCCTGGGCAACTGGATGACGGGTCTGTTGATCAGTTCCTTCTGTGTGGCGGGGCTGGCCGGAATCGGTCTGGCCGTGCTGGGGATCAAGCCCGTGGTGGCCAATGCCCTGTTGGCGGGTCTGCTGAACGTGATTCCCAATATCGGCCCCACCGTCAGCACCGTTTTCCCCGCCTCCTCGGCGCTGCTGGACTCCCCATGGCGCGCCCTGGCGGTGGTGGTTCTTTATCTGGTCATTCAGAACGTGGAGAGTTACCTGATTACTCCCTGGGTGATGCACAAGCAGGTGAAACTGCTGCCCGGTCTGGCCCTGTTGTCCCAGTTTGTGTTTGCGGTCCTTCTGGGTCCGCTGGGGTTGCTTATGGCCTTGCCGTTGGTGGTGGTGCTGCAGGTGTTGGTCCGTGAGGTGCTGATTCACGATGTGATGGACCGCTGGCTGCTCGGCGGCGGCGCGGCTGGCGCGGCCACAGCACGGGAAGGGCCAGAAGATTGAGCACCGCCAAAGGTTGCGCCCTGAGGCTGTAGGCCATGGCGGTCCAGGTGAAATGATCCAGCAACAGGCCCAGCTCCCCTTCCAACTGCAACACCGCCAGAAGGGTCATCAGGACAAGCAGCAGACGTTGCAGACCGCGCAATGGAGGATTCAGGGGAATAACGACAAGGCCATGTTGAATTCGTGACGTCAGGAACGGGATGGCGCTGTGTCTTTCTTGAGCAGGCCCAGCAACAGGGGCGCCACGAACAGGGAGGAGTAGGTGCCCACTCCGATGCCGAAGGCCAGGGCAACGGCAAACCAGCGCAGTTCCCCGCCACTGAAGAGGGCCAAGGCCAGAATGGGCAGTTCCGTGGTGATGGAGGTGTTGAGGGAGCGCACCAGGCTGGCGGCAATGGAGCGATCAATGCGTGCGATGATGCCCAGATGAGGCTGAAGGCGATCCGTTTCCCGGATTCGGTCAAACACCACCACGGTGTCGTTGACGGAATAGCCCGCCAGGGTCAGCAGGGCCACGGCAAAGAGGCTCCCCACCTCCACGTCCAGCAATTGCCCCAACCAGGCAAACAGACCCGCCACGATCACCACGTCATGCACCAGCGCCCCCAGGGCCAGGACGGCGTTGATGGGGGAAAAGCGGATGGCGATATAGACGGCCACCCCCGCAAAGGCGGCGGTCAAGGCCAGGAGAGCAGACTGCAGCAGTTGGGCGCCAAGGGATGGTCCGATGGTGTCCACCTGGGTGCGTTCCCGTTGCAGCGGGGCGATGGACTCAGCCGTGGCAAGCTGCTCCTCGATGGCTTGTGCCTGGGCAACGGTCAGGGCGGTGGAGCGTAGCAGAAGTCCTTCGCCGTTATCGAGAAGCTGGAGGCTGAAGCTGGAGGGGGCCGGTGCGGGTTGCCGGTCTTCTGCCGGCGACCACTGCAAATCCGCCAGCACGGAGCGCACCGCCGGCAGTTGAAGGCGCTCACTGGCGGCACAGGGTCCGGGATCATGGCAGGCCAGCTCCAGTTGGATGCTGGTTCCGCCACGGAAATCCAGCCCAGCCCGCAGGGGGGCGCCGATTTGCGGATCCCTGCCATTGACCAGGAAACCCAGCAGGGATACCGCCACCATCACAGCCGAGAGCAACAGCAGCATCCGGCGGTAACGGCTCGCTTGAAACCTGGCGAAAGCCCCCTGGGGATTGGCGGCTTCAAGGGCTGGCGCTGAAGGGATTGCGGGGGGTGTGGGGACGGTCTCGCTGGAGGTCATTGCACAGGCCGGAAATACTGGATCTTGCGAAGGGCGGGATACAGGAAGAGGCTGGTTTTCAAGAGCGTCCTGCTGCAGACCAGACTGGTGAACAGGCTGAGGCCCACGCCAATGCCCAGGGTGATGGCAAAACCGCGCACCAGGCCACTGCCCAGGTAGCCCAGGGCCAAACAACTGATCAGGGTGGTGACGCTGCCATCGAAGATGGAGTTGAACGCCCGGTTGAAGCCGGCCTCCACCGCCTGGTAGAGCTTGCGGCCGGAACCCAGTTCCTCCCGGATGCGCTCGAAGATGAGCACGTTGGCATCAACGGCCATGCCGAAACTCAGGATCAGGCCGGCAATCCCCGGCAGGGTCAGCACCACCGGAACCAGGGCATAGATGGCCAGATTCAAGAGGGCATAGACGGCCAGGGTTGCAACCGCCACCAGACCCGGCAGCCGATAGATGGTCACCATCAAACCACTCACCAGCGCCAGACCCGTCAGGGCGGCGGTGAGGCTGCGGCGCACGTTGTCGGATCCCAGCGTGGCGCCCACACTGCGCTGCTCCACAATCTCGGTGTCGTAGGGCAGGGAGCCGCCGCGAAGCTGCACCTCCAGTTCATGGGCCTGCTCCAGGGTGAAGGTGCCGGTAATCCGGGCGCCGCCGCCGGTGATTCCGTTCTCCCGGAACTCCGGCCCCACGGTGGCTTCACTGATGGAGCGACCATCCAGAAGAATGGCCAACCGCAGGTTGGCATCGGCGGCCACCTCCTTGGTGAGATCCGCAAAGGCCTGGGCGCCGGCGGCGGAGAAGGTGAGGCTGAGCTGGTAGTACTCCCCTTGGGATTCAAGGTTCGGCTCGGCCACCACTTGCACCAGGTCGTCACCGGTGAGGGGACGCAGGTCAAACAACCGGCCAATGTCCTGCTCCAGTTGGTCAAAGGTTGTTTGGGCTGCTTCCAGTGCTTCCCTCGAAGCGCTGAGCTCTTCGGAGCCGCTCCGGCTGCGCTGCAACTGTTCCAGTTGCTCCTGGCCACGGAGAACCGCCAGCCGCGCATCCCGGCGCTCCTGCAACAACGTTGCGTAGCGATCCACCTCACCGGGGCGCAACACGCCGAACTGGAGCACCGCCTTTTCGGTGATCTGGTTGGCCACCCGCTGCAAGGTGTTGTCCACGGCGGCCTGGGTTTCCGCATCCTCCTCCTGGGGGGGGCGGGTCGTGGGCAGTTGCACCACCACGCGATCGGATCCCACGGTGTGGATCTGGGTCTGGGCAAGCCCGAGGCCGTCAATGCGCCGCTGGATCACGTTCTTCACCCCGTCCAGATCGTCGGCGGTGATGACCGCTTCGGGATCAGCGACGAATACCCGGGCGCTGAGTTGATGCCCTCCCCGTAGATCCAGCCCCAACTGGAGAGACTGATTGCCCAGCAACACCGCCGCGGCCAGCACCATGGCCAGGATCACGGGGAGCCATCCTTGACGGACCATTTCAGATGAGACCTCGAATCAGTTGTTGACAGGTTTCCACAATCTGGTGGGGCTGAATGATGGTGTGGTTTTCCAGGGTGCCGTTGTAGGGGGTGGGAATGTCCTGGGAGGAGAGGCGAACAGGTCGGGCATCCAGTTCGTCGAAGCAATGCTCGCTGATCAGGGCAACCAGTTCGGCGCCGATGCCGCCGGTTTTCATGCACTCCTCCACAATGACCACCCGGTGGGTCTTGCGGATGGACGCGGTGATGGTGTCCAGGTCAAAGGGTTTGAGGCTGATCAAGTCGATGAGTTCCGGGTCATGGCCCAGGGCCGTGAGTTGCTCCACAGCCCTCCCGCAGTGGTGCCGCATGCGGGAATAGGTGAGCAGGGTGACATCCTTCCCCTCCCGCACCAGCTCCGCCTGATCCAGGGCACAGGTGTAGGACCCTTGCGGCAGTTCTTCGCTCAGGTTATAGAGCAACACATGCTCGAAAAACAGCACCGGGTTGTCGTCGCGGATGGCGGCCTTGAGCAGACCCTTGGCATTGGTGGGGGTGCTGCATGCCACGATCCTGATGCCGGGCACGGCGTGGAAATAGGCCTCCAGCCGCTGACTGTGCTCCGCCCCCAGTTGACGCCCCACGCCCCCGGGTCCCCGCACCACCACGGGAATGGGGTAGTTGCCGCCGCTGGTGT
>VXWH01000102.1 GCA_009836025.1 Synechococcus sp. SB0668_bin_13 | reverse complement strand
GACCAGGTGAAGGCCTTGTCCAGGTGGCAGTGGGGCTCCACGGCGGCGGGGAGGGCCAGGGGCAGGTGTGGTCCTGTCGTCCGGGGCAGCGGTTCAATTCCGGTGACGGTTGCCCCCCTGATGGTCAGGGCCAGATGGACGAGACCGTCCCCATCGGCTTCCAACCCACGGCGATGCCGGGGATCCAGGAGCGCCAGGGGCCAGCGAATCTGCAGCGGCTGGGGAGGGAGCAGGTGTCCGGACTGCGGCGGAAACCCCATTGTCCGTGACCAGTGGCGGTGGTGGTGGCAGGGCTGTTCCCTGCTACCGTCTTGCCCCATGGCCAACGGATCCAATCTCGCCTGGATTGCCGGCACCATCTGGAGCATTGCGGACGACGTGCTGCGGGATGTCTACGTTCGCGGCAAGTACCGGGACGTGATCCTGCCCATGACGGTGCTGCGCCGCCTTGACGCGGTGCTGGAACCCACCAAACAGGAGGTGCTGAACACGAAAGCATTTCTGGACAAAAGCGGCATCAGCAGCCAGGACGCCCCACTGCGACAAGCGGCGGAACAGGCCTTCTACAACACCTCCAGGTTCACCCTCCACCACCTGCGGGCCAAGGCCGGGCGGCAGCAACTGAGGGCCGATTTCGAGACCTACCTGGACGGCTTCTCACCCAACGTCCAGGACATTCTCGACAACTTCGAATTCCGCAACCAGCTCCCCCGCCTCTCCAAAGCCGACGCCCTGGGGGCGCTGATCGAGAAGTTCACCTCGCCCGCCATTAATCTGAGCCCGAATCCCGTGGTGGACACCGACGGCACGGTGCGCCATCCCGGCCTGGACAACCACGGCATGGGCACGGTCTTCGAGGAGTTGATCCGCCGTTTCAACGAGGAGAACAACGAGGAGGCGGGGGAGCACTTCACGCCCCGGGACGCCGTGACCCTCATGGCGAAACTGGTGTTCCTCCCCGTTGCCCACCGGATCGAGTCCGCCACCTACCTGCTCTACGACGGCGCCTGTGGCACCGGCGGCATGCTCACCGTGGCTGAGGACGTGCTTCAACAGATTGCCAGGGAGCAGGGCAAGACGGTATCCACCCATCTCTACGGCCAGGAGATCAACGGGGAGACCACCGCCATCTGCAAAGCCGACCTCCTCTTGAAAGGCGAGGGGGACGCTGCCGACAACATCAAGGGCGGCCCGGAGCACTCAACCCTGTCCAACGACGGCTTCCCGTCACGGGAGTTTGATTTCATGCTCTCGAATCCACCCTACGGCAAGAGCTGGGACACCGACTTGCAGCGCATGGGGGGCAGGAAGGGGATGGCCGATCCCCGCTTCGTGATTGAGCACGCTGGCGATCCCCAATACTCGCTGGTGACCCGCTCCAGTGATGGCCAGATGCTGTTCCTCGCCAACAAGCTCGCCAAGATGAAGCAGGGCACCAGGCTGGGCAGCCGCATCACCCAGGTGCATAACGGCAGTTCCCTTTTCACCGGCTCGGCGGGACAGGGGGAGAGCAACATCCGCCGCTGGATTCTGGAGAACGACTGGCTGGAGGCCATCGTCGCCCTGCCCCTGAACATGTTCTACAACACCGGCATCGCCACCTACGTGTGGGTGCTCACCAACCGGAAACCTGACCACCGTCGCGGCAAGGTGCAGTTGATCGACGCCAGCGCCCGGTTCCAGCCCCTGCGCAAGAACCTGGGCAAGAAGAACTGCGAACTGGGAACGCAGGACATCGAGACAATCTGCCGGACGTTCCTGGATTTCCAGGAGACGGAGCAGAGCAGGATCTTCGACAACGCAGCCTTCGGGTACTGGAAGGTGACGGTGGAGCGCCCCCTGCGGCTGGCGGTGGATTGGTCGGAGGAGCAACAGGAGCCGTTCTTCAACGCCTGCATCGGGTCTGGCGAGGCCCCGTTGGCGGACACGGTGCAAGACGTTCTGGACCAACTGGGGCCGGGACCCCATCGGGATTTCAATGGGTTCCTGGATGCGGTGACGGCCGAGATGCAACGCCGTGGACTCAAGATGACGGCCAGGCGGAAGACTCTCCTGCAAACCAGGCTGGCCCAGCGGGACGAGGCGGCGGCGCCGGTGGTGAAGAAGGTGCATCGGCGGGGAACCCCTGCCGACCCCCTCCATGGTCTGTTCGCGGTTGGCCCCGGTGGGCGGGTGGTGGAGTACGAGCCCGATGGCGAGTTGCGGGATACGGAGCAGATTCCCTTGCAGGAAGAGGGCGGCATTGAAGGCTTCCTGCAACGGGAAGTGCTCCCCTACGCGCCGGATGCATGGTTGACCCCCGATAGCGTGAAGATCGGCTACGAGATCAGCTTCAACCGTTATTTCTACAAGCCCCAGCCCATGCGGACACTGGAGGAGATTCAAGCGGACATTGTGCAGGTGGAACAGGAGACGGAAGGGTTGATGCACGACATCCTGAACATGGGCAGGGGGCGTGGGTGATGGAGGCACTGGCAAGGGAACTCAGGCATCCGCCGCTCAAGGCGCTAAGCTTCAGGCGGCCACGGAGTCGTGCATGAACCTTGTCGTCGTTTTGCTTGGCGTCACTGCTTGTGTCTACTCCTTGATTATCGGTCTGCCCAGGATCAGCCGTGAATTGAGTGCCGAGGAGACTGTAGCCTGCGCGTTCATTGTGTTGTTATCCCTCCTGGTGCTGGGCTTCAACGTGACAAAGGATACCCATCCCCAGATTGCTGACGGGTTTGTGCTTGCCGAGCTTGGGGTGGCAGGAGGGGCCGTTTGCGTGTGGGTGGTGAGGCTGGCGCGAAGGCGGCAATCCGGGTGATGGTCGGGCAGTAAATCGGTGGAGGTCAGGGGGAAGCCTGCCCAGTCAGTCGCAGCACTCCAACCTTCCATGGCGATCCGCAGCCCGAGGGGGCAGCTTCAGCATCCGGTGTGCGCTAGGCTTGAAGCCGTCACGGAGTCATGGATGGACATCGCTATGGGGCCATGGCTGGACTCCAAGGTGATTTTGTTCAGCATCGTGACTTGTGTCTACACCCTGATCATTACCCTGCCCAGGATCAAGCGCGAGTTGAGCCTCGTTGAGCACATCACCTGCAGCCTGATTGCGCTGATCTCCCTCCTGGTGACAGGCTTCAACCTGGTGAAGGATACCTACACCTACCTGGCTTACGGGTTTGTGCTTGCCGAGGTTGTGGCGACAGCAGAGGTGGCCTGGCTCTGGGTGACGCTGCTGAAGTTGCAAAGGCTGGAAAGGCTGGAAAGGCTGCGGCAATCCAGGTCCAGATGACCGTGTTGGGCAGAAGTGTGGAAACGATGAACCACGACAAGATAGTCTTTGAAGTGAGCGAGGCTCCTGAAGGCGGGTACGACGCCCGGGCGCTTGGCCATGGCATCTTTACCCAGGGTGAGGATTGGGGCGACCTGAAGGACATGGTGCGGGATGCGGTGCGCCGCTGCCACTTCACCGGCGATGATGTTCCCGGTGTGATCAGACTGCACTACGTTGAGGGATGAGGCCATTGCCGCATGAGACTCCCTCGCGATCTCTCTGGACGGGATCTAGGGGGTCACGGAGACCAGCCAACACAGCGTGACCTCCCGTTCGAGTTGCCCGTTGGAACCCTGAACGCCCTCGTGAACGAGGTGGCGGAGGCCGTGGGCCAAAACCTGGCAACGGGCCGCCTTGTCACGGCTTTGTGACATTTGCTTGTGAACCAGCGAGCGTGGCGGCCAGTATTGGGGCAGCTATGGTGCTTAATCAGCTACGGTAATGAATTGGTCATGTTACTCGCCATGCCAAGGAACCACTGGACCCCCCCCTGCAAGGCGGGAGGGATTGAGGAACTTCTGAAAAAAGCTGGAATTACGCACCAGCAGGCTTTGGCTGAGCTGTCTCCACAAGGCTTTGGAGCATTAGGGAGGCCGATGCAATGACTCAACATCATCGGAAGTACGGAAAACCACCTATTGAGGAAGCACTCTGTGAGTTTCGCTTCAAGCCTGATCAGGATTGGGATTTTACTGTCCCTGGGAGATTATACACCAAGCTTGAAAAAGAATATCCAGGTAAACCAAGGAATCAAAAGGCTGCAGCAATTGGATTGGATATCCAAGAAGGTAGCCCCCTCAATATAAAGTACAATGAAGGACTGGCCAGGGTTGAACTTCTTTCAGAGGATGGAAGAAGAATGGTGGGAGTCAGACCTGATGCGCTGACCGTCCACATACTGAAACCCTATCAATATGCCGAGTTAGAAGTCGATGGTTGGGAGGGTTTCAAGTCCCGTATTTTAGTTGCGCTGAGTGCCTACTGGGAAGTCACAGAACCTAAAGGCATCTATCAAGTTGGCATTAGATATATCAATAAAATCATCATTCCTGAGAAAAAAGCAGATATAAAAGAATATCTCCAAATGGCCTTGCCAAGCGTAAAGGAACTGCCAAAGAAGCTAACACGTTTTATGAGTCAGGTCGAATATGATTATGAAGATGACGTACGTCTTATTCTGTCGCAGGGATACGCTAGCGTATCCCAAGAGCATAATAGGGAGCTTCTTCTTGATCTTGATGTTATATGGAGTCCGCCCGAACCAGTACGACAAGAAAAAGCCTTGGAGATGGTCGATGATCTGCACTTGCGAGAGATAATAGCATTTGAAGCCATCATTACAGACAAAACCAGGGAGCTTTTCAATGTTTGAACTACACGCCACCGGATGTCCCACAGTGGAGATCCCTACAGCCTCAAGTGACCAATCTTCCAGGCGTCACCGTCCCCCATCGGTTGTCTCGCACGGAAAGCAGTCTCTTGCGGCTTCTACTACTGGCATGAAGCTGCAAGAATTACTGTTTGAGTTTGATCGCGCATTCCTTCTTTCATCAGAATCAAGAAGCCAAATTGCTCTAATAAGGGATCAACTCTTATTCCCTACACTGCTGCCGATTCATGGACCATCTGCGGAGGATCTGGCTGGCCAGAATCAAAGGCGAGAAGAATTGGTAGCCAAACTATGGGCTGTATTTCAGGCCAACCCGGTGGAAGACGGGATCAATCATCCAGGCGAGGTGGCGATCAGGGAAGCATTCCAGTCGATGGATGGATATCCTGTGCTCGAATGGCTCAAGGCGTTCTCGGTAGATACGGCCCATCCACACTTTGCGGCATCAGTGTTGCGTTGTTTAGGCCGCCAGCAGAAAGCTGGGACAGCCCGATGGCGCATGGAAGTTGTCCGCAAAGCCCTATCCATCGATGCCGTAGACATTCGGGATGCTGCAGCACAAGCAGCAGAGTCTTGGGGCGGCGCGGAGATGCGGGATGTTCTGCAGGAGCACACCGACCCGGTGCCATGGCTTCAAGAGTATATCCTGGACATCATCAACGACATTGAACCATAGCCTATGTACCTGGCCCGGAAAATCGCACGTGCCAAATGGCCTTCCCAGGGCAACTCATCCAATGGAGTGACTGCCGCTGATATTGACGCTGATGCAGTAACCGGAGATCTGCGGACACGAGGAAACACGCTGTCCTTCTGGACATGTCCCTCTGGGACCGATGACGATGTAGAAGAGGCGGCGCTGGCCATTGCGGCAAACTGGGAGCGTCTTGATAAGCTGGATCTTGTTTGGCTGGCTACTTGTGACATACAAGCGGACGACCATACGCTGAGAGAAACGCCAGGGGAAACGCCAGTTGCAGATCTTGTTGAGCGTCACGTTGATCTCTGTGAGTTGGATTATGACCAACTCGGCAAGGTGGCCCAACGGGTCGCCGTAGCCATTGTGGCCGGGCAGTACTGTCGCTTGACAAAAAAGAGGGTGAAACATCTTCTGGTGAAGGCCGTTGAGCAAGAACGGGTCTCTCCGAATCAACTCTCTCCTGGTCTCCAAAAAGAGGTTTTCGGATTACCTGCTGAGCCAGCAGTCTGAGCCATGTACATGTGCCATACTCAGGAATGGTCAGAAGCCCTGCCCCGCTCCTATCGTCGGGCTGTGGTGCCCATCTACTGACAAATCAGGCAGAAACCCAGAGGACATGAACCACACAAGATTACCTTTGCGGTGAGCGCAGCCTCTGAAGGCGGGCATGACACCTGGGCATTCGATCATGGTAGCTTCACCCAGGGTAAGGATTGGAGCACTGAAGGACACGGTGCAGGATGCGATGCGCTTCCATTTCCCCGGCGATGATGGTCTCGTCTTGATCAGGCTGCACTACATGAAAGACGAGGCCATGGCTGCATAAGGCTTCCGTGCGATCTCTCTGGGCAGAAGGGGAATCAAGAAAACCACCGGAGGATTGGCCCCGCCAGCAACAAGGAGGGCCACGCCGTATCTTGGCCGAATTGGAAACCCGGAACAGCCATCAGGAATGGCCATCATGTCTTAGAGTGGATCAATGAACCTGGTGTCGCATGACCGAAGCAACAGTTCAGAACGGTACTTGCCGCATCCTTTGCCTGGATGGCGGAGGGGCTAAGGGCTTTTACACGCTTGGTGTTTTGCGAGAGGTTGAGGCGCTTTTATCACAACCAATTTATGAGAGCTTTGACTTGATTTTTGGCACAAGCACTGGCTCGATCATTGCAGCACTCCTATCCCTTGGCCATGGGGTGGAGACCATTCACGAGGCATATAAAATGCACGTCCCTATGATCATGCGGGCAGAGGGCAAGCGATCAAAGTCAGAGGCATTGCGGCTGGCTGGAATGCAGGTGTTCGGTGATGTCCGGTTTGATGCAGTCAAGACCGGTCTTGGTATCGTTTCGGCAAAGTGGCAACTTGAAACACCAATGATCTTCAAGAGCAGGAAAACACAAGCTCATGGGCGGCAGGCGACATTTGTCCCTGGTTTTGGATGCACTGTTGCTGAGGCTGTGGAGGCCTCTTGCTCAGCCTATCCATTCTTTGACCGAAAGATAGTGACAACATCTAGTGGCGACAACGTTGAGCTGATGGATGGTGGCTATTGCGCCAACAATCCGACGCTTTATGCAATCGCCGATGCTACGGCCTCGCTTGGCTTTTCACAGAGTAACTGTCGTGTTCTCAGCATCGGCTGCGGTCAGTACCCGGAACCGCAGTCCTGGATCAAGCGGATGAAAAAGCGCTTCTGGCTTGTCCAACTTCTTCAAAAGACACTTGAGATCAACACGTCATCAATGGATCAGTTGTGCCGCGTACTATTTCCAAATGTACCGACCATTCGGGTCAGCGACTCCTTCAACAAGCCAGAGATGGCCACAGACATGTTTGAGCATGACCTGGGCAAGCTGAATCTGCTTCGCCAGCAGGGTGCCGAGTCCTTTGGACGGCGTGAGCATGCTATTGTTAAGCTGCTTTTAGATGTGGAGTAGCCGTCATGGCCATTTCAGAGCAGCAATTGCAGACCTGGTCCCACCAGGGTTCCATGAGGGGCTCATCTGAGACCTATCAGACGATCAAGGCAGCACTTGAAGACCGGAGGTCTCCCTACGCAGGACATCATTTCGAGGTGTTTCTGCAGGGCTCCTATGGCAATGACACCAACATCTACGCCGAGAGCGACGTGGATATTGTCATCTGTCTGACCGAGGTGTTTGACACCGACATTGGCGGCCTCAGCCCCGCTGATAAGGCAGCTTACGAAGCAGGTTACTCGCCAGCAACCTACGGTTTTCATGAGTTCAAGGCAGAGGTCTTTCGCTGGCTCCAGTGGAAGTATGGCAACGGAGTCAATCTCGGCAAGAAGGCAATCTTCGTGCCTGGCGGCAATAGTCGAAGGGATGCTGATGTTGTCGTCTGCATTGAGCACCGCCGCTATGCCTCATACCAATCAAGCTGGAACGCTCAGTACCACGCCGGGATCTGTTTCTGGAAAACAGACGGCACCCAAATTGTGAACTTCCCCAAGCAGCACAGAAAGAACCTCACCAGAAAGCACCAAGAGACGAGCAGCCGGTTCAAGGCAAATGTGCGCGTACTGAAAAACATGCGCAAAGCAATGGTCAATCACAAGTTCTTGGCAGACGACGGGGTTGCGCCCTCTTATTTTCTGGAAGGGATGTTATACAACGTCCCGTCTCATCATTTCGTTAATAGCTTTCAACAGACCTTTGAGAATTATTTAAATTATCTTTGGCACTGTAATCTAACGCAGTTGACTTGTGCAAATGGCCTACACCCGTTGATCCGGGACGGGTATCAAGTTTGCTGGAACAACAACGACTTCAAAGCTTTTATTCAGTCAGCCTGGCATTACTGGAACACCAGTTCTCAGTGAACACAGACTGATCATCTATCTCTCAGCATTGGTGCCCTTCCCATGACCGTGACCAGCGCTAGGCAACGGAAAGCACAGCTAGCAGTCAGGGTCTCGACAGCGAGAAACCCCGAGACACTGACCCAGTCCTGACAGCCGTCACAACTTACTTCCGTACCCCCTCGAAACCACAGCCCCTCTACTCACCATCAACCCCCTCCCACTACGCCAGGCTAGAAGACACAACAACCGCGCCAACAGACAAGAGATATTGGAGAATAGCG
>VXWH01000028.1 GCA_009836025.1 Synechococcus sp. SB0668_bin_13 | reverse complement strand
AAGCTAGTGCTGGAGCGGCTTTTGAACTCTTGGGTACTTACGTACATAAATCCCTCTCATTAAGAACGATGCCAGCAAGAGGAACTATGAAAGCTCTCAAAGCTAGGGGAACCCTGGAAAATCCCAAAGTAGGTCCACACAGGATTCTGGCTTCCCTGTCACAGCAAGGCTTTTCAAAAGACCGGGCTGGGGCAGAGGGGTTTTCCAGCGTTTCCCTAGGTTGTTGCAATGACGGATGCCCCCATGGCTGAATCCCAAAATCTCGAATGGAAATCCTCCTGGCGGGACGAGTACTTGAAATGGATTTGCGGGTTCGCCAACGCCCACGGCGGTGTGCTGGTGATCGGCAAGAACGATCAGGGCGAGATCGTTGGCGTACGGGATCCGCTGTGTCTGTTGGAGGAGATCCCCAACAAGGCGTTGTCCCTGCTGGGCATCGTGGTGGACGTGGACCTCAAGTCCGAAGCAGGCGGCGAGTATCTCGAAATCCGTGTTGATCCCTGTCCTAATCCCATCAGCTACAAGGGTGAATACCATTATCGCAGCGGCAGCACCAGGCAGGTGCTGTGGGGGGCGGCGCTGAACCAGTTCCTGCTGCGCAAGTATGGCCGCAACTGGGACGATGCGCCCATGCCGGGCATCGGGCTGGCGGACCTGGACGGCAGAGCGCTGGACGAGTTTCGGCGGCGGGGTGTTGCCAGTGGACGGCTTCCGTCCGACGTGGTGGACGGGTCCGACGGCGACCTGATGGAAATGCTGCGCCTGCGGGAGAGTCAATATCTGCGTCGTGCAGCTTCATCCCGATCCGGCCCGTTTCTTCGCTGGTGCGTTCGTGAAAATTGGCTACTTCAGAACGGAAAGCGAACTCGCCTATCAGGACGTGATTGAAGGCAATCTGTTGACCCAGGTGGACCGCACCGTGGATCTGCTCTGCACCAAATACTCAAGGGCGGCAATCTCCTACGAGGGCATCTACCGGCGTGAGACTCTGCCAACACCTGTCGAGGCGCTGCGGGAAGCGGTGTTGAATGCGGTCGCACACCGGGACTACGCCCATTCCGCACCGATTCAGATTCGCGTGTACGACCATCGCATTGCCCTGTGGAACCCAGGCTCCCTTCCTCTGGACTGGACGCTCGATAAGCTGGTGGGTACCCACGCTTCGGTGCCCCACAACCCGGCCATCGCCAATGCGCTCTTCCGTGCAGGCATGGTGGAGGCATGGGGACGGGGGATTGGCAACATCGTGAGCGTGTGCGGGTCAGCGGGCATGGTGGAGCCGCAATGGATGCTGGAGCCCGGTGGGCTGCGGCTGGAGTTTTTGTTCACCCCGGTCAACCATGGAACATCTGACCAGGGCACACCCCATGGGATACCCTCTGGCGACCGACGGGAGCCAGAGTCACAGCCAGAGTCACAGCCAGAGTCACAGCCAGAGTCACAGCCAGAGTCACAGCCAGAGTCATTGATGGATAGAGTTCTCCGTCAACTGGCCAGCGGGCCGATGTCGAAGGTAGACCTTTCCAGAGGCCTGGGACAGAAGACGGTATCAGGCCAACTGAATAAAGTGATCCGTCTCCTTCTTGCTGACGGAAACATTGGCTACACAATCCCGGAAAAGCCCCGCAGTCGGCTGCAAATGTACCGGCTGACGGACAAGGGGCTAGGGGCCGTCCGTCAGCGGTGCAACATGGGATGCCAGCCGGGAGGAAACCCCATGAAGCTTCAAATGGATCTGCGGGTTCGCCAACGCCCACGGCGGCATCAGGCTCAGGCGAGCCTCACTTCGCTTTTCCAGCGTTTCCCCAGCATAACCAATAAACTTGGCAAAAGGATCCACCCGGTGGCGCAACTGCAACCCCTCACCCAACCCCGTGATTTGCCGGGACCCTATGGTCCGCCGCTGATCGGGCATCTCTTCCAGCTTAGCAGCGAGCGGTCTCACCTGACCCTTGAACGTTGGGCGGAGCGCTACGGCCCTTTATTCCAGATTCGTCTGGGGCGGTCCCGGTTGGTGGTGGTGTCGGACCATGGGGCGATCCAGCGCATCCTGGAGCAGCGACCACAATCCTTCCGGCGTAACCGTGTCATTGAGGACAGGTTTACCGAGCTTGGCATCGACGGGCTGTTCACCGCGGAGGGGGAAGACTGGCGTCGGCAGCGGCGCACCGTGGTGGCGGCGCTGGGCGGCACACGACTCGCCGGTTTTTTCCCCAGGCTCAAGGCCACGACGGCCCGTTTGCAGCGACGATGGGAGGCGGCGGGGAAACAGCCGGTTGACGTCTGCCATGACCTGACGCGCTTCACGGTTGACGTCACCATGCAGTTGGCCTTTGGCATTGACCCCAACACGCTGGAGACGCCGGGTCCCGTGATTCAGCAACACCTTGAAAAAATCGGCCCGGGCCTGCAGCGGCGATTTTTCACGCTTTTCCCCTATTGGCGTCTGGTGCGCCTGCCGCCGGACCGCGCCCTTGACCGCGCCGTGAAGGAACTTGAGCGGGAAGTTGAAGCCGTCGTCCGCGCCACGCGGGAGCACATGGCCGCTCACCCCGGCCATGGACCCACCAATTTCCTGGAGGCCATGCTGGTGATCGCGGAACGTGAAGGCTCTACCCTCACCAGTGCAGAGTTGTTGGCACACACAAGCCAGTTGCTGCTCGCCGGAGAAGATACAACCTCCTATACCGTCAGTTGGATTGTTCACTATTTCAGCAGGTTTCCCGAGGCGTTCCTCCGGGTTCGCCGTGAGGTGGATGACCTGATCGCGCCGGCAGCGGCCCTCGATGAGTTGGAGCAGGCCAACCGTCTTCCCTTTCTTGACGCCTTCTGCAACGAGGTCATGCGGTTGAAGCCGGCAGCCCCCCATATGGCGCTGGAGGCGCTGGAGGATACCGAGATGCTGGGCTGCCGGCTTCCCAAGGGGACAAAGCTGTTCGTGCTGCTACGGTATGCGGCAACCAGGGAAGAACACTTTGCCGGCGGCGACCGCTTTGATCCCGAACGCTGGCTTCCCCGGCCAACCGGCAACGGGAAACAACCCCACAACACACAGGCGTTTGTCCCTTTTGGCGCTGGGCCGCGTATCTGTCCGGGCCGGAATCTGGCCATGCTGGAAATTCGGACGGTTCTTGCCATGCTCTGCCGGAACTTCGACCTGGAGCCAGTGAACCCTGGTAGGGAGGTGAGGGAAAAGATGGCCGTGGTCATGCGACCAGACCAACTCCATGTGCGCTTGAAGCGGCGGTCTCTGGATCAACAGGATCCGCTCAAGAATGGGGACCCGGCCCCAGTGGATCCGGCCCCGACGGCACTCCTCATTTGAGTCGCAGTTCCATCAACAGGTCTTCGCGGCAAGGACAGTTGATGACCGAGGCCGTGGACACAAAACCCATGGAGCGGTAAAGGCGTCTGGCGATTGCCAATGGCGGGGAGCGTATGCAGGCGGACGACAGGGCTGCCCATCTCCTGCGCCATGGGGACGGCTGCTGCTGCCAGCCTTGACCCTCTGCCGTTGGGGAAAGTCTGTTGATGGATTCATCAGCCTGCCTGGTCGCCTTGCCGAATTCACCATGGCCGTTGCAGGCTGAATCCGGTTGAGCAAGGGAAGGATGCCCGACGTAATTTGCTGCGGGGAGGCGCTGGTGGACCGCCTGGGTCCACCGGGGGGAGATCCGGCCGACGGGGGAGAGGATTACCTGGGGGGCGCCCCGGCCAACGTGTGTTGCGGACTGGCCCGGTTGGGCACATCAACCGGCTTTCTGGGGCGGCTGGGGCGGGATGGCATTGGCGCAGCCTTTGCCCGACTGTTTCAAGAGCGGGGGGTGGACCAGCAAGGCTTGCAGTGGGATGAGCAGCGCCCCTCCCGGATTGTGCTGGTGCAACGGCAGCACAACGGCGAACGCAGTTTTGGGGGCTTCCTGGGGGACACCGGCGCCGGCTTTGCCGATACGGCCTTCGCCAAAGACCGGATTCCACCCTCCCTCTTCCAGTCTGCCCGCTGGCTGCTGTTCGGCACCATCCCTCTGGCCAGCCCCACCGCAGCAGCGGCCCTGGAGCGGGCCATGGCATTGGCTGAGGCCCGGCAGGTGCGGCTGGTTCTGGACGTGAACTGGCGGCCCACCTTCTGGCGCTGCGATGAATCCATGGCCCGGCAACGAATTGCTCCCTTGCTGGAGCGGGTACACCTGCTCAAGCTGGCGGTTGAGGAGGCTGAGTGGCTGCTGGGGCAGCGGGATCCCCGGGCCATTGGTCTGGCGTTGCCGCAACAGCCTGCGGTGGTGGTGACCGCCGGTGGGGACGGGGTGGCCTGGTGGATGGGGGGCTGTCATGGGCAGCGGCCCGCCTATCCGGTTTCCGTGGTGGACAGCACCGGTGCGGGAGATGCTTTCCTGGCGGGGCTGCTCCACCAGTTGACGCAGCAGCCCCGGTTGCTGCACCAGCCCCCGGGGGATGCCGTCGCCCGGGCCATGGCCTTTGCCAGTGCCTGTGGCGCCATGGTCTGTGTAGGGGCGGGCGCCATCGACCCCCAGCCATGGCCTGCCGCCGTAGCCGCGTTTTCAGGCTTTTCAGGCTAGGAATGGGTTTCCATCAGATCACTGCTGCTGCCGCTTTTCACCAGACCATGGGGAACGTCCAGGGTAATCACCTCCCCTTGCCGCACAGCCCGTGTGGCGCCTGTGACACCCACAATGACGGGGATGCGCAGCCGCTGGCCGATGACCGCAGCGTGGCTTTGCCGGCCACCCAGTTCCGTGAGGATGCCCCCGGCGCGACGAATGACGTCCATGTAAGCCGCAGAGGTTTCATTCACCACCAACACCTCGCCGGGCTCCAGATGGCGGGCCTCCTGGGGAGAATGGGCCACCCGGGCCCGGGCCGTGACGGACGCGCTGCCCACGCCCAATCCCTTCCCCAGCACCGCGGCCACAATCCCCACGCGAATCAAGTCAGTGGATCCACTGACTCCCGCCAGGGTGCCTGCGGTCTGCACCACCAGGTCTCCTTCTTGCAGCAGGCCCTGTTCCCGGGCAACGCCCAGCGCCAGCGTGAAGGTGCGGCTGCCCGAGGATTGGGTATCCACAAGGAGAGGATAAACCCCCCACACCAGTTGCAACTGCCGCGCCACTCTCACCTGACTGGTGACGGCCAGAATGGGGGTGATCGGACGGAATTTGCTCACGTTCCGGGCTGTGGCGCCGCTCTGGGTCAAGGGCACAATGGCGGTGGCCTCCAGTTGGCTGGCGATGGTGCTCACAGCCTGGCTGATGCTGTTGGGAATGGTGTGCTGGCAGTTGCCCGTGAAGCGGGGCTGGGGGTAGTTCTGCTCAATGCGCCTGGCAATGGTGGCCATGATCTCCACAGCCTCCACCGGGTATTGCCCCACGGCGGTCTCGTTGGAGAGCATCACCGCGTCGGTGCCGTCCAGAATGGCATTGGCCACATCACTCACCTCGGCCCGGGTGGGGCGGGGATTGGTGGCCATGCTGTCCAGCATCTGGGTGGCGGTGATAATGGGGATTCCCAGGCCGTTGGCCTTGCGGATCAACTCTTTTTGCAGCAATGGCACATCTTCCGGGGGGATTTCCACCCCAAGGTCACCCCGGGCCACCATGACGCCATCGCAGAGGGGCAGGATCTCGTCAATGCGGCTGATGGCCTCGAACTTCTCGATCTTGGCCACCACAGGGGTGCCATAGCCATGGCCGTGGATCAGCTCCTTCACCGCCACCATGTCTTCGGGGTTACGCACAAAGCTCAAAGCGATCCAATCCACCCCCTGCTGCAGAGCAAAGCGCAGATCCGTGCGGTCTTTTTCCGTCAAGGCGCTGACGGAGAGTTGCACATCGGGGAAATTGACCCCCTTGTTGTTGGAGAGCATTCCACCCACCACCACCCGGCAGTGCAGGGTCCGGGTCTCGGGATCCACGGCGGCGACCCGCATTTCCACCTTGCCGTCATCCAGCAGGATGCGCGCTCCCGCCGTCACTTCTTCCGCCAGAGCGTTATAGGTGACCTGAGCAATGCTCTGACCACAGGGCACAGGTCTGGAGGTGAGTTGGAAACGATCCCCCTTGGCCAGGCGAATGGGGCCGCCTTCAAAACGCCCCAGGCGAATCTTGGGGCCTTGCAAATCCGCAAGGATGCCAATGTTCTGGCTCATCTGATGGGCCACCTGGCGAATGGTGGCCACCCGCAGCGCATGATCGGCATGGCTGCCGTGGGAAAAATTCAGCCGGAACGTTGTGGCTCCAGCCCGGATCAGTCGTTGAATGCTCTGGTTACTGTCCGTTGCCGGGCCAATGGTGGCAACAATTTTTGTGCGTCGATTGACACACTCCCTGCGCCGTTGGCCATTGAAATGTCCTTGCGGTGCCGTCATCCCGTCCTGATCGGCAAGTGGGCTGATGCGCCATCCCTGCTGTCCTCAGCACCGGGAACACAGTACAGGGCAGGAGCAGGGGAACTGCTCCGCCGGCAAGAACGGGCGTGAATGGAGGAGCGCAACTGCTGGTGCATGGATGACGCAGACAATGTTGCTGGGCTTGACCGGCGGGAGGACTGTAGCCCCGGCCCCATGAACCTAGCACCGCTGCAGAAACGGCCCCGGCCCGCCCTTGGACATCATCCAACGATGTACCTTGTGTAGCTTGCGTTTGCCAGCAGTGGATCGGAAAGGGCCAACAGCAGACTTCTCACCAGATTCAAGGACAGGAATGCCAGAATTGGGGAAAGGTCCAGTCCTCCGATGAGGGGAATGAAGCCACGGAACAGGTTGAGGTAGGGGTCCGTGATGGAAGCCAGCGTTGCCAGCACCGGATTCTCCCAGGGCAGGCTGGGGAACCAACTCAGCAGAACCCGCAGCAACAGGAGCAGGGAAAAAATGCCGAGGGTTTTTATCACCACGATGTCCAGCAAGGCGGCAACGAGCATGGCCGATGGGAAGATGTATGGCGCTCCCCATCCTAGACCGCATCTTCTTCCCTGCTCATGCTTCGCGCCGGAATCGTTGGTCTGCCCAACGTGGGCAAGTCCACCCTGTTCAACGCCCTGGTGCGCCAGATCCAGGCCCAGGCAGCCAATTTCCCCTTCTGCACCATTGAACCCAACGTGGGGGTGGTGGCTGTGCCGGATCCACGGCTTCAGCCGCTGGCGGACCTGTCCCGCTCCCAAAGCCTGGTGCCTACACGCCTGGAGGTGGTGGACATTGCCGGCCTGGTGGCGGGCGCCAGCCGGGGGGAGGGTCTGGGCAACCAGTTCCTGGCCAACATTCGCCAGGTGGACGCCATTGTCCATGTGGTGCGCTGCTTCCTGGATGATGACGTGATCCATGTGTCCGGCTCCGTGGATCCCGGTCGAGACGTGGAGGTGATCAACCTGGAGCTGGCCCTGGCGGATGCCGCCCAGATTGACAAGCGACGCCAACGGCTGCAGCGGCAACGCCACATCAGTCCGGACGCCCGCCAGGAGGATGATGTGCTGGAGCGCCTTGCCCAGGCGCTGGATTCCGGCGTTGCCGCCCGCACGGTCCCCCTCTCCCCGGAAGAGGAGCGGCTGATTCAACCCCTGGGTTTGCTGACCCGTAAACCCATCATCTATGCCGCCAACGTGGCGGAACACCACCTGGCCGACGGCAACGCCATGGCCCTGGGTATCGCTGAACTGGCCCACAGGGAGGCAGCGGCAACACTACGGGTCTCCGCCCAGGTGGAGGCGGAGCTGGTGGAGCTTGATGCGGAGGAACGGCAGGACTACCTCAGCAGCCTGGGGGTTCGGGAGGGGGGCCTGGAAAGCCTGATCCAGGCCACGTATCACCTGCTGGGATTGCGCACGTATTTCACCACGGGTCCCAAGGAAACCCGCGCCTGGACCATTCGCGCCGGCATGAAAGCCCCCCAGGCCGCCGGCGTGATCCACACCGACTTTGAGCGGGGCTTCATTCGCGCCCAGACCATTGGCTGGCGGCAACTGCTGGAGGCCGGCTCCATGGCGGAGGCCAGGTCCCGGGGCTGGCTACGCAGCGAAGGCCGGGACTACGTGGTGGTCGAAGGGGACGTGATGGAGTTTCTTTTCAATGTCTGAAGAACTTCTGTACACTGAAGATCAACCATCACCACAAGCGCCATGAACCGACTCCAGCAGGGTCACCCTGAGAAGGGTTCCCAATCCCACAACTTTGACGTGCAGAGCCAGGAGCATCAGCGCATTCGCAATGACCCCGACTACGACGACTGGACCTACGGCACCGAGCCCCTGCCCAAGGAAGGCTGGCTGCCCAAGCGCGGGAACCATCAGGAGTGCGCCGATGGCTGAGACGCCCGTTGAACCTGCTGTCCCACAACCCGCTCTGCCACAATACCGATACGATTGCCCTGGTCCGTAGCGACCTTGAGAGCATGCTCGGCAAGCAACTCGTTTGTGAAAAATTGGTCACCGATAACGGCGTTGTCCAGCCCGCGGCTGTGACGTCGGCCTCGGCGCAGGATATGCCCTACGCCCCCATCAGCAGTGTCTGGGAAGGCAGCGACGCAGAGCTTCTCGAAGGGATGTGTCTCGAAGGTGGTGGAAATTGAAGGGGGCGTAATCTCCGGGTAAGT
>VXWH01000183.1 GCA_009836025.1 Synechococcus sp. SB0668_bin_13 | reverse complement strand
GAGGACGTCAAACCACCCCCGTCCGGCTGGCGCACCCCCTACTGCAATGGTCATACGAGAGAGCTCCGGCAGAGCGTTGCATACGGCATTGAGCGTAACAATCCTGACCTGAAGCTGCGTCTGATTGTCACGAGTTCAAACCTGAGCCCGTGGCGGAGAAGCACTCTCCATGGGGCAGGCAGGCAATGTTCTGGCAGACTGCTTACGGGAGCAAGGACGATTTCGACGTTTGCACTCTTGGGGTGCGGCGCACCTGGCTCCACATCCCCAACCACACCATGACCATCCAGGCCACCACCCATTCCGAGCGGCAAATCCTCCAGACAATCCAGGGATCCCGCCGCAACTCCAATGTTGCCGTTGCCCTGATCACCAGCCTCGGGGGCATTGGCTTTCTTCTGGCCAGTGCGTCCAGCTTCTGGCAACTGGACCTGCTGCCCGCCGGCCAACCTTCCCAGCTTCTCTTTGTGCCCCAGGGTCTGGTGATGGGTCTCTACGGCATTGCCGGCAGCCTCCTGGCGCTGTACTTCTGGATCGGCATTGTTCTGGACGTGGGGAGCGGCGAGAACTGCTTTAACCAGGACAGTGGGCGCCTGACGGTGCGCCGCCGAGGCTTTCGCCGGTGGATTGAAGTGGATCTACCCCTGGACGATATTCAGGCGGTGAAGGTGGACATCCGCGAGGGTTTGAATCCGCGGCGGCGTCTTGCGCTCAAGCTGCGGAGTCGTCGTGATCTTCCCCTCACCGGCGTGGGACAGCCCATGGCGCTGGCCGAACTGGAAGCCAGCGGCGCCCGCCTGGCCAGCTTCCTCAACGTGCCGCTGCAAGGGCTGAACTGAATCCATCCTCCTGCGATCAACAAGACACCATGCGGATCTTCATTTGGGCCAAAGATTTGGGCAGCACTGTGCTGCTGGCCGCGATTCCCCTGCTTCTGCTGGCAAGCTGTACCCAAGCGCAAAACACCATGGCCCAGAACATTGGCTGCGCCAACAGCCCCGTGGCCTGCCTGGACGGCACGGCCACCATCACCATCTCCACCAGCAAGGGGGACTTCACCGTTGAGGTGGATGGCGCCGCCGCCCCCCTCACCAGTGGCAACTTTGTCGATCTGGTGAAGCGCGGCACCTATGACGGCACCGTCTTCCACCGGGTGATTCCCGGCTTTGTGGCCCAGGGCGGCGACCCCGCCAGCGCCGACCCCAAAACACCGCCCGGTCGTTTTGGCACGGGCGGTTTCGTGGATCCCGGTACGGGGCAGGAGCGCCGGATTCCCCTGGAGATTGCCCTCACCGGTGAGGAACAGCCCCGTTACGGCAAGGTGCTCACCGAGCCGGGCCTGCGGGATCGGCTCAAGCTGCGCCATGAACAGGGCGCCCTGGCCATGGCCCGCTCCCAACTGCCCAATTCCGCCAGCGCCCAGTTCTATGTGGCCCTTGAAGACCTGTCCCAGTTGGACGGCAGCTACGCCGTGTTCGGCCGGGTGATTGCCGGCATGGAGGTGGTGAGCCGGTTGGAAAAGGGTGACCGGCTGGTGCGGGCGGTGGTGGCCGGTCAGCCTTAGGGGCAGGAGCGGGGGGCCACCACTATGGGCAGGAATGGACAGAACCAGGGGGCGCCATGGGAGGCGTGGGCTTCCCGAGGAGCTGCAGAGTGGCGCCGCGCCGGGAAAGCGGTGGAGACCGTCATTCCCGACCTGGAGCGGGTGATTCGCCTGGGGGTGACCGGGTTGAGCCGCGCTGGAAAAACCGTGTTCATTACCTCCCTGGTTGCCAGCCTGAAAAACTCGAGAAACATGGTGGTGTTGGCCGCCGCCCGGGAAGGCCGGATCAAGGCTGCCAACCTTGAGTTTCATCCGGAGCACACCATTCCCCGCTTTCCCTTTGAAGATCACCTGCACACCATGATCTCCCAGGACAAACCGGACTGGCCTTTGCCAACAAAAGGACTGAGCAAGTTGCGCCTCTCCCTGCGCATTCGGAGAAAGTCCAGAGATTGGCTGGCCAAAGACTGGCTGGGGAGGGATGAGGAAACGGTTCATTTAGACATCATTGATTTTCCAGGGGAGTGGCTGATTGATCTGACAATGATGAATAAGAACTTTACGTCTTGGTCTGTTGAGCGCCTTGAAAGAATAACCTTTGATGCATTAGACGGTCGAGAAAAGGCAATGACTTATCTTAAGCAGCTTAAGCGAATCAACATCGAAGCAAAATTGAATGAAAGTAACGAGGATGCCCAATCTCTGGCCAAGACGTTCACTGCCTATCTGAAAGCACTAAAAGAAGACGGCTATTCTCGTTGCACACCGGGACGATTCTTGCAGCCAGGAGATCTGGAGAATGCCGCAGTTTTAACCTTTGCACCTTTACATTCACGTGACCAAGCAGACAAGGGATCCCTCTATAAAAAATTTGAAAGCCGTTTTGAAGAATACAAAAAGCAAGTGATTCAACCTTTTTTTGAGAATCACCTCAGCAAAATTGACAGGCAAGTGGTCCTTGTCGACGTCATGGCAGCCATCGAAGCCGGACCTGGTCCTTTTGAGGATCAGCGTAAAGCCATGAAGGACATCTTGAGTATCTTTCAGCCAGGACGGAACCTGTGGCCCACTCAGTTGTTTCAAGGTCATAAGGTGGAGAAAATCCTGTTCGCCGCCACCAAAGCGGATCATCTCCACCACTCCCAACATAGCAGGCTAAGTACCTATCCAGGTGGGGTTCTCAGGGAATCAGTACAAAGGGCCGACGATAAGGGCGCCAAAACGAGAGTCATGTCCATCGCCGCCTTGAGAGTTACGAAGGAGCATACCGTGACACAGGATAGTGTGAATTATGAGGGCGTATGTGGTTGGCTTGCCGGCAAGGACGACGGCAGGCAGCGTTGGTTTGAGTATCCAGGTACGCTGCCCGATATTGGTGCGCTGCTGAAAGAGGCAAGACAAGGTGAAAAGGAGTGGCGGCATGGCCCTCAATCTTTTCCAAAATTTCAACCGGAGCCCCAGAGCAGGGAGCAACCCCTGCCCCATATTCGCCTTGACCAGGCTTTGGAGTTTCTCATTGGAGACTTGCTCTAAAGCAAGGCAGCATACCAGCAACTCTGTAACCTTACCCCAAGCCATTTCTCCCCTGTACATGATGACCACTGACGCAACTCAACCCATTTCTGCTGCTGAAGAGACTTCAGGGCCTAGTCAGGAAGAGAAGAGCACGCCAAGCAAGGCTTTACGTTTTTCAGTACCGGAAGGGGAGAGTCCACAATCTGCTCTGAAAACAGGGGAGAGATCGCCCGCGCCGCATCTACAGCCCTCTCCCCCGCCAGCGCCTGTCTCTGAAGATCCGCACCAGCCTTCAGGACACCAACTGCCACGGGAAGAGACTCCCTCTCCTGTGGAAGAGAACACAGGACCCGGAAAGAAAGGAGAGGGTGGGCCAGGGGGGGCTTTCCAGATGCTCATGCCAGAAGAGAAGGTACCGCAGTTTGTCCCAAGTCCAGAGGACAAGTCACAGCCATCAGAGTTAAAGCAGGCCCTTTCAGTTGCCATGTCTTTGCCATGGTTCACCTGGTTTTTGATGCTGCTGGCAGCCACGATTCTGCTTCTGTGTGGCATCTCCTTATGGGACACCCTGAACGGGTTGTGGGAGCGCTCTGCCGTTCTGGGCATGGCGGGCCTTGTGCTGACGGGGCTTCTGGTTCTCGTGATCACTGCTGTTGCCGTCCAGGAGTGGCAAGCCATGCAAAGAATCAATACGCTTGAGGAGATACGCCAACAGGCGGAACGCTCCCTGGCGCCATCTGATGATGTGGGTGATCTGGATTTGGCGAAAGAAGTGATTGATCGGCTGGTTGCCATCTATTCAAGCCGGGATGACACCTGTAGAGGGGCCCAACGACTGGCTGAGGAAGAGAAAAGGGATGAGAGTTCGGGCGCCACTAGGCTGATTATCCGGGCGGAAACCGAGATATTGAAGGGATTGGATGATCGTGCGGAAAAGGTCATTGGAGACGCCGCACTGCGAATTGCAACAGAAACAGCTTTTATGCCCTGGCCGTTGGCAGATGTTCTGCTGGTGTTTCTCAGCAGCATGCAAATGTTCCGCCGCATTGCCCAGATCTATGGCAGCAGGCCTGGCGTTGTGGCCAGTTGGACATTAAGCCGGAAGGTGCTTGCTCAATTGGTGGTTGCTGGAGCCTTGTCCGAACTTGGCCGGTGGGTAGACGCGGCGGTGGGTCAAGGCTTCCTTCGCTTGGCCCGCCCCATTGGTGAAGGGATCACCAATGCCACCCTGCTGGCCCGCTCCGGCGTGGCTGCAGTGGAGTTATGCCGTCCCCTGCCGTTCCACGCTTGTCAACGCCCCTCCGTCTCTGTTATTGACCACCTCATCAGGGAGGCCCTCGGAACCTTGAAAAGGGATGGCCGTAACACCGAGACTGCACAACAGAAAGGCTGAATCAGGCCGCTGCTTCTCCGTTCTCTCCCGTTAGTGTGTCAGCAAGAGACGATCCGTTACAACTTCCTGCTCCAGTGTTTGCCCACCCATCTGGAAACGCTTGAGCATCGAGCGACCACAGTTCACAGCCACCTCACGGGCAAAGAGTCCAGACGGTAGATCATAATTGCAGTTGGTGCATCCGGACTTCTTGGAAGCATCAAGGCTCAGGGCCACAAACGCTCCCCGCCGCTTTGCCGCCTCGATGTTGCGGAACATCTCATCGGGGGAAAATCCTTGCGCCCCATAAAGGATCGCCTGGCTGTGGTTGTAGGGAGGGTCACAGTACACAACATCTCCCTCTTCTGCACGATCCAGGGATTCTTCATAGTCTCGATGATGGAACCGGGTTCCGCGGATCCTTTCCGACCAGGCATCCACCCGGCGGCTGAAGGACCTGTAGTGGATTGGTTGGTGGACCCCGCACGGGGTTGACATATAACCGTCTGCTTTGCGGAAGCGGACGACGCCACCGTAGGCTGCCCGCACCAGGAACAGAAAATCCGCAGCGTTTGCCCTCTGATTGTAACGCGCTTTGATCTGCTCATATTTCTCCACCTTGTCACCCTCTTGGGACTCCAGCCAGCGACGACGATACCAGTCCTTGACCACTTCGGGATTGCTTCGGAGCATCCGCCAGATGTCCATGAGCGGCTTGAAGCTGTCGGACGCCTCGGCGCGTCTGGGCGCCAGGACGCCAAGCACGGCGCCGGAGCCGAGAAACGGCTCGTGGTACATGCGGAATCGGCGAGGAAAGAACGAGATGATGGCACAGGCAAAGCGCTGCTTGTTGCCAACCCACTTCAGGAGCTGCGAATTGAACGGCACGACGCCATCGGTCGTGTTCTCTTCGGTTGCAAGGGTCGGCTCGCTGAGGCTCAAAGGTAGCTGCATGGCTCCTTCTTGACGATAGAATGATACAAAGCTACTATAGACTGGCGATTCCATCCCAGGATATTCGGTATTCAGAGTAGAGGGGAAGAGGACATTGCCACGCATGTGGGCTTGGTGGTCAGCGGTCCCAGCCTGAACAGGTGTTGCCTCCGCATGCTCGAATGCTCAATGTCTCTCTGGTTCGCCTTGCCTGGTAAGTTGGAGAACCAATTGGACCTGCATTGATGAAGCCCAAGGAGAAATTTCTCAAGAAGCCGAAATCATTCTGATTCTGGGCCAGCGTGCGGTCCATCAGTCAGGCTGTTGGCTACAGCAAGGACGGGAGGATCATCGTACCCAAGGTGCGGCAAATGGTGGACGCCTTCAGCAGGCTGAACCTGGATCACAAGCATCTCACCTCAGGCGAATCCGTAACTGAGTTCGCACGGAACCTTGAGGACTATTTCGAGGAACGTGCTCGCGTTTTAAGCAACAGGGTTGAGTCGAAGCTGATGGATGCCACGCAGGCAAAAGCTGTATTCGATGATATCCGACAGAACTCGAACCACCGATGCCCGATTCCCATGAACAAGCAAAAGGGGAATAAGAGGGCCATAGCCTTCTTTACCGGCCTTGTGAATATGATGATTGAGTGTTACTCGGAAGGGCTGCCTTGCAATTATGATCCCAGGGAACTGACAACGATCACCCGCCACAGAACTCCGCTTAGAACAATGGCGCGAAGAGTTGACGGCGCCTTCCCATCTGCAGTTGACCCAATTGCCGTCTGGGAAATCAAGGAGTACTACTACACGACTTCATTTGGGAGCCGTATCGCTGACGGGGTCTATGAAACACTCCTGGACGGAATGGAGATTGAAGAGTTGCGGGAGCACGAGGACGTCAGCGTCAAACACTATCTGATGGTTGATGGATACCGCACTTGGTGGCGGGACGGTAAGTCATACCTTTGCCGAATCTTCGACATGCTTCACATGGGGTATGTCGATGAGGTTCTGTTCAGCCGTGAGATCAAGCTGGAATCTCCTGCTTGCGCTGACGACGGTCCTGGTCCCGCCGCTGTCGCCTGAGCTCCAGCCAGAGGAGCAGGGCATTGACATCGGCTGGGCTGACCCCGGGGATACGGCTGGCCTGCCCCAGGGTGAGCGGTTGCACATGGCTGAGGCGCTCCCGGGCCTCTGTGGAGAGGGTGGTAATGGTCTGGTAGGGGATGGTTGGCTCCAACGGGCGGCTGTGTTGCTTTTGCACCACGGCAATTTGCTGGCGCTGACGCTCCAGATACCCCCTGTACTTGATGTCGATTTCTGCTCCCTCCCGGACGGGGACGGGGACGTGGTCAGGAATGAGACCATGGCGGTGGAGATCCTCACTGTGGATCCCTGGGCGGCGCAAGAGTTCCGCCAGCGTGATGGAGCCCTTGATGGCGGCGCCGCTGGCCTTGGCCAGGGCCACACCCGCCGGATCACCGGCCTTGAGGCGGGTGGTCTCCAACAGGTCCTGCTGGGCCTGGATGGCCCGTTGCTTGGCCTCAAAAGCACTCCAGCGGCGATCATCCACCAGACCCAATTCCCGGCCCATGGGTGTGAGCCGTCGATCAGCGTTATCGCCCCGCAGCAGAAGCCGATACTCACTGCGACTGGTGAGGACCCGATAGGGCTCCCGCAGGTCCTTGCTCACCAGGTCGTCAACCATGGTGCCCATGTAGCTGCTGTCCCGGGACAACACATGGGGAGGCTGGCCTCCCACCTGCCGCGCCGCATTGACGCCAGCCAGCAGGCCCTGGGCGGCGGCTTCCTCATAGCCGGTGGTGCCGTTCAACTGGCCCGCTGTGTACAGGCCATGGATCCCTTTCACCGCCAGACTGGGCCAGCACTGGGTGGCGGGAACATAGTCGTACTCCACCGCGTAGGCGGGCCGCAGCATGACGCAGTGCTCCAACCCCGGCAGGGTGCGCAGCAACTGCAGTTGCAGGGCCTCGGGCAACCCTGTGCTGAAGCCCTGGATATACAGCTCAGGGCTGTCAAGACCCTCCGGCTCCAGGAAAATCTGGTGGGATTCCTTCTCGGCAAAGCGGACAATTTTGTCCTCGATGGAGGGGCAATAGCGGGGACCCTTGGCATCCAGGAAGCCGCCGTAGATGGGTGTGAGGTGGAGATTGTCGCGGATCAACTGGTGGGTGGCGGCGGTGGTGCGGGTGATGTGGCAACTAAGCTGGGGGCCGGAAATCCAGGCCTCGGGATCAAAGCTGAAGTAGCGATCCGCCGCATCACTGGGTTGCGCCTCCAAGTCCTCCAGGGCCACGCTGTCCCGCTCCACCCGGGCGGGGGTGCCGGTTTTGAGGCGATCCATCTCCAACCCCAGCCGCTGTAGAGCAGTTGTCAGACCTGTGGCCGCAGCCTCCCCAGCGCGGCCAGCGCTTTGAGAGCGGCTGCCGATCCAGATGCGTCCCCCCAGGAACGTGCCGGTGGTGAGCACCACCGCCTCGGCGCCATAGCGACTGCCGAAGTAGGTTTCTACCCCATGGATTCGCATGGTGCCCTCGTTGCGGTCACCGCTGGTGAGCAGGTCGGTCACCATGGCCTCCCGCAGGGACAGGTTGGGTTGTTCCTGCAGGAGACGTTGCATGCCAAGGGCATAGCGCCGTTTGTCGGTTTGGGCTCGCAGCGCCCAGACCGCCGGCCCACGGCTTGCATTCAGCAGTCGCTTTTGAATGGCGTGGGCGTCCGCCAAGCGGCCAATGACGCCCCCCAGGGCATCCACCTCGTGAACCAACTGGCTTTTGGCGGGGCCGCCCACCGCTGGATTGCAAGGCTGCCAGGCGATGCGATCCAGATTGAGGGTACACAGGGCGGTGGCACAACCGAGACGGGCGGCGGCCAAGGCGGCTTCGCAGCCGGCGTGGCCACCGCCCACAACGATCACGTCAAACTCTTCACTGCAAAAATTGTCCACGGTTCCACTTTAAGGGCACCTCGGAAAATCGGACAATCTCCGCCATGGAATGTTCTCTCGACACGAGAAAGTCAGTTGTGGAGAGGGGTTGCATGGGCCAGAAGGCAATCCCGTCCGGGGAGAGGGCAATTTTTCGAGGCGCCCGTAAGAACTCGAAGAAAAAGTGGGTCAAGACTTCAGAAGAGGAGGGAGAAGCGTAGCTTGAGGGAGTGGTCTGCGGAGGTGGTGGCGCTGCGTTGTTCTCTCTCCCCCTGGAGGGCCA
>VXWH01000187.1 GCA_009836025.1 Synechococcus sp. SB0668_bin_13 | reverse complement strand
CAACTCAGAATCTGTAATGACGCCTTGGCTTCCCCTAATTCACAGGTTCCCTAAGCACTTTCTGTTGACAACGACGAAGCTTACCCTCTTTACAAGATTGTTGATTATAAGGAGTCATGGGAGCCACCTCCGCCTTGTCCGCCCCATGTCGTCAGCCGTTGGGCCATGCCGAACAACCAGGGCAAGCGGAACCGCAGCAAGAAGACGCTTCAAACCCTTGCGAAGGCCCGCCAACCTGCCCACGGCAAGGGCCATCGGACTATGACAATCCGAAACTTTCCTCGCGACAACTCTTTGCGGTCAGAGAACTGGGAGGCTGGGTTTATCTACAAACTCGGCTGATGTTTTTCCGCCATGTCCTTGCCCACCCGCCTCCATGGGGCTTCCCTAAAGCTAACAGCAGCAGTGATTGAGGGGTACAAGGGGAAAACCATAGTTGGTAAAGGAATCCTACACTTGGATCAACCGATTTGTCAACCGCTTCATTTTCATTCACAACGCCCCTGCGCCACCCGTCGCAGCTTCTCCAGATCCTCCAGTGGTGTGCAACGGGTTTCCGTAGCATAACTCACCAGGTTGGGACCGTCCATGAGTTGCACCGTACCCACCCGTACCCGCACGTCCTCGTTGAGAAACCAGCAGCGCTCGGTGCCCACGTTGCGGTCGTAGACGGTGTGAATGGTGAGCAGGCCGTCCTCGTCGAAGCGATAGGGACTGATCACCGGCGTGGCCTCCACGTAGCCCACGTCCCGCACCAGACGGCCACAGCCCTGGCCCGGTCCCGGCAGGTCCACCAGCACGGCCCCGTAGCGCTCGTCGGCCGGCCCCTGGCGGTGGTTGCCCTGCCACTGGAAGCGGGCCCCCATGGCGGCGGCGCTGCAGGGAACCTGTTGTTGGGCGCAAACCCGCTGCACCGCCTCGTCCCCCTGCTCCAGCAGGGTAATGATCAGGTTGGACTCACCGGATTGGTCCGGGGAGAAGTCGAAATGATGGACGCTGCGCACCGATAGCCAGGTCCCGGCACTGAGGCGCAGGAAGTCCGCCATTGTGCGGGGTGGAGAAAAAGGCAACAACCCATGGCAGGGAGATCCATGGTGCCCTGCCGTTGTCACAAGCTGGGGAGAGTGTATCAGCATCGTGCCCATGGATCATCACCCGTCGCGGCCCACCCCCATCCCGGACGCTCCACCACAGGGTGGCGCCATCATGGCGGAGGCGGATGATCGCACTGCCGATGTACGGGGGACCAACTGGCAGGGCTGCCGGCTTGGGGCAGTGGATCTGCGGGGCGTCAAGCTCTGCCGCGCCGATGTACGGGGCGCAGACCTGCGGGAAGCCCGCCTGGAAGGCGCCGATCTCGCTCTGGCCCGCTACGACGGGTTCACCCGCTGGCCACCGGGCTTTGCCTATGCCCGCTCCGGCGCCGTGGGTCCGGGGGCAAAGCTGGGGGGCGCGTTTCTGAACACCGCCGATCTGCGGGGCATGGATCTGCGGGGGGCGTTCATGCTGGGGGTCTATCTGAGTGGGGCCGATTGCCGTGGCGCCCTGATGCAGGACACGGGCTTCGCCAACGGAGACCTGCGCCGTAGCCGCTTCTGTGGTGCCCTGCTGACCGGCAGCCGCTTTGCCTATGCCCAGCTTGAGGGCTGTGATTTCCGGGCCGCGGATCTGCGGGGGGCGGACTTCTCCGCAGTGGAGAGCATTGCAGGGGCCGTGTTCACCGGTGCCCTGGGTTGGGAAGACTGGCGGGACGAGCTGCTGTCGCGGCCCTGTCAGGAGCTGGATTGCTGGAATCGCCTGGCGCGCTGCACCACCCGCGAGAGCCTGGAGGCAATCGACGCTCACGGCAACACCCCTGGCGGCCCCCATGGCTGAGCGCTTTGACAGCCTGTTCGGGTGGATGGACGAGCAGGAGGCCATTCAGGCGCTCCACAGCCATGCCGCCACCCTGCCCAACCCCGGGCTGCAGTACGTGGCCGCCACCCGGCTGGGGGCGGCCAGCAGCCCGGAATCCCTCAAGGCTCTGCTGGCGGCGGCGGCATGGCGGGGTCACGGCATCAACGAACGCCTGACCCGCCGCAAGGCCCTTGAGGCCCTGGGTCGTCGCCCTGATCCCCGCAGTCTGGCCCGGGTGCTGGAGGCCCTGGGCAGCAGCGATGCAGGGGCGGTGGTCAGCGCCGCCAACAGCCTCTCCCGACTCTGGGCTGCTGGCCAGACCATGGACCCGGACCAGCTTACAGAGGCTTTGCTGGGGGCGCTCCATGGTCCCGGAACCCAGCAGCGGGCCGTGATCCAGTGTCTCACCCGCCTGGAACTCCATGGCGCCAGGGACGCCGTGGCGGGCTGTATCAACCATCCGGATCGCCTCCTGGACGGGGCGGCCCGGGCCTGCCTGGCGCGCCAGGGGAGCGCGGAGAATCTGCTGGAGCCCGTGCTGAGGCGTCTTCAGGATCCAGAGGCGGGACAGCGACGAACAGCGGTCATTGATCTGGGCCTGGCAGGGCAACCGGAACATCTGGCGGCAGTGGTGCGCACGCCGGTCTCCATGCCTCTGCGGGCGCTGACGGCGTTTTCCCTGGCCCGGCGCGCCCTGGCCAGCGGCCATCCCCCGGCAACCGTGGCGGCCCTCCTGGATGAGCTCTGCCATGACGACCCCCGCCGGTTGCAGCGCATTGGCCACCCCCAACCCACGGACAACACCCCCGCCGGGTGGATCCGGTTGTTGCTGCAACGGGACGAGAATTGTCAATATGCCGCCGCTGCGGGCATCCTTCAGCAGTCCAGAGCCAGCCGGTCCGTGGTTCTGGAGCATCTGCATCTGCACCACCGCAGCGACTACGGCGGCCATTACATGCTCATGCGCCTGGTGGGCCTGGGGGGCCACCGTGAGCGGCGCGCCTGGCTCAAGCAAGGTCTGGCGCAAACAGCCCCCCAATACCGGAAATCCCGCATTGCCGCGGCAGTGGCCATGGGGGAGTTGGCCCTCACAGACCACCGGGACGCCCTGCAGGCTCTACAAGATGCCTCCCAGGAAGAGCAACTGCGCTGGGCCGGTGCCATGGCGCTGGCCATGATCCAGGGCCGGGCCCAAACATCCTTGGCCCTGAGGGCGCAGAGTCTACGCTAGCTGCTCCATGACTTCACCACCCGGATCCATGCTCCCGTTCCTGCGGCGACTGTTTACCGACAACCGTCGTGACGGCTCCCGCATGGTGAGCAGTGCGTTGCTGGTGGCGTTTGCGGGACTGCTCCGCTGGGACCACCCCCTCGGGATTGCGGTGGCCGCTGGCGCGGGGGCCTTGGCGTTGTTGTGGTTCCTGCTCTACCTGGGATTGGAGAAGAAGCGCTAATCTCCTCCTCGTTCTCTGGAACAACAGGGACTCAGCGCACGCCTTGCCAGGTCGCTCTACGAATTTGAATCCCGCTTCGGGGACAGTGCTCCTGGGTGCTCTGCAGCAGGCTGCGGCATTCACGCTTCCCCTCCATCTGCCCGCCCATGGGCGAGGCCGGGGCTTCCCGCCAGCGCTGACAGCACTGCTCAGGCGACCACTGGGTCCCCTGGATCTGCCGGAGTTGCCCAGCCTGGGGGGACCGCTGCTGCCCCATGGCGCTGTGGCCGAGGCCCAGCAGGCCACAGCAAGACTCTGGGGCAGCCGATGCTGCTGGTTCGGGGTCAACGGCTCCACAGGACTTCTTCAGGCTGCTCTTCTGGGCGCCCTGCGGCCGGGTCAGCGGCTGCTCTGCCCCCGCAACCTGCACCGCTCGGTGCTCCATGGAGCGGTGCTGGCCGGTCTTGAGCCCGTCTACTACACCCTCCCCTTCTCCCGTCGCTGGGGGCTGTCCCGGCCCGTGGACGTGGGCTGGTTTCAACGGGTGCTGGCGGCATTGACCGCCCGGAACTGCTCGGTGGACCTGGTGCTGCTGGTGAATCCCACCTATCAGGGGCTGAGCGCTCCCCTGACGCCGCTGGTGCGGCTTTGCCACAGTCGGGGCCTGCCGGTGTTGGTGGATGAGGCCCACGGCAGCCACTTCCGCGCCCATGCCGCCCTGCCCCCGGATGCCCTGGCGGCTGGCGCCGACCTGGTGGTTCATTCCACCCACAAATCCCTGCCAGGGCTCACCCAGACCGCTGTGCTCCATAGTTCTGGCGGGCGCATCTCCAGGGAGGATCTGGAGCAGGGCTTGCTGCTACTCCAGACCAGTAGCCCCTCGGCGCTGTTGCTGGCAGCCACGGAGTTGGCGGCGGCGTGGCCCCATCAGCAGCCCCAGGCCAGCCGTCTCCTCAGCCGAGCCCTGGACCGTTGGAGCCATTGGCGACAGCAGTTGACCAGGACAGGCTGGCTGGTCAGTCCCAGCGACGACCCACTGCGGTTGCGGCTCTGCACCATGCCGTGGGGACGCAGTGGCCTGGGGCTGGATGAGCGCCTGCTGGGCCTCGGCATTGCGGGGGAACTGCCGGAGCCGGCAGGGCTCACCTTCTACCTGGGGTTCCGGCCGCCCCGTCGGGCCCTGGGCCAACTCCAGAACGCCCTGGGCCAACTGCACTGGTCACCGATGAACCCGCCAGGGTTGATGGAAGCCCTCCAGCCTGCCCCCACCCCGCTGCTGGCCCGCGCTGCCGTGCCACCCCGCAGCGCCTGGTTCGGCCCCACCAGACGTCTCCCCCTCAAGCAGGCGGTGGGGCAGGTGGTGGCGGAGGCCATCACCCCTTACCCACCGGGCATCCCCCTGCTGCTGCCAGGGGAACGGCTGGACGAAGAACGTTACGCCTGGCTCCTCCATCACCGGTATCCTGGGCAACATCCGGGTGGAATGCTTGATACGGTGAAGGTTCTGAGGTGATGGTTCAGGAGGCTTCCCCCATGCCCATTGCAGCGGGTGATGCAGCCTCCGGCAAACACCACCCCGAGAACCGGTTTCAATGGGACTTTGTGACGCCTGGCATCCCTGATGGAGCCTTTGCCGACGCCCCCGGCTTTGCGCCGACGCCCATGGAGTTGCGGGTCATGCTGCTGGCCCATTTACGGCCTCAGCCCGACTCCCTGGTATGGGACGTGGGGGGCGGTACGGGCGCCTTGGCCCTGGAAATTGCCCGGCTGCTGCCCCATGGTGCGGTGCTTGCCCTGGAGCGGGATCCGGATGCCTTGCATCTTCTGGCGCGCAACCGACGACACTTCCAGGTGAACAACTTGAAGATCATTCCCGGCAGTGCGCCGGACGATCTCGGTCAACTGGATGGCGAGCCGGACCGGGTTCTGCTGGAGGTGTCCCGCCCGGATCAGGCGATTCTGGATGCGGTGTGGCCCTGCCTGCGCCCCCATGGGCGGCTGGTGATCAGCACCAGCAACCTGGCTGGCCTGGTGGATGCCACCAATGCCCTGCGGCGTCTCCAGGCCACCGATCTGCAGGTGGTGCAGGCGACGGTGCATCGTTTGCAGCAGCGGGGCCGTGACGTGCGTCTGGCGGCGGCGGAGCCCCTGTTCGTCATTGCCGCTGAGCGGCCCGGGATGCCATGAGTTGGGGATCCCCACGGCTGCTCAGCGGCCTGGTGGCCGCTGCTTTGGGGGTGCTGCTCATCAGCCTGGGGGGCTGGTGGTTCACCCTGCTGGTGGCGGTGATCGTCCACCTGGGCCTGGTGGAGTTTTTCCAGTTGGCCCGCAGCAAGGGGATTCGTCCCGCCAGCAAAACAACCTTGGTGGCCTGCCAGGTGCTGCTTTTCCTCAGCTTCCATGCCACCAACCACCCCCTGGCCTCCCAATGGTCCCTGGTGGCGGACGCGGTGGTGCCCCTGGCCAGTCTGGTGATCTGCGGCTGGCTGTTGTTGCAACCACAGACGGGCTCCATCGCCGATGTGGCGGCATCGATTTTCGGGTTCTATTACTTGGGGGTGCTGCCCAGCCACTGGCTGCGACTGCGGGCCATCGGCGCGATTGCTCCCCTCCATGTGCAGCACTGGACCACACCCGCCACATGGCTCAGCGCCGGTTTGGCCTTGACCCTGTTCACCGCCGCCATGATCCTGGCGGTGGACATCACCGCCTACGTGTGTGGACAACGTTTTGGTCGGCGGCCGTTGATCCGGGTGAGCCCTGGAAAAACCGTTGAAGGGACCATCTGTGGTTTTGTGGCTGCCGCCCTCGTGGGCGCTGGCGGCGCTGTGCTCCTGAGCTGGCCCCTGGCGCCGTGGAGTGGCTTGATGCTGGGTCTCCTGGCGGCCCTCTCCGCCCTGGTGGGGGACCTGGTGGAGTCCATGCTGAAGCGGGACGCCGGGGTGAAGGATTCCGGCCGCCTCATCCCCGGCCATGGCGGTATCCTGGATCGGTTCGATAGCTATCTGCTGACGCCCGCTGTGGTGTTGTACTTCGTGCTGCTGGCGCTCCCCCTCTTTTCCCGGTGAGGTTCCCTTGCGGGCATGGGCATGGCCATCACCTGCTCAGTGCGGCAGAGTTGCCACCAACGGAACCAGAGTTGCTCCCGCAGCCGCCAGAGTTGCTCCTGCCGGGCCTGGGCCGTGGACGCGCCCCCTGCAGGCAGGCAGCCCAACCAGGGCAAGCCCAACTCCAGAGCGGGGGCAAAATGGTGAGCACGGGGCTCGCCATGGCTGACCACGCCCAAAAGGGGAATCCCGCCCTGCCGCGCCATGGCCCCATGGGCGCGAGCTTGCCCTTCCCAGGCAGCCTGGGGATCTGCAACCAGCAGCAAGGGGCGGCGGAACGCAGCCAGGGCGGCGCACCAGTCGGCCCCAGGGCCATGGTGTGCCGCCAGTTCCGTGGTCAGCAGCAGCCAGGAGCCATGGGCTGGGGACGGCGCCCCTGGCGTGTCCGACGCCCACTGCGCCAACACCTGGAAGGGATCGGCATTTGCTTCGGGTCTGAACGGAGGCCGCCCTCCCAGCACTGTGGTCACGCCCTCGGCCACGGCCTGGGGGTCCACCCCACGGAGGGGATGGACCACACCGGCGATTGCCCCCAGTCGTGCCGGGGTTGTGCTTTCGGATGCCCCAGACCGGACTTCAGCTTCTAGCATCACGATTGAGAGGTTCCAGCGACTGCCAGTGACCAGTCTGACAGCCAAGCCCCAGCACCATGACCTGTCCAGGGAGCGCCAAGATCATGGTCGCTTGCGCCTGTTCAGTGGCAGCGCCAATCCCGATCTCACCCGGGAGATTGCCACCTATCTGGGTATTCCCGACAGTGTGGGGGTGCGCAAGCGCTTTGCCGATGGTGAACTCTACGTCCAGATTCAGGAATCCATCCGCGGCTGTGACGTGTTTCTGGTGCAGCCCACCTGTGCGCCGGTGAATGATCACTTGATGGAGCTTCTGATAATGGTGGATGCGTGCCGCCGAGCGTCGGCGCGCCAGATCACCGCCGTGATGCCCTACTACGGCTACGCTCGCGCCGACCGCAAAACTGCGGGGCGGGAGTCCATCACCGCCAAGCTGGTGGCCAATCTACTGGTGCAGGCGGGCGTCAGTCGCGTTCTGGCGGTGGACCTGCACTCGGCGCAGATCCAGGGCTACTTCGATATCCCCTGTGACCACATCTATGGTGCGTCCGTGCTGGTGGACTATCTCAACACGCGCCAGTGGAAGGATTATGTGGTGGTGTCACCGGACGTGGGCGGTGTGGCCAGGGCCAGGACCTTTGCCAAGCGTTTCAACGATGCTCCCCTGGCCATCATCGACAAGCGTCGTGCGTCCCACAACGTGGCGGAAAGCCTCACGGTGATTGGCGACGTGGCGGACCGCACGGCCATCCTGGTGGATGACATGATCGACACCGGCGGCACCATCCACCAGGGCGCCCGCCTCCTCAAGGCCCAGGGCGCCAAGACGGTCATCGCCTGCGTCACCCATCCGGTCTTTTCTCCTCCCGCGCTGGAGCGCTTGCAGGAGCCGGGTCTCTTCGAGGAGGTGGTGGTCACCAACAGCATCCCTTTGGCGCTGGAGCGGCGCTTCTCCCAGTTGACGGTGCTCTCCATCGCCAACGTGATGGGGGAGGCCATCTGGCGCATCCACGAGGAAAGTTCCGTCAGTTCCATGTTTCGGTAGGGGACCGTTGAACCCGGCCCCCGGAGAGGGCAAACAATGCCCCAAGCCCCTGCAACCCGCCAAAGCATTGTAGAACTGCCCTTTAGTTTATTCATTTCCCAATGCCTTTGTGTCCCCCCCCCGGACTCGGCGATTGGTTCGCGCCAAGCGTCTTCCTGGCAATGTTGGGGCTGATCCTGGGCCTGCAAGGCAAGCGGATTGGCGAAATCCGGGCCGACATGCATGAAGGAGGGCTTCGCCCAGTCCAGGGCTGAAGTGAAGGAACTTCGGGCTGAGTTCAAGGCGGATAACAGAGCCCTGAACCAGCAGAAGCTGGATCGGCTGATTGAGGCGCTCCTGACCACCAAACAGCCTTGACGCCTCTCCAGGGATCGTTGGCGATCAGATTCGCCTGTCCGGTCAATTGACTACCCGGCTTCACCTGGACTGCCGGGCGCTTGACAAAAGCAAAGCACGGTCGTCTGCTGAAATGACTTCACCTTCTGCACAAGTGCAGTCTTTACCATGACTGTGAAAGAGTTTTCCCAGGTCTCAATGTATACTAACATATTACTATAACTAATTCCTCGGATTACCGGCGCCAATTTAGAAGACTTTG
>VXWH01000163.1 GCA_009836025.1 Synechococcus sp. SB0668_bin_13 | reverse complement strand
CCTGAATCCTTTCCGTCAGCCTGGCCTCGCTGGTGCGCACTTCTTCATGAACCCGGGCTTCGCTGTCGCGAACGTCTCCCTTCACAGACTGGAACCCGGCGGCAGCCGCCATGACCAGGGCGGCGATCAAGGCAACGATAATGGTGGCCACCACCACGGGCTCCGACCAGCGCCACCACCACGGCTTTGCAGCAGGCTTCGCAGCAATGGGCGCTGTCGCAGGGACAGGGTCAGCCTTGGCTGGCGGCTGGTCCTGGGATCTGGAGGCGGGTGGGCTGGAGGTCATGGGTCAATACATGGGGTTTAGTCTATGCCACCATGGTTCCCACAGCTTAGGGGGGTGTCCCCACGCCTGCCGCGGCAAGGGATGGGGCCTTCCTGACGGCGGGCTGACGGATGGATTCCCCCTTGCATGATGTTCCTGGTTTCCTGATCCAGAACTCGGGTGGAGTCGGATTGTTTCAGGTTGACTGAACGGCAAGGGGGCATCCGGGAATCAGCCGCCTTCCCCTCCCCAAACCCCTGGCCTACTGCTCCGCTTCCCCCGGTCCCCGGCGCGTTCGTCCCGGCCAGAGCAACACCTACAGACCCAGGGTCTCACCCTTGACGTGGATAGCATACAACTGGCGGAAACGGGCCTGCTGCTGTCGATGGTCCACAAGGGGTTCCGGGTAGCCCCGGCGCTCCAGGGGGGCAATCCGGCCTGAGAGCAGGTCTGCTGTCCCGCAGGAGGACAGTTCCGGTAGCCAACGGCGGATGTAGTCGCCGTCTTCGTCAAACCTGGCGGCCTGGGCGGAGGGATTGAAGATGCGCAGGGGGCGAGGGTCCATCCCACTGCTGGCGCTCCATTGCCAACCACCGTTGTTGGCCGCCAGATCCCCGTCCACCAGATGTTGCATGAAAAAGGCTTCTCCCCAACGCCAGTCGCAGATCAGATCCTTGGTGAGGAACGACGCCACGATCATGCGGCAGCGGTTGTGCATCCAGCCGGTTTCCAGGAGTTGCCTCATGGCGGCATCCACAATGGGATAGCCCGTACGGCCCTCACACCAGGCGGCGAAATGCTCCGGCCGATTGCGCCAGGGGAACTGGCGCCAGGGTGGACGAAAGGCCCCCTCTTCCAGACCGGGAAAGTGGAACAGGGCCTGCTGGTAAAACTCCCGCCAGGCCAACTCCTGCTGCCAGACGGTAATGGCCTGCTGCGCCTCCACACACGCCTGCCCCCGGGTGGCCATGGCCTCCTGTGAAGCCTGCCACACCGTTCGCGGGCCAATGGTGCCAAAGCGCAGGGCCGCACTGAGACAGGACGTTCCCTCGCGCCCGGGGTAGTTCCGCTCCGGTTCGTAGCGGCTGAGCGCCCCGTTGATAAAGGTATCCAGTTGTTGGCGGGCGGCCTGCTCTCCAGGACGACAGGGAGAGCATCCTCTCCAGGCACAACCCAGTTCTGTTGGGGTGGGGAGTTGTTGGAGGAGGGGCAGGGTCCGAGCCGCTGCGCTCAGTTGCCCATGGTCGGGACCCGTCAGGCCCCGGGGCGCCGCCACCGGATCAGCCTTGGTCTGGCTGAACCAGGCGCGGCGATAGTGACCATAGACCTTGTAGGGTTCTCCTGAACCGGCCACCACCTGCTCCGGCGGCACCAGCAGTTGATCCCAGCAGCGTTGCACCTCAATGCCTTGACGCTGCAAGACCCGCTGCAACTGCTCGTCCCGCTGACGGGGACCGGGCTCCACGTCCTCGTTCAAGGCCAGGCCCACCACCCCCAACCGGGCTGCCAGTTGGGGAATACAGTGCAGGGGATCCCCTTGGAGCACCAGCAGTTGGCTGCCGGCGCGCCGCCAGGCCTCCTGTAACTCCGCCACGCTGGTGAGCAGAAACCAGAGCCGTGACGGCGCCGCCGGCCCCTCCCAAAGGCTGGGCTCCAGCACAATCAAGCCCGTGACGGCGGTGGTGCGGGCCGCCAACTGGGCCAAGCCCAGATTATCGGCCAGGCGCAAATCCCGACGGTGCCAGAACAGCCATGGGGCATTCATGGCCGTGATTCTCCCGCCAGAAAGGCCCGGGCCTGAAACCAGGCGGTGACGGTCTTGGCGTCCAGGGACTCCTCGCCACTGGCCAGGCGTTCCTCCAACTGGGCCGGCGTCAAGGTGACCACCTGCAGGTCTTCATCCGCGTCACTCCCCGGCGGATTCGACAGGGGCGTGAGTTGCCGCGCCAGAAACAGGTGGATCACCTCATCGGAGTAGCCTGGACAAGGCAGCAGGTGACCCAGGCTGTCCCAGCGGGCAGCGGCAAAGCCTGTCTCCTCCCCCAACTCCCGCTGAATGGAGGCCAGGGGCTGCTCACCCGCCTCCAGGGTGCCGGCGGGAAACTCCAGAAGCCGCCGCGCCACGGCAAAGCGGTATTGACGCAGGATGACCACGCGGCCGTCATCCAGAACGGGCACCGCCAGGCAGGCGCCAGGGTGGCGAATGCAGCCATACACCCCTTCGGCGCCAATGGGCAGCCGCCAGCGGGCCAACTCGAAAGACACCTTGCGCACCTTCAGCGTGGCCAGGGTGTCCAGCAACTGGGCGGGCTCAGAATCAGAGGGGGAAGGGGCCATGGGTGGATCCGGGATCAAAACTGCCCATTGCACGCCGCTGTCATGGACAGGCGTGCTGGAGCACAGTGTATTAGAGCAGTTGGGGATAAGGAGGCGCACAGTTGCAGAGGAGTTCCTGACAACTGCAGGGTGCGTAGGGGGCCACCAGGTGGGGATCCAGCGCCACCAGCGGGGCCAGCACAAAACTGCGCTGCTGCCAGCGGGGATGGGGAAGCCGTAACTCCGGCGTGGCGCTGCGCCGCCGGCCAAACCAGAGCAGATCCAGATCCAGGATCCGTGGTCCCCAGCGGGGTCCCGGCTGTCGGCCCGCCTGCCGCTCCAGGGCCTGGAGGCGTTGCAGCAACGTCATGGGGGACCCGGAACAGTGCAGTAGCACCACGCCGTTGATGTAATCCGGCTGGTTGGGAGGCCCCCCCACCGCTGCAGAACGAAACCAGGGGGAGCAGCGCAGCAGGCCCCCTTCCGCCAGGGGCTTGAGGGCGGACACAGCCCAGGTCAGGGTGGCCAGGGAATTGCCCAGATTGCTGCCCAGGGCAATGGCGACGGGTTCGGAAGAGGGCATCACCTCAAAGAGATCCCTTTTCAGTACCATAGCCAGCCCGTGGCCACCGGCAAGGCTGAGGGCTTCTGCGCAACTGGGTGCGGCCTGACCTTAAACTGAATCATCAGAAAGCCACGGTTTATGACCGTGAACGTTTCACTGTGGGGAGTTACCTGACCCTGTACCCGCCACTGAATTCATGCCTGATATCCACTTTTCCAGTCCTCGGGCCATCAACGAGTCGCACGAGCAGAACTGATGGTCATCCATCCGTTTCCTGAGTGGGCACATGCTGAGCGGGCGGCGCGGGCGGCTGAGCGGGCGGCTGAGCGGGCCGTGCTTGCCGCCGTGGAGTACAAGGCCAAAAGGAACAGTGGCCTGCCGGCAGAGGAAGCATTCGCCATTCTTCAGACTTTTGGGATGCGTTGTCCGGGTGACGTCTCTGGCGTGACAGGCGGCATCTTGGACAGGATGGTAACCAGAAGGCAGGTTATCTACAGCCATAAAAGAGCAAAAGGGAGTACACTGTATGGGGTGTACTTCCTCCCTGGACCCGTACACAGGCTCGGATGGGCCTTGCTTGACGCACTTGACGCGGCCCTCACTGCGTTCTCAGGGTTTTGGGATGCGTTGTCCGGTGTGACGGCTCGCCCCAGAAGGTTTCTGCTTGCCGTCACAGCAAGCCCCAGGGAGCGGTGGGCCGCACTCCCCCGGCACCCCCGCCGTGCTCTTGGCGTCTTGGCTGTGTCGGCCATTGTGTTGGCCCCTATCGGTATTTCCATCCTGATAACAGGCATGGAGCCACCGGGAACGTCAGTCACGGCAACGGGTTCAGTTGACCAAGCCTCTGTTGCCCGCCCGGATTGTGCGGACTGGAATACCAGGGAGTTCTTCGAGGAGGCAACGGCGGATGATGTTGCCCGCTGCCTCTCTCAAGGCGCTGACCCCAGGGCATGGGCACGGGACAAGGGTGGAGCTATTGCGCCAGATGGCCTTACCCCCCTGCACTTGGCGGCGAAGCACAGCGATAGCCCGGAGGTGGTGAAGGTGCTGGTGGATGCCGGGGCTGATCCCAATCAAAGAGGCTTTTCAAGAGGCTTTCTCGGCTCTCACGGCTACGAAATGGGGCCAAGACCCCTGGATCTTACCTATAGCCTGGAAATGGCAAAGGCATTGGTGGATGCTGGCGCTTATGATTCCAGAGGTCCATATTCAAGAGTGAAGGTATTGGAGCTTGTCGACTCCCCGGATTATTGTGGAGACTGGAATGCAGGAAACGTGATCTATGAATCAGGCGCTGATCGACTGGCAGCCTTAAACCGGATATACCAGACAGAAGAAAAAGCCAGGATGATGCACCTCGTGGAAATGTTTTTGATTAAATCTAAACTGGTGGACGAGGAAGAAGTATCTATGACAGAACTAGGAATAGTAGATTTTGATATAGATAGATTCCAAGACGAGGTCTTGCAAATGAGGGCAATGGATGTATTCTTCGAGAAGGCAACGGCGGAGGATATGGGCCGCTGTATCTCCCAAGGGTATGACCCCAATGCGAGGGCCAAGAATGGCAATACCCCCCTGCACCGGGCAAGTATCCCAATGACGACGGCGTTGCTGGATGCTGGCGCTGACCCCAATACAAGGAACAAGCAAGGAGAGACCCCCCTGCACTTGACGGATACCCCAGAAGCGGTGAAGGCGCTGGTGGATGCTGGCGCTGACCTGGAGGCACGGACCAAGGATGGCCTTACCCCCCTGCACGTGGCGATAGGGTCTTACATGCATAAGGGGAGGAACATTGAGACCGATATATTCCTACGCCGGCCGCCCTCCTCCACTACCCAGCAGACTCCACAGTCGCCTGCTCAGCCGCAGGTCGTGCCGACGGAGGAGGAGGAGTGGGTTCTAGACCCAGTCAAGGTGAAGATGAGACTGGATGAGATCTCAGCCGTGGTGAAGGCGCTGCTGGATGCTGGCGCTGATCCAACAGCAAAGATCGAGGGAAGGTTTCTCCCCGTGGACTTCATAGATCAATTCACACCCAGCGACTCCCCCCTGCGGAGCACGGATGTTTATTGGCGGCTGAACGAGGCCCGCTACCGTTAAGCGACTGCCCCACGTGCTTCCGAGGGATCGCCAAGCCTTCCCCTCCCAACCTTCCAGAACGGCCACCGGGCCGCGTCCCTTCATGGCTCCCCCGCGTGAGGGGCGCTGTTGGGCACCAATCCCCCCGGCCTCGGCCCCCCGGAACTACAGCCGGGGCCAGGGTGAGGGATTTTTTCACTCTATAGGAGGGTGTGTTTTTCGGCAACAGCGATGAATATCCCAAATCCCAGCCCTGGAGCGGGTTCTGGCGTTCATTTATCGTTTCCCGAGGTTCATGCGACAATGCCCATGGCATTTGGAGACAACGAATGAAAATGCCCCATCCAGTTCCCTATCAGGGAAGCAAGCGCAAGCTCGCGCCGATCATTGGTCGGTATCTGCCCCAAGGGATTAGCACCTTCTACGAGCCTTTCGCCGGGTCTGCTGCCATGACAATCTATGCCGCATACCATCGTCGTGCATCACGTTTCGTGATTGGAGACAGCTTCGAGCCTATAGTCAGGCTTCTCCGTGCCATTGTCAATGAACCGGAAAAGACCGCGAATCAATATAAAATTCTATGGAAAGGAAAAAGAGATGAGAATAATGAATATTTTAACAGCATACGAGATCGCTGCAACAAGAAGCAGCACCATGTTGATTTGCTGTACTTGATCTGCCGCTGTGTGAAAAATGCGATCAGGTTCAACAAATCCGGGCACTTTACACAGTCTGTAGACAAGCGACGTCTCGGTATGCGCCCAGATAAAATGCTCTCCGCGATTCTTGGTGTATCGTCCATCCTGCAGGGGCGAGTTGAGTTTCGCGTCGGCGATTGGCTGGAAACAACGGCAGACGCACGTCCTGTGAATTTTCTCTATATGGATCCCCCTTATCTCGGCACCTCCATCGGACGGGACAAGCGATACCATCAACAGATGATGCAGAATGAATTGGTGGGTGGCCTCGAAAACCTGATGCGGCGCCGGGTCCCGTTTGCCCTCTCTTACGACGGCACAACAGGTGGACGCCCATACGGCCCGCTCCTGCCGGAAAGCCTTGGCCTTACACGTCTCTTGCTCCATGCTGGCACATCGGCCCAGGCAACACTTGTTGGTCGCAAGGAAAAAACCGTCGAGAGCCTGTATCTAACACCTGGTTTGGGCCTTCTCATCAGATAGGTTGATGTCACCGATGAGTACACAAATCAGTCTAGGATTTTCGCCAGCAGCTTCTTGATAAAGGCCGCAACCGTCGTGTTCTCCTTTTCTGCGTAGGCTCGAATTTTCTCGAAGGCTTCTACTTGCGATCCGCGCCCACTCGATATCGACACGAGGGACCTGCTCCCCTGCAATGTGAGTATAATTGCCGGGGGAAGCCCAAAAACAGGAACGACATATGGCTTCATCCTTGTCGTTTTGCCAATTCCGGCATTGCTCGCAAGACCAGGATTTTGCACGCTGGCTTGAAGTATCCAGAAGCATGTAGGCCTCTAAATTCTCTTCATCATGGGGAGAGTCACCGGCCACCGCATAAGGAATCCGGTGGTCGATCTGGAGATAGCGCGGTTCCAGCTTCTCGCCCGTGATGGTGTCGCGTGAGTCATACCGCTTGATGAGCGCCGCCCGAAAGTGCTTTGAGAACGCCTTGCGGCCGCCGATCCGCCCGGGAGTAATTTTGTCCGGACTATCGAAGCGGTAGGCCGCAATTCTGCGCCCAGTCTTCTTGCTGGTCACTGGAAACGTCTCAAGGGGGATACCGCACTCACGCACATCTCGGGCTGCCCTGGGCGGGTGATCGTATCCGTAAATGCTTTGCAACTCTTCGCTGGTGATGAAACCGTGTTGGAGGATATGGTCGATCACTGTGCGAGGGCGCTTGGCCGTTACGTTTTGACACAGAGCAAGAATTCGTGGATCCACACTTCGGCTTGGCATGACTCAGCACAGGGGCAGAAGACCAGGCAGAGGAGGCTTTTTAAGCCTAGCGTCCACTTCAGTTGAACCTCGTCAGCTCCTCCATGGACAGAATTTTCTCTATTGGGATAACCGGAACATATTTACCAGTGCTCAGGACCTGGCCGCAGAGCGGGAAGATTGGGGTGCCCGTAGCCGGGTCCGCATCCATTTCCCCACCATGATCCGGCTGGCTCGCCGGCAATGACCCATCGGGCGCGCTCTGGCGGTGGGGTCGTCCCGCCAGGGTTGCGTGGCGTCTGGAACAGGCTTGCGACTAGGTGCAACTCTGCTTCTCAGTGGCGACGGGGCTGACTTTGACGATGGCGACAGGTTAGCCGCCCATTAGTATCCCAAGACCCCGGCCAGAAAACGGCCCGGCGCCAGGGCTGCCGTCCCTGCTGCGATGGCGCCAATCATGACGCCCTTCATCAAATTGGCATGGCGTCGCACGCTGCCCTGCCGAATGGCCACTATGCTCCAGCCCATACAGGTTAAGGTCCAGAGGGAAAGTCCATGGAGCCAACTCCATCCCCCTGGGGGGTGGACGCGGTGAATCAGGAAGGAGGACAGGGTGGCACACAGCATCAGCCCCATCCATACCCGACCCATCAACTGGTGCAACTGTGTGCCCTTCGCCAGCAGCAGGCTCACCACACCCAGCCCGATGGCCGCCAAGGCTGTGGTGAGGTGAAACCAGATGACGGCCATGGATGCCTGAAAGAACGAGATGGGAGATCTGGTCTCTCGGTCTGTTCACCATGGTACTGGCTCTCCATCCTAGCCCAGGCTTGGCATGGGATCTGGCCCGATGGTTGCCGGTGAATGATGAGCACCGCGAAAAATGTCGTGGAGGGCAGCAGAGGGGCAAGCAGACTTGTTCAGGCGGGGGGAACGGATATTCTTCAGATTTTCTTAAGCCAGATTGGCCTGGATTGGCTTGACAGATACCATAGCTTTATCTTAGACTACGAAGGTGGCTAATCTCAGGAAACACTGGAAAACCTCCTCCTCTGCGCCAGTCCCAGCCTTTTGAGAAGCCTTGCTGTGACAGGGAAGTCAGAATCCTATGTGGACCCACTTTGAGGTTTTCCAGGATTTCCCTCACTCTCCTTTATCTACATTTCATTTTTCATTCTTCATGCTGACCTTTCCGTTAAGGAAACGCTGGGGAACGGGTTTTCAGGCCAGGCATGAAGATGGGAAGGACTGAATGATGTGATGAATGGAGCGTTCCTAGGATCAAAAGACCCTATTCTGCTCTCAAACAACCTTCCTGATGATCCCTGGCATCAGAGAAAGAGAAGCAGTGGGTTGTCACACTACTCCTATGATGCCAGGCTGCTGCCATTGCTAATAACCTCTTCCTGGCCAAGAAGAGATTGGTGAGAGCCGCCATGACCATCATCTTGCAGTGGTTCGTGGGAGCTTACATACTTAACTATTCAGGGCAAGTAGGAGGCGGGTGGCTTTAGCC
>VXWH01000175.1 GCA_009836025.1 Synechococcus sp. SB0668_bin_13 | reverse complement strand
TTACTCGGAGAATCACCCTCTCCTGATTTCTACCACCTTCGAGACACATCCGGATGCAGTCCTACCTCGTCTTCATGGCGGTGCGGCTGCTGGAGATGCAGCGCATCTTGAAGCCTGCGGGCTCCATCTACCTGCACTGCGACCCCACCGCCTCCCACTACCTCAAGCTCTTGATGGATGGCATCTTTGGCAAAGATCGGTTCCGCAATGAAATTATTTGGTCTTATCGTACTGGCGGTGTCTCTAAGAACTACTTCGCCCGCAAACACGATGTGTTATTTTATTACTCTGGCGGATCAATGTTCAACATGCAGACCGAGAAAGTCTACACGAAAAGTAAGAACAGAAAACCTGGATTGGTGAATTACGGAGCAGGCAAGGCCATGTTTTATGAAGATGATAATGGCATCTACAATCTGGTCTCTATGCGAGATGTTTGGGAGATACCTTATCTAAATTCACAAGCGAAAGAACGTCTTGGCTACCCCACCCAGAAGCCCCTCGCCCTGCTGGACCGCATTATCAAAGCCAGTTCAAATCCTGGCGATATGGTGTTGGACCCGTTCTGTGGATGTGCTACTGCCCTGGTAGCAGCAAACAGGCTGGGGCGACAATGGGCAGGCATCGACCTTTCAGCGCTGGCCATAAAGCTGGTCAAGCAGCGAATCATTGAAGACAATTCGCTCTGGGCTGGTCCCGTTGCCCTGGATGCCCCACCCAGGCGCACTGACTTGGGAGACCTTCCCAACTACCGCACCCACCGGCACCGTCTCTATGGCGAGCAGGAAGGCGTCTGTGTGGGCTGTGATACCCACTTCCCCTTCAGAGTGATGGACGTGGACCATATCCTGCCCCGCAGCAAGGGAGGGACCGACCATCCTGATAATCTGCAACTGTTGTGCTCAGGTTGCAACAGAAGTAAGGGAGGAAAGACCATGGCAGAATGGAAGGCAGCACAAGCAACGGCCTTATGACTTGTTACGTAACCCCAATACTGGATAAGGTCAGAGTGTGGTTGGGACGGTGTGCATGGGGTTGGGGATGGTGAAGCTAGGGATCGTCAATCTGGCAGCCCCAGCACCGGCACTTGGCAGGGCTCACCACCCATCAGCACCAGTTCGGCTTTGGGAGCGTAGGGATAGCCCAACGCCTCCAGCAAGAGGGCAAAGAACATCTCCTGCTGCAAGCGCAGCCGCTCAGCGGGATCGTTGCGGATGCCTTGTTCTTTCTCCCGCAGTTGGCGCCAGGGCTTGCGGAGGGCCTTGAAGCGTTGCTCCGGTGTGGTGATTGTCTCCAGAGCGTTGGCTTCCTGCTCTGCCTTGGCGGCCTCCGTCCAGCGCTGCCGCACCTTCTTGAGGTCGTCTCGCTGCTGCTGCCTCGGCGCCAAACAACTCCTCAAACAGACTGTCGCCACTGCCTTGCTCCAGGTAGGTCCGGGCGTTGGCATCCATCTCCTCTTCCAGTTTATCCACCTGCCCCTTCGCAAAGGCTTCGCTCAGGGCCTGTTCTTCGTCAGCCGCATCGAAATCGAACTTGCGCAGAAAAACCTCTGGATCGCCAATGTTGTGCTGGGCCTGCTCGTCTTTGGTTATCGGCAGGCGAATGATTTTCTCGGCATCCCCCATGCCGTCGCTGCGGGACCGGGTGAGCAGGAAGCGAATGTGTGCCTGCCGTGGTTGCCCGTGGCGATCAATGCGGCCGTTGCGCTGTTGCAGGGTCTCAACGACCAGGGCAGATCGAAAATGCACCCTCGTCTTCAAGTCCCAGGTCCTGGGCCAGATGTTTTCTCAAGAAGTGCTGGGTTGCCCGGCGGCCGGTGAAGATCACCAGACGGTCGCTTCCGGCATGGCTTGGCAACGCCCGAAGAGTTGAGAAGGGGCCTCTCAGCCCCCATGGGTCATTTTGTTGATAAGGCTGACCTCGCCCCATCTCCCTTGGGCTCAGGCAGCAACAGGGGCGGCCTGGCGGGAGAAACGAACGATGTTGTTCGCTGTTACGAAGTTGCTCTGACCGAGCAGGCTTCAGTCACCCTCCTCATGCCCCGTCGAAACCATTGCAGCCCCGTGGAGAATGGAGCTGAGCGGAATCGAACCGCTGTCCGAAACACTGGTGTGAGCCACCTAGTTCACAGCATGTGAACCCCTTCACACTAGCACAGGCAACCTCTTTAGCGCCCCACAATCAGGCGGGTGGCTTTGGTGAGTCCCGCCCTGGTCTTCACCAGGTAAGGCCCTCGCAGCAGCACCCCACCCACCCGCAGGAGGATGGCGGCCAGGACAAGATCCAGAACACCCATGGCCAGCAGGGCGGGAATCAGACCCCAGCCCAGGCCGCGCACCAGCCAGATCAAGATGGCGCCGCTGGCCAGCAGAAAGCTGGTGGCCAGCAGCCCCAGGCCCATGCCCAGCAGCAACACCCCGCCAATGAGGCGGCGCCGTTCCCGGCTCACCTCCTGCAGGGCCATCCGCAGATGCACATCCAGCAAGCTGGCCAGCAGCAACGCCATGCGCTCGAAGGGATGCCGTGAACCACGGCCCTGGTTTGCGCTTGACGTGCTTGACGTGGGGGACGGGGCCGCCATCACTGTTGCCGACGGCTGCCCCCCAGCAGGAGCCCGGTGACGAAGCCCGCAAGGATGGCCACGGAAAGGCTCAGCAGAGGCTGTTGCTGGATCTTGCGCTTCAAGCGGGGTCCCAGATCCCGCCGCAGCTCACCGACGAGGGTGTCCAGTTGCTCGTCCAGGGGATGAAGCGCCTCCTCCCATGTCCTGGGCTGCTCTCTGATTCGTCCCAGGTGATTCACCAACTCCAGAAGCTGGGATCGAATGATGGTGCGTGTGTGGGAGGTCTGGCTGGCAATGAGTTGCACCAGCTCCTCCAGGCTGCCGCGGGTGGCCTCCCAGCGTTCACGGGCAATCTCGGGCCATTCCTGTTGCAACAGGGGCAACAGGGACTGGAAATGGTCCCGTAATGGATCCGTCTGGGCCTCTCCCGCTGCGGCGCCATCCTCCTGGGCCTGGGCAGTGGGAGATGGGTGGTTGGAAGGGTCGTTTGCAGGCGACGACATCGGCATGGGCAGGATGATCACAGTTTAAATTCCCCGAGGCCGGAAAACATCAAGGGGACTTCCCCATGGTCATTCCCGCTTTCGTGGGAGACGATAGGGGATGTGGAAATGACGGTGTGGGGGCGCCTTGAGGTTTTCCGGTGTTTCCCGTATGGTTTCTCTGACCGTGGACTTGGGGATTGGTTTACGTTCAGCAGGTTGGAATTAGCCGTTTCAAGTCCTTTGGCGGCAGCGTCGAGGTTCCGCTGAATCCGGGATTTACTGTCATCACCGGACCCAATGGTTCTGGCAAAAGCAACATTATTGACGGCATTCTCTTCTGCCTGGGACTGGCCTCCAGCCGTGGGATGCGGGCGGAGCGCCTGCCTGACTTGATTAACCACCGCATGGTGCGGCAGGGCAAGGCCGCCGAAGCGTCCGTCAGCGTCACCTTCTCCCTCGCTGATTGGCAACCCCCTGACGTTGAACCCGACGCCATGGAGGTGGCCGGGCCATGGATTGACCCGAGCCAGCAGGAGGTGGTGATCTCCCGCCGCATTCGCGTGGCCCCTGGCGGCGCCTACACCAGCCTCTATTCCATTGGGGCAGAGTCCTGCAGCCTGGGCCAGTTGCAGGTTCAGTTGCGGCGTCTCCGCATTGATCCCACCGGCAGCAACGTGGTGATGCAAGGGGACGTCACCCGCATCGTGTCCATGGGTGGCCGGGAGCGCCGGGAAATCATTGACGAATTGGCGGGTGTGGCGTTGTTTGATCAGCGCATTGAGCAGTGCCGCGCCAAGCTGGCCGACGTACGGGAGCATGAAGAGCGTTGCCGCATTGTGGAGGCGGAACTTCGGAACAGCCGCCAGAGATTGGAGAAAGACTGCAAGAAGGCGCGCCGTTACCAGCAGTTACGTGACGAGTTGCGCCAATCCCGCCACCAGGAGCTGGTGTTGATATGGGAGAACTCCTGTCGGCAGCGGGACGACCTGGCGGCGCGTCAAGCGCGGAATCAGCAGGAACAACAGGCCCTGCGGGCCAGACGGGAGCAGTGGATCGAAGAGCACCGTCGGAAGATCCGGCAGTTGCAGGACATCCAGGACCAGGTGAAAGCCCTTGGAGAAGACCGACTGTTGTCGGTGCAGGCAGAGTTGGCCGGGCTGCAGAGTCGGGAGCGGGAGCTGCAGCGCTGCCTGCAGAGCCAGGACCAGGCAGACGTGGACCAACGTCAACATGACTGGCGCGGCCGCTGTGGCCAGTTGCAGGCCGCAGCAGAAGCGCTGGCAGCCGCCGACCACGCCGCTCAACTGGAGGCTGTGAACGCCCGCTGCGGGCACACGGAGCGGGCTGTGGAGCAACAACGCCAGCAACTGGGGGCGTTGGCGGATCGTTCCGGAAGCTGGCTCCAGATCCATCAACAGCGGCAGCAGGCCATGGCGGCGTTGCGCACCAGCATCCAGCCCTTGCGCGCCGAACAACTCCAGCTTCAGGAGCGGCTCAAGCAGGAGGAGCAGCAACTGAAGGACTGGCGTGAGAAGCAGCAGCAAGCAGAAGCCGGCCACCGGCAGGAGCAGGACAAGCTGGATGACCTGGCTGCCCGGAAGGCGCAACTCCAGCAGAAGCTGGAAGCGCTCCAGACAGCGTGCAACGAAGGCAACAGCGCTCTGAGGCTGTTGCAGAGCAGCCGCCAGCGGTTGGAACGGGATCAGGGAAAGCTGGAGCAGGACCTGGCCAAGCTGGAAAGCCGCCGTGAAGCACTGCAAGAAAGCCGAGGCACTGCCGCGCTGCGCTTGATTCTGGAGAGTGGGTTGCCGGGCATCCACGGCCCTGTGGCCAAGCTGGGGGAGGTGGACCCACCCCATCGCCTGGCGCTGGAGGTGGCGGCCGGCGGCCGTCTCAACCACGTGGTTGTGGACGACGACCAGACTGCCGCCCAGGCCATTGCGCTTCTCAAGCGTCACCGCGCTGGTCGCCTCACCTTCCTGCCCCTCAATCGACTGCGGGCGCCGGCAACGCCAGCCGCCATGGCCCGCGGCAGCTTGCGGTTGCAAGGCCTGGTGGACCGCGCTGTGGCCCTGGTGCGCTTTGCGCCCATCTATGGGCAGGTGTTTGCCCACGTGCTGGGGGAGACCCTGGTGTTTGAAACCCTGAATCAGGCGCGCCGCCTCCTGGGGCAGCACCGCTGCGTGACGCTGGAGGGGGAGTTGCTGGAGCGCAGCGGCGCCATGACGGGCGGCAGCCTGCAGCGCCGCCAGGACCACCTCGGCTTCAGCCACAGTGAACAGGCCGACGAGGCGGAGCCTCTCCGACAGCGGCTACTGAAGCTGGGGCGCCGTCTCAGCGCCTGTCGGCGGGAAGAGGCCCAGCAGCGCCAGGCCGTGGATGCTCTACAGACGCGGTTGACAGACACCAGTTGCCACTTGGCGGCTGTCGATGCAGAGCACGGCAGCGTGCTGGCACAGCATCAGTCCCTGGCCGGCGCCATCCGCCAGCAACAGCAGCGCATCGCCGCCAGCGCCGCCCGCATCACCGAAGGCCGGGCGCGGCTCCAAGCCCTTGAGAAGGAACTGAAGGCGCAGCAGAGCCAGTTGGTCATGCTGGAGGCGCCCACCGAGGAGGGTGACGACGCCCGCATGGTGAGTGGGCAATGGCGCCGGTTGCAGGACGAGTTGAAGGCGGCGGAAGCACGACACACGGCCAATCTGGCCCAACGGGAGACCCTGCGCTCCGCCGTGCGGAAGCACCAGTTGAATGCGCAACGCCTCGCCGACCAACGCCAACTGCTGACGCAGGAAGGGAAGCAGTTGGAGCGGGAACGGGAGGCCCTGGCCCGGCGTCGGCAGCAGTTGGCCGCGGACCGACAGCAACTGGAGACGCAACGTCAGGCCCTGCAGGCCAGGCTCCAGGAGTTGCAACAGGCCCTGGGGCAGCGGCGGCGGCAGCGGGATCAACTGGAGGCCGCCGTGGGGCGGTTGAACCAGAAGATCCACCAGAGCACGTGGGAGCAGCAGCAGTTGGAGGAGAATCAGCAGGTCTTCAAGGATCAGCAGGTGGCCCTGGAGGAGCGGATCCGCCTGCAGCAGGCAGCACTGCCGGATCCCCGCCCCCAACTCTCCGAGACGCTGAAAGCCGCGGGCCTGGAGGCGTTGCAGCAGCACGTCCATCAACTGGAGCAGCGTTTGCAGGCCCTGGAACCCGTCAACATGCTGGCGCTGGAGGAGTTGGCGGAGTTGGCGGCGCGGCTTGCCGCCATTGGGGAACGGTTGACCGTGCTTCTGGAGGAGCGGGAGGGACTGCTGCAGCGCATCGAGACCATGGCCGGTCTCCGCAAAGAGGCCTTCATGGAGGCGTTTACTGCGGTCAACGGGCATTTCCAGCAGATCTTTACCCAGCTTTCCGATGGAGAAGGCCACCTCCAACTGGATGACGAAGCGGATCCCCTCTCCGGCGGCCTCACCCTGGTGGCTCATCCCAGGGGCAAGGTCATGCGCCGTTTGAGCGCCATGTCCGGGGGGGAAAAGTCTCTGACCGCCCTCAGCTTCCTGTTTGCCCTGCAACGTTTTCGTCCCTCCCCTTTCTATGCTCTGGATGAGGTGGACAGCTTCCTGGATGGCGTCAACGTGGAGAACCTGGCCAGGTTGATTGCACAGCAAGCCCGACTGGCCCAGTTTCTCGTGGTGAGTCACCGTCGTCCCATGATTGCCGCAGCACAGCGCACCATTGGGGTCACCCAGGCCCGTGGCGCCCACACCCAGGTGATCGGCCTACCCAGCCAGGCTGCCTAGCCGTCTTCCACCCCTGTTCCGGATCTCTGGAACAATGGAGTCATGCACCGCTAACCCTTTGGATTCCATTTCCTCGTCCAGCACCCCTGTTCCGTTCAATCGTCTCTGGTTGCGCTCCGAATTCATGGGCACCCAGGTGATTGCCAAGGATTCCGGCCGGCGCCTTGGCCTTGTGGGAGAGATTGTGGTGGACGTGGATCGTCGGGAAGTGGTGGCGTTGGGCCTTCGGGACAACGCCCTGACGCGCCTGCTGCCAGGGGTGCCCCGCTGGATGCTCCTGCGGGAGATTCGCCAGGTGGGCGATGTGGTGCTGGTGGACTCCTCCGACGCCGTGGCGGAGGACTTCAGCCCGGAGCGCTACAGCCGCGTGATCAACTGCCAGGTGATTACGGAGTCCGGCGAGCAACTGGGCCGGGTGCTGGGCTTCAGCTTTGACGTGGAAACAGGCGAACTGGTCACCCTGCTCATTGCCGCCCTGGGGGTTCCTGTGCTGGCCAACGGGGTGCTCAGCACCTGGGAGTTGGGCGCCGCGGAAATCGTCAGCTCCGGCCCTGATCGCATCATTGTCTATGAAGGCGCAGAGGAGAAGCTGCAGCAGGTCAGTTCCGGATTGCTGGAAAAGCTGGGCATTGGTGGCGAAAGCTGGGAGCGCCAGGAGCAGCAAACCTATGGCGCTGTTGTTCCTGTGGAGAACCAATTGGCTCCGGGGCAACCCGACCAGGACGAGCAGCGCCGGCAGGAAGCGTTTCGGGGTGAATTCAACCCCAACCAGACGCAAAGCCAGTACGACGACATGGAGCCGGAATTGGAATATGTGGAGGCGGAGCGCAGCGGCCGTGCGGCGCCGTCCCGGCAGCGCCTTTATCTGAGCGACGATAGCCCTGCCCCGCCGCGCCAGCCCTCGAATCCCCATTGGGACGAGGATGACAGTCCTGGGAGCAATGACAGCCCTGGGAGTGGGGCGCGGCGCCGTCAATCTCCCCGGCCCACCGATGAAGTGGCGGATCCCTGGCAGGACGACCACACGGACGACATGTAGAACTGCTGTTCAGGGCCGCTCGGCAACAGGCGGCAGGGGCTTGCCGCGGCGGCAGTGGAATTGCAACCGCAGCACCTCCATGACCATGGCGCTGAGCGCTGCGGTGGCCCCCCCCGGTCCCCGCAAGTGCCGCAATGCCGTGGCCATGGCCTCCAGCCTTGCGGGCTGGCGCAGCAGCGCCAGCACCTCCTGGGCAATTTGCGTTGGGGTGACGGCTCCGATCCGCTCCGGCACAACCATGCGGCCCGCCTGGAGATTGGGCCAGGCCAGGCCGGCGCTGCGCCTCAGCACAACGGACAGCGCCACCATGGTGATGAAACGCCCCAACAGGGGCACACGGCTGAGCAGGCCCAACGGTCCGTCCCAGGCCCGCATCACGTGGGGATGCTGGGTGGGCAGCAACACCAGCATGGGAACCGCCAGCGCGCCCAGTTCGGCGGTGTTGGCCCCCACCGTGGTGAGGGCCATGGCGCAGCACCGCAACTCGTCATGGGCGGGGTGGTGGGCCAACACCGCAATCCGCACCCCTGTCGCGGTGCAGAGTGACCAGTGGCCATGGGGTGAAGACGGGGCCTCCAGTCGCACGGCACCGGCGCCAAAGGTGGCGGCCAGGGGATTGTGCGGGCCAGCAAAACGGAGCAGGTCCCGGCGGCGCACCGTGGGGGCCAGGGGCAGGAGAAAGCGGCAGTCCGGACGTTGCCGATGGAGTTGCTCGGCGGTGGCCAGCATGAAGGGCACCCCCACACACAGCTTGGCCGGCTTGGAGCCAGGCAGCAGGGCAATGGTCACTGGGGCCGGGGAC
>VXWH01000130.1 GCA_009836025.1 Synechococcus sp. SB0668_bin_13 | reverse complement strand
GCCCTGGTGGTGTTTGCCGGGGTGGTGGGCATCGTTGTGTTGTTCGGCTTTCGGTAGGGATTACAGGATCCAGGCCGCTTCCTGATCAAGATCAAAGGCGGTCCAACCGCACCAGCTCGGCAAAGCTGGGGGAGGCGCTGCGCAACTCCTCAAAGCGGCCAGAGGCTTTGACGCAACCGTTGGAGAGTTCATGGATCCGGTCGCAGCGGGCCACGGTGGCCAAGCGGTGGGCGATGATCACCGTGGTGCATTGCCGACCCACCTGATCCAGCGCCTGAATGACGTCACTCTCGGTGCGGTTGTCCAGGGCGCTGGTGGCTTCATCCAGCAGCAGAAACCGGGCGCGCCGGTAGAAGGCCCGCGCCAGGGCAACCCGCTGCCGCTGACCGCCGGAAAGCTGGATGCCGTTCTGGCCGACGGGGGTTTGCAGACCAGCGGGAAGGCCGGCCACAAGCTCCGCCAACTGGGCGGCGGCGATGGCCTCCTGAACCCGGTCGTGGTCAATGGCCTCCTCCTCCACTCCGAACGCCACGTTTTGCTCCACGGTGCCATCCAGCAACTGGATCAACTGGGGCACATGGGCGCAACTGACCTGCCAGGCGGGCCGCTGCTGCGTTCGCAGCGGCTGGCCGTCCAGTTCCAGGCTGCCCCGTTGGGGCTGCAAAAGGGCCAGCAAAAGATGGCCTGTGGTGGTTTTTCCACTGCCGGTGGCGCCCACCAGGGCCACCCGCGACCCCACGGAGATGGTGAGATTCAACTGCCGCAGCACCCAGCCTGAAGGGTCCCGTTGATCTGCTTCTGCGGCGTCCGCGTGCTGGCGTCGTCCATAGCCGTACCACACATCATGGAGACCAATGGTGTGGCGTGGAAACACCGCGTCAGGAGACGGCACACCGGGGGAGGCGATGGTGAGGCGCTGCCGGGGCAGGTATAGCAACTCCACCACCTTGTCCACCATGGGCAGACTGCCCCGCAACTCGATCAGGGACGAGAACACGTCCTGAAGGGGAGGCATCAGCCGCAGCCCCGCCAGAGCCAGGGCGGCCAGGAAGGGAATCACCTGCAGCACCTGCTGCAGGTCGCCCCGCAGCAGCGGAGGAAGGGCCCCCAGCCCAAAAATCAGGGTAATGCCCAGGGGCTCCACCAGCAGACGGGGGAGTTGGGGGAGGGTGGCCAGTTGCCAGGCATAGCGACGGGCTTCATCCACGGATTGCACAAACTGCTGCTGGAAATAGGGCTCTTGCTGGGCCAGTTGAATGTCCCGCACAGAGTTGAGGGATTCCAGCACCAGACAGGTGGAGCGCTGGGAAAGCTGGATTGTCTTCTGGGCGGCGCGGCGCAGGTAGGGGGTGAAGATCAGGGAAATCGTCAGGTAGGCCGCCACCAGCAGGATCACCAGCCCTGCCGCCAAACCCCGCCCCACCAGCAACACGCCGATGGAGACAAACAACAGCGTCAGACAGGCCCCCACCAGGCGCAGCAGGGGGTAAATCACCTGCACACAGGTGGCTTGCACGTTTGCGGTGATCAACGCAGTGAGGTCACCTGTTCTGGTGCTGAGGTGGTAGGTCAGTTCCTGACCCATCACATTGGCGTAGATCCGTGCCGAGAGGTCGTGCCAGATGCGGGCCGTGAGCTTTCGCTGGCTCACCTGCAACCCCAGTTTGCTCAGGGAGGCCACCCAGACCAGCAGGGTGAACAGGCTCACCAACCAGAGGGTCTGGTCATGGAGGGATCCCCCGAACACCTTGATGCCCGGCAGTTGATTGGGAAGGGGAACATCCACCAGCGCCGCCATGAGCCTGGCCAGCAGAACCACCATCACCAGATCAATGAGGCCCGTCACCCCGGAGAGCACCAGCAGAGCCGTCAGGGCGCGGCGGCGGCGGCGCGGCAGGATCTTCAGGATCCGGAGCAGTTGCTCGGCTGTGGCGCCGCCGCGCCGCAACAGCCTCCACAGAGAACCGGCCTGGGGAGAGGGGGCAGACAAAGGATCAGTTGGCCTCTGCTAGGGGCGCTCGCTCGCCGGGAAACACTTAGTAGGGAAATACAAGCACAGCAACGGCATCCACTTCCACGTGGGCCCCTTTGGGGAGGGCCGCCACCTGGATGCAGGCCCGCGCCGGCAGCACACCGGCGCCAAACATCTCCCCATAAAGATCGTTCACCAAGGCGAAGTGCCCCAGATCGGTGAGATAGATGGTGGTGCGCACCACATGGGCGGGCGTCGCCCCTGCGGCTTTGAGCACGGCCCGCAGGTTACGCAGCACCTGGGTGGTCTCGGCCTCCACGTCGTCGGGGAGTCCCACCATGGCGCCGGTTTGAGGATCCAGGCCAATCTGGCCCGAACAGTAGATGGTATTCCCTGCGCGCACGGCCTGGCTATAGGGACCCACCGGTGCCGGAGCATCGGGGGTGAAAACGGCCTCTGCCATCGTGGGAATCGTCAGCGCAGATTCCAGAGTGCCAGATGGGCGCGGATCGTGCCGAACGGGGCACACTACAGGGCGATGGGCTCCATCCCGCTCACCACGGGCGCCACAGCGGTCAACGCCAGCTCCGGATGATCCCCATGGAGTTGCTGAAGATTCCAACTGTTCTTGAAGAGCAGCACGGGGCGATTCCAGGAATCTCGTACGGCTTTGCAGTTGAACAGCCGTCCCAGGGCCTCCAGCGCAGGCCAGCCCCCTGTCACCCAACGGGCAGTTGTGAACCCCAGGGGCTCCAGGCGGGTGGGGACGCCATAGTCGTGCTCCAGGCGGTGCTGCACCACCTCCAACTGCAACTGACCCACAGCCGCCAGGATGGGATTGCGCTTGCCGGGATCCGTGTCGTAGAGGATCTGCACGGCCCCCTCTTCCCGCAACGCGTTCACCCCCTTGCGAAACCCCTTGAAGGCGGAAGGGTTGGGGTTATGGAGCCAACTGAAAATCTCGGGACTGAAACAGGGAATCCCCTCGTATTCCACCTTCCGACCCTGGTACAGGGTGTCGCCGATGGCGAAGACACCGGGATTGTTCAGGCCGATTACGTCACCGGGATAGGCCCGATCCACAACGGAGCGATCCTGGCCGAAAAGCTTCTGGGGTCGGGAGAGACGAACGGCTTTGCCACTGCGGGCATGGTGCGCCACCATGTCCCGCTCGAAGGTGCCGGAGCAGACCCGCAAAAACGCCACCCGGTCCCGGTGGCGCGGATCCATGTTGGCCTGCAATTTGAAGATGAAGCCACTGAACCGAGGGCTCAGGGGATCAATCCGCCCGGCGCTGCTGGTGCGGGCCATGGGGGGAAGGGCCAGGTCCAGGAAGGCTTTCAAGAAAGGATGCACCCCGAAATTGGTCATGGCCGAGCCAAAAAATACGGGCGTAAGGTCCCCCTGATGAACCGCCTCCAGGGTCAGGTCCGCGCCAGCGCCATCCAGCAACTCCAACTCCTCCAGGGCCTGCTGGAGCAGGGCCTCCTCCACCAACTCGCCGAGGCGGGGATCCTCCACACTCATCTCCAGCTCCCGGGCCTGACGGCCCCGCTCGCCCCGCTGGAACAGAACGGCCTGGCGGCGCCGGCGATCAATGACGCCACGGAACTGATCACCGCTGCCGATGGGCCAGTTCACCGGCCAGCACAGTAGCCCCAGCTCCTGCTCGATCTCGTCCACGAGTTCCAGGGGTTCCCGCCCCGGCCGATCCATCTTGTTGATGAAGGTGAACAGGGGAATGCGCCGCAGGCGGCACACCTCAAAAAGCTTGCGGGTTTGCGGCTCCAGACCTTTGGCGGCATCCTCCAGCATGACCGCGTTGTCGGCCGCCGCCAGGGTGCGGTAGGTGTCTTCGGAAAAGTCCTGGTGGCCGGGGGTGTCCAGCAGGTTGATGGTGTGGGCACCATAGTCGAACTGCAGAACGGTGGAGGTGATGGAGATGCCACGCTGTTTCTCCAGTTCCATCCAGTCGGACGTCACCCGCCGTTGCTCTCCCCGGCTGCGAACAGCGCCTGCCTGCTGAATGGCACCGCCGTAGAGCAGGAGTTTTTCCGTCAGCGTGGTCTTGCCGGCGTCGGGGTGGGAAATAATGGCGAAATTGCGGCGCCTGGCCACCGCCGCCGCCTGCTCCTGCTCCGAAGTCTCCCCGGCTGGCCCGGTGGCGCTGGTCTCACTGCTGCCCACAAGATCTGCCTGGCGTGCGTGCTCCATCCTTTATGGAATGGGTTGAGTTTAGCACTCTCGGTCCAAGCGATTCCACGAGAACCAGATGCCCGCTCAGGAGGCGCCTGTACCGCACAGACCTGACAGTTGACCTCCTTCACGTCCTAAAGGCGGGGATTTCTTCTCAAATTCAGCAGATTCGGCAGACTGCCTTCTTGTTCAGGCGGGTTCCTGCTCCATGGCTGGATGCGGGCGACCCATCTTACTCACAACTCCACAGGCGGCTTTACGTCTCTACTGGACCGGCAGCGACGGCGCTTGGGTATTGCACTGCCCAGTCATAGCACATCCAACATCACCGTAATGGCAGGGCTTGTATCCCAGAACAGCCTGGGTCAGATGCAGAACTGCACTCTTCATCTGGAAAATCCATGGCCCAGCCTCCATTGTCTCTGCTGATGGACACAGCACCCTCTCTCACCGCCGCCGGTGGTCACGAGAACTTGGCGCCCGCTTCGGCGGCGCCTGTACACACGGCACCAAGCAAGGACCAGATGGCGTTTCCGGACACAGCTCCAGCGGCCTGTCCGGTGTTTTTCCGCACCTACAGCCGTAGGCTGCCCCAAGCGCGGGAAACCTGGGCCGAGGTGACCAGGCGCACGGTGGAGGGCTTGGCGCGACTGGGCCAACTGCGGCCGGATCAGGTGGACCTGCTGCGTCAGCAGCAGGCGCAACTCAAGGCCCTGCCAGCAGGCCGCTGGCTCTGGATTGGCGGCACCCCCTGGGTGGGCAGACCCGAGAACTTTTCCGGGGCCTACAACTGCACCTCAACCAACCTGGTGGATTGGGACGCCTTTGCCCTGATGATGGACCTGGCCATGATGGGCTGCGGCACCGGGGCCGTCATTGAACCCCGCCATATTCAACAACTCCCTCCCATCCTGAACCGGCTCCGGGTGGTCCGGGTCACCCCCATCGGGCAACGTCCTCCCCGGGACCGTCAGGAAACCACCACGGTCCGGATCCAGGGGTCCCGTGCGTCCATCACGGTGGGGGACAGTCGCCAGGGGTGGGTTGAGGCCTATCGCAAGCTGCTGTGCCTGGCCAGTGACGGGACGCTGACGGCGGCCGCACCGTTGCAGATCACGGTGGACCTCGGGCATGTGCGTCCCGTTGGCGAACCTCTGAAGGGCTTTGGCGGGGTGGCAAATCCCGTCAAGCTCCAGGATCTCTTCGGTCGGGTGGCAACCATTCTGAACGGGGCCCTGGGGCGGCAACTCAATTCCGTGGAGTGCTGCCTGCTCATTGACGAGGCAGCGGTCACCATCGTGGCGGGCAATATCCGTCGCTCCGCGGGGATGCGCCAATTCGCAGCGGAAGATGCCCTGGCGGCAGGCGCGAAAGACAACCTCTGGCAACAGGGGCCGGACGGCAGTTGGCGCATCGACCCCGAGCGGGATGCCCTGCGCATGGCCAACCACACCCGTGTGTTCCATGGACGCCCCACCTACTCGGTGATGGAGGATGCGGTGCGGCGGCAGTACCACTCCGGCGAGGGGGCCATTCAATTCGCTCCGGAGGCCATCGCCCGGGCCAATGCCGACCTGCTGACCACAGCCGAGTTACGGCAGGAGTTCGTTGATATCTACTGTGACCAGGGACGCCAGGAGGCTGCCCACTGGCTGGAGTTGAACCATGGGCCGATCCCGTCGGTGGAGATGGAGCATCGCCTGAGCCGTTACGGGCTCAATCCCTGCGGAGAAATCATTGGTTCAGACTTCCATTGCAACCTCTCGGAGGTACATCTCAACCTGATTTCCCCGCAAGACCGGCAGGGACAGGAGAAAGCCTTCCAAGCCGCCGCGCTGGCGGCAGCGGTGCTCCTCAAGCATCGCTTTGTTGTGGAACGCTACCAGCGCAGCCGTGAACTGGATCCGATTGTGGGGGTGAGTTTCACGGGTCTCTTCGACTTCTTTGTCCACGCCTTTGGCGCCCCATGGCTCCACTGGTGGCTGGAAGGGCGCCCCCGCCACGCGGCTGGCCGCCGGTTTCTGGATCAGGAGGCGGAATTTCTGCGCCGCTGGAGCCAGGTGGTGCAAAACACGGTGGAGGAGTATTGCAAGGAGCATGGCCTCAGAGTCCCCAATCGCTGCACCACGGTTCAGCCGGCCGGCACCAAGAGCCTGCTCACGGGGGCCAGCCCAGGCTGGCATCCGCCAAAGTCCCAGCGGTTTATCCGCCGCATCACCTTCCGCAAGAACGATCCCGTCGCCCTGGCCTGCATGGACTATGGCTACGCCGTCGTTCCCTCCCAGACCGATAAGGACGACCAAGGCCGCCTGCTGGATGATCCCTTTGATCCCCGTTGCACGGAATGGCTGGTGGAGATCCCCACGGCGGTCAGTTGGGCCAATCTGCCCGGGGCGGATCAGGTGGACCTGAGCCGGTTTTCCGCCACGGCGCAGTTTGATTTCTACATGCAGGTGCAGCGGTTTTACACAGGACACAACACAAGCGCCACCATTGAACTGCGGGAGGAGGAAATTCACCCCCTGGCCGAGGCCATTCACCAGGCCATCCACACCGATGGCGGCTACATCTCCGCAGCGCTGCTGGCCCGGTTTGACGCCAATGCCACGTTTCCGCGCCTCCCCTTCGAACCCATCAGCAAGGCAGTGTACGACCAACTCCATGCCGCCGTGTCAACACGGCGCCGCCAGGAGGATTTCTTCGCCGCGCTACAACGGCATGACCATGGCGGCCAGGCCGAGGCTGGCCCCATGGCCTGCGACTCGGACAAGTGTCTGATGCCGGAGAAGACACCCTGACACCACATCAACAGCAAGTGGGCTGATAGGCAGCAGCAAACAGCCCACGGCTGTGGCAGAATCCTGTGGCCCTCTTGGGCAGCACAACGGAGTGGAGGGGTGGCCGAGTGGTTGAAGGCAACGGTCTTGAAAACCGTCAACGCGCAAGCGTTCGTGGGTTCGAATCCCACCCCCTCCGTTTTCTTTGGGAGTTGACCCGGTGACGAGTGACAGCCAGTTGGCCATGGCCGAGGCGCCGGAGATTGGCGCGGGCATCCGCAGTCGGGTGAGGTCCCGGCGGCGCGTCCGTAACGGTAAAGCGACGAACGATCTGGTGCTGAGCGCATCTGCCGACGGCAACGACCGCATGTTTCCACGCATTCTCACGCTTTACGTGAACAATGGGAGTACCGTTGCAGACGTGACCTATGGCAAAGGTGTTTTCTGGCGACATGTCCCCCCAGCCAGGTACAAGGTTCTGGCAACGGACATCCAGGACGGCGTGGATTGCCGGGATCTGCCCTATAAAGACGGTGAGATCGACTGTGTTGTGCTAGACCCGCCCTACATGCACACCCCTGGCGGCACTGCCCACAAAACCCAGTCACCGTTCGAGGAACACTACCGCAACAACAGAAGTGGGAATCAGACGGGAAGTAAGTACCACGAAGCAGTTTTGGATCTTTACGGAAGTGCAGGGAGGGAAGCCTATCGAGTTTTGCGGGATCGCGGAGTACTGATTGTCAAGTGCCAGGACGAAGTCTGCTCGAACCGCCAGCGGTTTACCCATGTCGAAATTATACAACTATATACTGATATGGGATACGTCGCGGAAGATCTATTTGTTGTTATGCGAAACAACCGACCAGGAATCAGTTGTGCTGTACGACAAGTACATGCTCGCAAGAATCACTCCTACTTTCTGGTATTCTGGAAACGTGGCGAGTCCAGAGGGCTTTGGGAGTCTCCCGCATGAATGCTGTTGATCTCTTGGCCAACATCATCCAGGAACATTCCCCGAAGGACATCTGGAGGAATTCGCCGTTTGCCGGATACCGCCGGCTGGGCAACACCAACCGGGGCGAGATCGGCGAAGAATTTATTCGACGGTACCTCGGATCCGTGGGCATCAAAGTTTTGAATGGCGGACGGACCAGCGCAACGGATCTGCAGATCAGTGAGCGCCGTTTTGAGGTCAAGACAGCCTCTCTCGGCGCCAATGGTACCTTCCAGTTCAATCATGTCCGGCTGGATCGCCGCTATGACTACTTGTTGTGCCTCGGCATCTGCCCGCACCAGATTGTCTTCAACATCTGGCGGAAGGGCGAAGTTGCAGAAGAAGGCGCCGGGCGGCTTGTACGCATGGCCGAAGGCCAGTCGGTCACATACAAAATTACAAAAAAACTGGAGAATATGCGGCCCATAGAGGAGTTACCGGAATTGCTTCGGGTAACTCTGTCCACTTGAGAGAAAGCAGCCACATGGACACCAGGAAAATCAGGCACCTTCCCCATAGCACACCTTTCTCGCCATGGGAAAGTCTCACTCGGCGAGGACTTCCGTAGGCTGGCAAGCCTTTGGTTGGGGGCGGGGATTTTTCCAGGCGTCCTTGTGTGCCCCCTTTTGAAGTTGTCCAATCTTTTCCTTCTAAAGTCTAATTAACCCGAGTTTTGGATAAGGTCAGGAGGGGTTTGGGATGGTGGGCATGGAGTCAGGAATGTCGACTTTGCCCATTTT
>VXWH01000091.1 GCA_009836025.1 Synechococcus sp. SB0668_bin_13 | reverse complement strand
CCACTTTCCACTGCACAAGCTGCGGTTACCGGGCCAATGCAGACCTGAACGCAGCGCAGAACATCCCGGCCTCCGGGGTTGGGGCTGCTGCACGGGGAGAGGCGTTCTCGCGATCAGACCTCTGCGATCCGTAAACCGGCTCCGGTTCCCTTCAGCCCTGGGGATGGAAAAACTCCCACACCTGACGGGCCACCCCAGGGCCAATCCCCTCCACCTGGGCAATCTGCTCCGCCGAGGCCAGTTGAACGGCGTCCAGGGAGTGAAAACGGCTCAGCAGCGTGCGGCTCCGTTTGGGTCCCAGACCAGGCACCTCGCTGAGGCGAGAGCGCTTCATGCGATCCCGACGCTGTTGCCGGTGGTAGGTGACGGCAAAGCGATGGGCCTCATCCCGCAGGCGACGCAGCAGCAGGATGCCCAGTTGGTCCGGTTCACTGTCCAGGGGCTCCCGGGAGCCGGGCAGAAACACCTGCTCCCGCCGTTTGGCCAGGGCGCAAACATGGAGATCCTCCGCCAGTCCAAGCTGGTGCAGGGCAGTCATCACGGCGGAGAGCTGGCCTTTGCCCCCGTCAATCATCACCAGATCAGGCCAGTCACCGAGGCCGACGGGATCCAGTGGGTGAGAACCATGGCGGCGGTGCTGCTCCACGTCCTCTCCCGCGGCTTTCGCCCGGGACCAGCGCCGGAAGCGCCGCCGCATCACCTCCGCCATGGCCATGAAATCATCGCTGTGGCCGGGGGCAACGCTGCCGGACTTCAGCTTGTAGCGACGGTAGTGCTGGCGTGCCGCCAGACCCTGGACAAACACCACCTGACTGGCCACAGCGTCACTACCCTGAACGTGACTGACGTCATAGCCCTCAATGCGGCGCGGGGGATGATCCAGGTTCAGAAGCTGGGCCAGATCCTCAAGGGCCAGTTGCTGCTCCTGGGAACTGCGCTGGGCCCGCTGCAGGGCAAAGCCGGCGTTGCGCTCCACCAACTCCACCAGCTCGGCTTTCTGCTGCCGCTTTGGCGTGAGGATGCGCACCTTGCGCTGCCGCTTCCGGCTCAGCCATTCCGTCAGCGTATCCGCCTGTGGCAGGGGATGTTGCACACAGACTTCCTGGGGAATCTCGCTGGGTTCAACAGAACTGTAGTGTTCCTCCAACACCCGCTGCAGCAGATAACCCGGCGCCGCCGCCTGGGGGTCAAGGTCAAAGCCAAGGCGTCCCACCAGCTTGCCGGCCCGCACTTGAAACAACTGCACACAGGCCAGTTGATCGTTGGCGGCCATGGCAACGGCATCCCGGCTGAGACGGTCGTCCGGCAGGGACATCTTCTGATGGACGGTCAGTTGATCCAGACCTTGCAACTGATCCCGAATCCGCGCCGCCTTCTCGAAATCCAGGCGTTCGGCATCACGAATCATCTGCTCCTGCAGGCGTGCCCGCAACTCTTCGTTGCGCCCTTGAAACACCATGGCCACGTTCTGGATGGTGGCGCGATAGTCCTCGGGGCTGATGCGCTGCTGGCACACGCCAGGGCAGCGGCCGATGTGGAAATTCAGACAGGTTCGATCCCGGTACAGGGGTTGGGGGCGTTGACGCAGGGGGAAGGCCCGCTTCACCAGGGCCAGGGTGGTGCGCAGAAGACCCGCGTCCACGTAGGGACCGTAGAAGCGATCCTGGGGAGAGCGCCGTCGCCGTCGCCGCGTAATAAAAATGCGGGGATAGTCTTCGCTCCAGGTGATACAAAGATAGGGGTAGCTGGAGTCGTCCTTGAGGAGTATGTTGTAATAGGGCTGATGCTCTTTAATGAGATTGGATTCCAACACAAGCGCCTCGACTTCACTATCCGTCACGATGAAGTCAAAGTCATGGATCTGACGCACCATGAGTTGAATTCTGGGGCTGAGCAGTTCATGGCCACGGAAATAGCTTCGCAGACGGGTCCGCAGCTTTTTGGCTTTGCCGATATAGAGGACACGGGAATCCCGGTCCCGCATCAGATAGCACCCCGGCTCCAGGGGAATCTCCCGCAGCCGGGTCTCCCGTTCCTCCGGATTCTGCAGCAGGCCGCCCGCCATGGCGCCGGGCGCGTCACGGACACGGGTGTCTGTGGCTTCAGCCCCCATAGGTCCAGCGGGTGTGGGCCAGGGTGAGGGCCTCCCCCTCCCGGTGCAGCGCCGCGGCCTTCACCTCGCCCACAAAGACGGTGTGGTCACCGGCGGCCACATGGCCCGCCAACTCGCATTCCAGCCCCCCCAGACAATCCTCCAGCAGCGGCAGCCCCAGGACGCCAAGGCGATAGGGAACCTCGGCCAGACGACCCCCAACAGCCGCCTGGGGGCGGAAGAACCTGGCCACCACCTCCTGTTGCCCCACCTCCATCACGTTCAAGCTGAAGCGGCCCGTGCGCTGAATCATGCCGTGGCTGGTGGAATCGGACCGCACACCCATCACCACCAGGGGAGGCTTGAAGGATCCCTGGGTCACCCAGCTTGCCGTAAAGCCGTTGACCACCCCGCCTTCCGCCACCCCACAGATGAACAGGCCATGGGGGATTGTTTTCAACAGGGCCATTTTAGCCGCAACATCGAGATCCATGGGGACTGACCGCAGTTGTGGCCAATTTAGTGTGGCAGCCATCCCCACCTGGGGCCTCACCCTTGCCCATCGTGCGCGCCCTCTACCCTGGCAGCTTCGACCCTGTTACCCTCGGCCATCTGGACCTGATGCAGCGGGCCAGCCGCCTCTTTGACCAGGTGATTGTGGCCGTGTTGCGCAATCCCGGCAAGACCCCGGCGTTTTCCCTGCAACAGCGGAAGCAGCAGTTGCGGCTGGCCACAGCGGATCTGGCCAACGTCTCCGTGAAAAGCTTCGACGGCCTGACGGCCAATTTTGCCCGTCAGCAAGGTTGCGCCATCATCCTGCGGGGCCTGCGGGCCCTGAGCGACTTTGAATTCGAACTGCAACTGGCCCACACCAACTCCTCCCTGTGCGACACGGTGGAGACCCTGTTTCTGGCCACGGCGGCCCGCCACAGCTTCCTGAGCAGTTCCGTGGTCAAGGAAGTGGCCCGCTTTGGCGGTGACGTGTCTCATATGGTCCCTGCAGCAGTGGCGGAAGACCTGAGCAGGCACTTTAATTCGGGTTAGCCGTCCCTCCCTGCGCCATGGACCCGTCTCCTGTGTCATCCCCCAGCAAAGAACCCGGCCTCACCCTGGATCAACTGGATCAACTGGAGGAGATCATCCTGCAAGGCCTTCGCCTTCCCCTCACCGGGATGCTGCTGGTGGACGAGGAGGAAACCGTTGAGGCCCTGAGCCAGATTCGCGAGAGTTTCCCCCCGTTGTTTCAGCAGGCCCAAACCTTGATCGAGCAGCGGCGGGACTACGTGAAGCAGGCCCGTAGCCAGGGGGCATCCCTCGTTCAGGAGGCCAGGGAAAGGCGGGAACAGTTGATCCAGCAATCCGTCCACGAGGCTGAACGCCGGGCCCGGCAGGTGATGGCAGAGGCGGCGGCACAACGGGACGTGCTGCTGGACAAGGCCCGGCAGGCCGTTGCCCAGAAGGAGCAGGCGCTGCAGAAGAACCTTGCGCAAGCCGAGCAGCAGTTCGCGGCCCGCCGCAGTCAACTGGAGCAGGAGTACATCGCCCGCAAGGAGCAGCAGCACCAGCAACTGGAGCAGCAGCGCCTCCAGGCTCTGCAGGAGTTGGAGCGCCTCAATCAGGAGAAGATCAAACTGAAGGAACTGGCCCAGCGTGAAGTTGAGGACGTCCAGCAGGAGATGCAGGCGTTACGCCAGAAGACCTGTGCCCATTGCGAAGAGTTGACGCGACAAGCTGCGGCCACCAGGCAGGGGGCTGATCGCTATGCCCGGCAGGTGCTGGACGAGCTCAACGGTAGGCTGCGGGACCTTCAGCAGGTCGTGGGCGCCAGGCGCCAGGAGTTTCAGGACAACCACGCCCACGGCCGGCCAACGGCGACGCCACGGCAACGGACCGTTCACCAGGGGACTGTCGCCGCCAACCAGCTCAGAACACGCGAGGACAGGAAGAGTGCCTGAGCACCGCCTCCAGAATGTCCGCCATGCGGGAGCGGGGCTCCGCTGAACCGTTGGCCAGCAGACTGAAAAACCGATAGCCATGGGGCGTGTCCATCCGGCCGGAGAGCGCCTTCACGCCGCGAATGGTGCCCGTTTTCCCCACAAACTTCCCCGTCAGGGATGGTGAACTGGAAAAACGCTCCAGGGTTCCCGTGCGATTGGCCACGGCCATGGTCCGATACCAGTTCCCCCCATGGGCGTGGTGCTGCATGGTGAGCAGGAGACTGGTGTAGAGGCGGGTGGTGCTGCGGTTGGAGCGGCTCAGACCGCTGCCGTCGGCAATGGCGACCCCGTCCACCGGCAGGTTCTTCTCCTTGAGCCATTGCAAGGTGATCCGGCTGGCGTGAGACAGGTTCCACGACCCACTGCCCACCCTGAGCAGCACCTCCGCAGTGTTGTTGTGGCTCTCCGTGTTGGCCCTGGTGGCCAGGGATTGCAGCGGCCGGGACAACTCCTCGTGGATCAACTGACTGCCCTGGGGGTTGGGGGAGTCGGCAGGCACCTCCGCCCACGCAAAACCAACCCCCTGCCGGCCGAGCACCTGGCTCCAGATCCCCGCCAGACGTTTTGGGGGATCGTACACCGCGTAATCGCCGCTGCTGTTGGCGCTCACCGCGAGTCGGGTCACCGGGGCGCCGTAATCCCAGTTGCGATCCGCACTGTGCCAATCGGCAGGCCACCAGTTGCCGGGACCCAGCTCTTCAAACTCCATGCTGACGGTGCCCGTGCTCACGCCGTGGCCGGAAAGGGCAGTGGCCATGCGGGTCACCTGCTGCGGGCCGAAGCCGGGGTCCCCCTCCCCTTCCAGTCGGAGGGTGCCGTTGGGCAGACGCCAGAGAGAGGTTTTGAGGCGGTGGTTCACACCCAGGCGGTCAACGGCCAGGGCGGTGCTGATGAGTTTCTGGTTGGAGGCGGGGATGCGGGGCACCCGGCCGTTCACGTCCGCCAGCAGACGTCCGACGGGATCGGCAACCGTCACGCTCCAGACGGCGTGTTCGCCCCCCAGGATGGCCAGCACGTCCCTCTGCAGCGGGGCACAACTCACATGGGGTTCCAGGCGGACGAGGGCAGCCAGCGGGGGGGGCGGCGACAGCCATGGGGGGCGCGCCAGGCGCGGCTCAACCCGGTGGCTCTCCACGGGCCGCGGCCCAGGGGAGGCGGTGGCGGGGTCTTCCGGTCCCGTATCCGGCCTTGTAGAGGATGTTGGCAGAGAAGGGATTTGCGCCACCCCCTGGGCAGCGCCCTGGGACTCCGCCATGACGGCTTCACCGTAGGCCACCTGGTTCAGGAGGTCCAGCAGGCCCTGGCCGTAACTTGCAGGCGTTGACAGGAGGGGCAGCGCCAACCCCAACAGCAACGCACGCTTGCGGTGATTCCCCATCAGCCGTTCCCCCTGGCCAGCCCGCTGATCACGCCTTTAAGGCGGTACAACCTGCCCTCAACTTCAATGGGAACGCCAATTTTGAGGTTGGTGTCCCCCAGGGCAAACCCCGTTCTGGTTTCCTGCCCCTGACCCTGGAGGAACAACTGGGCATCAAAGGTGGCGAACTCCTTCTGATTGGGATCCGGAATCGTGCTGCCGTCCGCCAGCACCGTGAGGCGCTGCCGCAGTCGCCCATCCAGAACCTGAAGGGTTCCGGAGGGCTGGTTGCGCACCACAAGTCGTGTTTCCCCCTCCTCCTTGATGCTGGCCAGGAGGCCCCCTGGATCGGCTACGGGGACGTGCTTGATGTCCACAATCACCGCAATGGGTTCAAGCTGACCGCCGGCGGCGGCCAGGCCGCTCACCAGCTTGGGGCTCCAGAGCAGGCCGGCCGCGGCCAGGGTCATGGCCACAACGGCCCCCAGGTCCACCGGATGGAGACGCAGCCCGGATTTCATGGCGCGACGGAAGGCGTGCTGTCCTGGATCGTATCGATGCTCCGGAGCCTCCGCCAGGGCAGCCCGGCAATAACCCGCCGAAATATTGTTAAGATATTCCCCTGTGTAGGCCAATCGACGCAGTCAATGGGCTTAACATCGAGCTTTTTGGACTTTCTCGCTTTTCTTCTCGCCCTTTTGTCTGGCGGAACTCTTTTCCTGATTGGCGCTTTGATAAAATTATCTTTATGGTGTTTCGATCATACTATTTTGTGGTTCACTAACTTTGTAGGTTGAAGAATCAGTGTAGTGTCCTGGAAATAGCTTTCCTGGCGAAAGTCATCTAACGTCTTTGTAAATCCATCTCCAGGACGCTACACTGGTCCAGCAGGCACTGCACACCCGGCATCCCATGACCAGCGCCCCCAACCCCCTGCTCCTTGGCCGGGGCCTTCCCCCCTATGGGCAATTCACTCCCGAGGTCATCGGGGTGGGGATGCCGGAACTCCTGGGGCAGTTGGAGGCGTCCCTTGCCCGCCATGAGGCCAGGCTGGCCACGCTGGAAGCCCCCACCTGGGAGCAGGTGATGGAACCCCTGCACCACGTCGAGGAGCGGCTCCGCTGGGCCTGGGGCGTGGTGAACCACCTGATGGGGGTTTGCAACAGCGACGCCCTGCGCCACGTGTACAGCCAACAACAACCTGCCGTGGTGCGCTTTACCAACCGTCTGGGCCAAAGCAGGCCCCTCTACAACGCCCTGCGGCAATTGCAACAGCGGCGCCGGGATGGAGGGCTGCTGTTGGACGGGGCGCAGCAGCGCATCCTGACGGCGGAAATACAGGCCATGGAGTTGCAAGGGGTGGGGCTGGAGCCGGAACAGCGCCAGGCGTTCAATGCCGCCAGCACCCGCTTGGCGGAGTTGTCCACCCGCTACAGCAACCACGTCCTGGATGCCACCAGGACCTGGAGCCTCCTGCTCAGGGATCCCCAGGAGGTGGACGGCCTCCCCGGGAGCCTGCGGGAGCTCATGGCCGCAGCAGCCCGTGAGGCGGGCCACGGTGAGGCCACCGCAGCGGCTGGTCCATGGCAGTTGGGGTTGGACCTGCCCCGTTACGGCCCCTTTCTGCGCTATTGCCGCCACCGCCGCCTGCGGGAGCAGGCCTACCGGGCCCATGTGAGCCGGGCATCAACCGGGGACACGGATAATTATCCCCTCCTCCACGAAATCCTGACCCTGCGCCACCAGCAGGCACAACGGCTGGGCTACCCCACCTGGGCCCAGGTGTCTCTGGTGCGCAAGATGGCCGGATCCGTGGAAGAGATCGAGAAGCTGGTGGAGGACTTGCGCCGCCCCAGTCGGCCGGTGGCGGATAGGGAATTGGAGCAGTTGGGCCGGTTGGCCCAGGAGATGGGCGCCCCTGAAGGGGAGCGCCTGCAACCCTGGGACGTGTCCTACTGGAGCGAGCAGTTGCGCCGCCGCCGCTTTGATCTGGACAGCGAAGCCCTGCGCCCCTGGTTTCCCCTGGAGCAAGTGCTGGAGGGCCTCTTTGATCTCTGTGAACGGCTGTTTGCCGTTCGCATCCTGGCGGCCGACGGCGAGGTCCCCACATGGCACGGGGACGTGCGTTTTTTCCGGGTTGTGGATCCGGAGAAGAATGCCCCCATTGCCGCCTTCTATCTGGATCCCTATGCACGGCCTGGACAGAAACGCGGTGGGGCCTGGATGGATGAATGCCTGGTGCGGCAGCGGAACGAAGACGGCCGGATGGTTCCCCCCGTGGCGTATCTGATCTGCAATCAAACGCCACCGGTCAACGGCGCCCCCAGTTTGATGACCTTCATGGACGTGCGCACCCTGTTCCATGAATTCGGCCATGGCCTGCAGCACATGCTCACCACCGTTGATCGGCCCCAGGCCGCTGGTCTCAACCTGGTGGAGGATGACGCCATCGAACTGGCCAGCCAGTTCATGGAGAACTGGTGCTATGACCGGCCCACCATCATGGCCATGGCCCGCCACTGGCAAACCGGAGCCCCCCTGCCGGAAGCCGAGTTTGCAAAAATCAGCGCCGCCCGCACCTTCATGGCGGGCACGGCCATGTTGCGGCAATTGAGCTTTGCCCAGGGTGATGTAACACTCCATGCCCACTGGCGGCCTGACGGTGAAGAATCACCGGAAGGAACATGGCGCCGCATCGCCACAGCCCTGTCCGCCATGCCCCCCATTGCCGAAGACGCCACCATCTGCAGCTTTGAACATCTTTTTGCGGGGGGATACGCTGCCGGGTATTACTCCTATAAATGGTCTGAAGTGTTAAGCGCGGATGCCTTTGCCGCCTTCGAGGAGGTGGGGTTGGAGAATGAAGCGGCCATCCGCGCCCTGGGCAAAAGATACCGGGATACGGTGCTGAGCCTGGGGGGCAGCCGGCACGCCGGGGCGATGTTCCACGCCTTTCGTGGGCGCGAACCCTCCACGGAAGCGCTGCTGCGCCACTCGGGGTTGGTTGGCGAGGCGGGAAGAGGAGAAAAGGCCAGTGCTTTGGCCTATGATTAAACATTGAATTGTCACCCTCCTCCATGAGTTCTCGCCCCGTCTCCAATGGACCCATTACCAAAGACCCCCAAGGGAACAAAAAACAAATCGCAAGCGAAGAAGATGTCCCCCAATGGGGCCATGTTCTGAGATCTTATCTCAACAAGATAATGATTGAGGTTGTTAAATCTTTCTTAGAAATAATTATCGTAATAATTAAATCGCTGCCTAAAATTATTAAATCTTTCCTAATAAACCCAATAACAACCATA
>VXWH01000118.1 GCA_009836025.1 Synechococcus sp. SB0668_bin_13 | reverse complement strand
GGGCTGGCAGTACCTGACTGGCGTGGCTATTGGCAGGGGCACCACGTGGCGGCGGGCGTCACAGCGCCCTAGGGGTCATCTGGCGGGAAATCAGGGCCAGTGAGGCCAGGCAGGAAGAGGACCTCCATGACGTGCAAAATGCTCTGGTGTCCATGGAGGCCAGGCAGCGGGAAGACATGAGGGAACTGCGTAACCGGCTCATGGAATCCCTGGTCACTTCTAAATCCTGACGCCCCGCCTGGACTACCGTCTCCAGGACAATCGGAATTACGGACACAGAAGGTTACCATGAAAAATTGGACAACCTTCCCCCATGGGATGTCCTCGCACCATAAGAAAGTCAGTTGTGGAGTAGGTTTTCATCAGGCAGAAGAAATTCTCAGGCGGAGGGACGGCGATTTTTCGTGGTGCCCAGGAGTTCGTGTCTTTACAGTATGAGTGAACGCTCTCAATACTCTCGAATCCGCGCCACCACTGACTTGAATTGTCCTAACAAACCTGCCCAATCCCTGCCAGCGATTCAGGAAGAGGCCCTGGAACTGCTGGGATGGCCGGAACTGTGCCAACATCTGGCCGGCTTTGCCTCCACCACCATGGGTCGCCAGGCCCTGCTGCGGTTGTCCCTGCCCGCTGATTTGGCCTGGAGCCAGCGGCTTCAACAGGAAACCCGGGAGTTGCTGGAGCGGGATCAGCAGTTGGAGGGGGGGCTGGACTTTCGGGGCGTGGTGGACCTCAATCCCCTGGTGGAGCGTTGCTGCAAGGGAGGCATTGCCACAGGGGAGGCGCTGCTGGGGGTGGCCACCACCATGGCCGCTGTGCGCAAACTGCGGCGTCAGATCAACGATCCCCACCGGCTGCCGGTGACCACCGCCTGCCTGGCCCAGCTTCATGGCCTGCACCAACTGGAGCGGCGTCTGAATCATTGCCTGGAGGAGGGTGGTCATGTGGCGGATCGCGCCAGCAGCGCCCTGGCGGCGGTGCGCCGCCAACTGGGCGAGCAGCGCCTTGAACTGCGTCAACAACTCCATATGCTGCTGCGACGTCATCAGGCGGTGCTGCAGGACACCATCATCTCCTCCCGCCATGGGCGGGCCGTGGTGGCCCTCAAGTCCGGCACCCTGGACCAGTTGCCCGGTCTGGTCCATGACAGCTCCACCTCCGGCAACACCTTGTTCGTGGAGCCCCAGGTGCTGGTGCCCCTGGGCAACCGCATCCGTGACCTGGAGGCCCAGGAGCGGCAAGAGGAAGAGCAGGTGCTGCGGCAATTGAGTCAACTGGTGGCTGATGATGCCCAACCGCTTCTGGACATCTGTGCAGCCCTGCTGCGGCTTGACACGGCTATGGCGCGGGGGCGCTATGGCGCCGCCATGGGGGGCGTTCAACCGGACTTCCTGGAGACCAGCCTGAAGGCTGATGCAACCGAGGTGGCCCAGGAGCCCATCCTGCTGCGGCAGTTGCGTCATCCGCTGCTGGTGGGACAACAGCAGGCTGGTGGGGCCAATGTGGTGCCGGTGGATATTCAGGTACATCCCCATCAGCGGGTGGTGGCCATCACTGGACCCAATACGGGCGGCAAGACTGTCGTTCTCAAAAGCCTGGGCCTGGCCCTCCTCATGGCCCGGGCCGGGCTGCCGGTGCTCTGCGCCGGCCCGGCCCGGCTGCCATGGGCTGACCTGGTGCTTGCCGACATCGGTGACGAGCAGTCCCTCCAGCAAAACCTCTCCACCTTCAGTGGCCACATCAAGCGACTGGCGCGGATCCTTGCGGCTGTTGAGGCCTCACCCACGGCCAGCATCAATGGTGTGGTCCTGCTGGACGAGTTGGGGGCTGGCACGGATCCAAGCGAAGGGTCCGCCCTGGCCATCGCCCTGTTGCGCCACATGGCGGATCGGGTCCGCCTCACCATGGCCACCACCCACTGCAGCGCCCTCAAGGCGCTCAAATATGAGGACGACCGCTTTGAAAACGCCTCCGTCGCCTTTGACGAGGCCACCATGGCCCCCACCTATCAGTTGCAATGGGGCATTCCCGGTCGCAGCAACGCCCTGGCCATTGCCCAGCGGCTGGGTCTGGATCCAGCGCTTCTCAGCCAGGCTCGGGCCTTGCTCAAGCCCCAGCAGGTGGGTGAGGCGAGTTCCATCATCAGCGGGCTGGAGCAGCAACGGCAACAACAGAACAAGGCCGCCGCCGCCGCCGCCGCCCTCCTGGCCCGCACGGAACAACTCCACGCCCAGGTGCTTAGCCATTGGCAGCGGCAACAGAATGAAATTGCCCGGCAGCAGCAGCAACGGCAGCAGCAGTTGGAGGACTCCATCCAGACTGCCCAGCAGGAGGTGGCCCGGATCATTCGCACCCTGCGCCACGGAACGCCGGATGGAGAGCAGGCCCGCCGGGCTGGTCAACGTCTGAAGGCCCTCAAACAAGCCCAGAACGGGCAGAGCGCCACTGCGGTGGATCCGTCGCGCCGATTGCCGTCCCCACAGGGGTGGTCACCCCATGTGGGCATGAGGGTGCGATTGCAGCGTTTGGGCAAGGCGGCTGAGGTGGTGAACGTGAAAGACGACGGCCGGATATTGGAGCTACGCTGCGGTCCCATGCGTCTCCAGGCCCATGTGGACGATGTGGAGTTCCTGAATGGGGACGAGGCCCGCCCTGCCCCCTCTGTGCAGGTGACCCACCGCCAGTCCCTGGCCCCTGGGCTGGAGGTGCGCTGTGCCGCCAACACCATCGACCTGCGTGGATTCCGGCTCCATGAGGCGGAGTCCGCCGTGGCGGATCAACTCAGCCGCTGCAACGGTCCCATCTGGGTGATTCACGGCATCGGCACGGGTCGTCTCAAGCGGGGCCTCCAGGACTGGCTGAAGAGCACAGACCAGGTGGAGCGCTTCCACGATGCGGAGCCGGGGGATGGGGGCATGGGCTGCACCGTGGTGTGGCCGCGCCGTTGACACGCTGCTAAAGCCTGGCCCCAGCCAGTATCCCAGGCGCCTCCTGAACTTATCCAGAACTGGGGTTGAAGACATCCCGCAATGGTCGGCTCCGGTTCCAGCCCCCATGGGGCGGCGGCATGGGTAGGGTCAACCAGACGGCCAGGACGTACCCGTGTGCCGTGAAGCGTGGTGAGGAGCAGGGGTCGCACCGCCACCCCAAACAAGGGCCACCAGAACGGTAGATTCCAGCCATGGGCAAGCACCCAGGTCCTGATGCCCGGCGCGTCGTAGCAAGGCCCATGCCGCCTTGCTCAGCTTCCCGGGTCACGTCCTCATGGAAACCGCCACCACTTGGTGGTGGATAGTGGTGGATAGCCGCTTGAGGGTGGCGAACGGCTACGGCAGGCTGCCCAGCAGATGGTGGCCGCTCTGGCAGGGGAGCACCCCGGAACCACGGGTGCCGACAAGGGCTATGACCCCAAAGGGTGTGTGGCCTTCATGTGCTGGCGGGGCTCACGCCTCATGTTGGCCAGCACACCAAGGGCGCGGGAGGATCACCATGGACTGGCGCAGCACCGGCCATCCCGGCTACCGACAATCTCTCAATGCAGGAAGAGGGAGGGGGAAGTATTTGGCTGGATCAAGACCCAGCGCCCCAAGCCCCGGCCCAGTCTCCAGATGAGTGGCCCCACTCCAGCAGCCACCACCACTGCCCAAAGCTGCAACCCCACCAGCGCCAACGACCTGGATGGAAATGCACCCCATGCCGGATGAGTCATGGGAAGCGGGCTGAGTCCCTGTTCAGGTGGCGGCGGGTGGGTAAGCTGAGCAGCGGTGACCCCACGCCCAGCCCCACACACCACACCCCCAGGAACAAGAACCCCGCGCCAATGCCCACACTCCACTGGCTAACCCGAGACGAGGACGTTCGCGCCGCTGAAAAGACGCCAACCCGCCTGCTGGAGGAAGCGCCGGAACTGGGCTACGGCGACCGGGATGCGGGAAACATGCTGATTCAGGGGGATAACCTTGAGGCGCTGAAAGCGTTGCTGCCGTATTATGCAGGACAAGTGAAGTGCATTTATATTGATCCGCCCTACAACACTGGAGCAGCTTTTGAGCATTACGACGATAAACTGGAACACTCCATGTGGCTGGCCATAATGTGGCCACGATTGGAATTGCTGCGGGAATTACTGGCTGAAGATGGATCGATTTGGGTGAGTATTGATGACCGGGAAGCTCACTATTTGAAGATTATCTTAGATGAAGTATTTGGGCGCAATGATTTTCTAGCTAATGTTGTTTGGCAGAAACGCTACTCTCGAGAAATCAGGGCTTGCCGTCAACTGGCGCGGAACAACGCCTATCAGAAGTGCCTCCTGGGACCGGAAGCGGCGCTGGAGGTGTCGTTTGACGCTGGGTTCAGATTCTTTGATGGAGTGTATGGAGATGTGTCCAAATATAGCGGTAACTACAAGTTCAGCAGGCATTTCATGGGGCCGGACCATGTGCCCGCTTTTGACGGTGCGCCGGGAGGCGAGGAAGAACAGTGCGCTATGGTGATTGACAGTTTCCCTGGCGTGAAATACTGGACACGCAACGTTGCCCGTCATTCCAAGTCTTTCTCATTGCCAACCGCAACCGACAAGTTCTATCCCGATTTTGTTGCGTTGATGGAGGATGGCCGTCTTCTGGTGGTTGAGTACAAAGGCCAGGACCGGGCGCCGGACAACAGCTCTGACGCAAGAGAGAAGCAGTTGATCAGTGAAGCGTGGGCCAGGGTCTCTGGCGGCAAGGCGGTTTTCGTCATGGCCACCATGGCACGGAAGGATCCAGGCGAGATCCACCAGACCATCCATGGGGCTTTACAGAAGCCGACAGATTGACCCAACCCAGGGGCGCACCTTGCTCACCCACACAGATGTCCTCAATTCTTGTTCTGCAGGTGTTCGTCTCATTTGTCTTCATAATCCCAATTCACTGTGGGAACCAAGACGTACCAGTTGAATGATGTTCTCGCTAGACTTACGGTAGATGCGGTAGATGAGGATCAAATCCGGCTTGATGTGACAATCTCGATGGTCACGCCATTCTCCACTTAGTGCGTGATCGCGATACGTTCGGCAAGTGGCTGGCCATCAGTGAGCAACTCCAGCACCTCTTTCAGGGGGGTTTTGAGTAGGGCTTTATTTGAGCCCCTGGACTCTCGTTTATAGTCTCGCTTGAACCTGGCCGTTCGTTCAATCCGCCGCATCAAGGTCATCCAGTAATGCGTTGATGCCGGCGAAAGACTGCACCTCGCCAGACCGGGCAGCCTGTATGGCTGCGATGGTTTCAGCGTTTGGCAGTAACCTGTTGTTGCTCACATGGCGGCTATCAACGGCTTGGTTGTCAGCCTGGTCGACCAACAGATTCGCGGTAGTAGGTGTCAAAGAGGACCAAACGCCTTGTGTCAGCTTGGTTTCTGCCATGGTGGTGAACAGGGCCGTGTACCCACCTTAGCAGGCGCGGACGGGATGTGTCCAGTGTTGGTCCTGAAGCCAAGTGACGACTCCTCACATATCCGGGTTGGGAGATGGACAGCGTTCAGGGCAGGCTGTTGGATGGTGCTGATGGTGGAGGGGCGGTGGACGCCCGCTGTCCACCAGGATGAGCCATGGCCTGGGGATTCACCACCTGGTCAAACCGTTCTGCCGTGATGACACCCAGGGCCAGGGCAGCATCCCGCAAGCCGAGTTGGTGGGCATGGGCGTGGAGCGCCACCCGGGCGGCGGCGTCGTAGCCGATTTCCGGCGCCAGGGCCGTGACCAGCATCAGGGAACGATCCCGCAGGTTGCCGATGTGGTGACCGTCCACCTCCAGCCCCTCCACCAGGTGAACCCGCAGGGAACGGCAGCAATCCCCCAACAGGGCCGTGGCCCGCAGCAGGTTGAAGCCCAGCAACGGTTTGTAGACGTTCATTTGCAGATGGCCGCCACACCCCGCCATGGTGACGGCATTGCTCTGGCCCAGCACCTGCACCGTGGCCATGGCCACGGCTTCGCACTGGGTGGGGTTCACCTTGCCGGGCATGATGGAACTCCCCGGCTCGTTGGCGGGGAGCCGCAATTCACCAAAACCGGCCCGGGGACCCGAGGCCAGCAGACGGATGTCGTTGACAATTTTGTGCAGACCCATGGCCAGTTGGCCGATGCGGTGCATCAGGTCCACCAGGGCGTCGTGACTCCCCATCGCCGCAAAGCGATTGGGGGCCACGTGCCAGTTGTGCCCACTCCCCTGGCGCAGATGTTCACATACCAGTTCTCCAAACCCCTGTGGCGCACCCAGGCCCGTCCCCACCGCCGTGCCACCCAGGGGCAGGGCGTGGAGACCCGTCAGGGAGTCCCGCAACCGCCGTTCGGCATCCTGCAACTGGGCTGCCCAGCCCCCCACCTCCTGGGCCACGGTGAGGGGCACCGCGTCCTGAAGGTGGGTGCGGCCGATTTTCACCACGTCCGTCCACTGGGCCGCCTTGGCGGACACGGCGGTGATCAACTCCGTCAAGCTGGGCAACAACTGCTGCTGCACACTGTCTCCCGCGGCCAGGTGAACGGCCGTGGGGAACACGTCGTTGGTGGACTGGGAGCGGTTCACGTGGTCGTTGGGATGGACGGGCCGCTTCCGGCCCCGCTGCCCACCACCCAGTTCCGAAGCCCGGTTGGCGATCACCTCGTTCACGTTCATGTTGGTCTGGGTGCCGCTGCCGCTCTGCCACACACTCAGGGGGAAGTGATCGTCAAACCGGCCGGCCAGCACCTCCTCACAGGCGGTCACAATCCAGCCGCTGCGTTGCTCGTCCAGCACGCCAAGCCGGGCATTGCTGAGGGCCGCCGCCTTCTTGATGCGCCCCAGGGCGTGGATGATCGCCATGGGCATCCGGTCCGGGCCGATGGCAAAGCTGCGAATGGCCCGCTGGGTCTGGGCGCCCCAATAGTTCTGAGCCGCCACCGTCACCGGCCCCAGGCTGTCGGTTTCCAAGCGGGAGGAATCAGCCATGGGGAGGGGATGCCGTTGCCGGCCACCAGCTTGCCATGCCACTGCTGCGCCACACCTGCGCCAACATCTCTGGATTCACGTCGTGGAGGCGGGGCACATGGCCCAGCAGGCGGGTGCGACCCAACCGGGGCAGGACCGTGGCGTTATCGGCAAAGCCGTCCCCGTTGAGCACCAATCCCAACACCGGGATGCGCCGCCGGCGCAGGGCTTCCAGACTCAGCAGGGTGTGGTTGATGGTGCCGAGGCCGGCCCGGGTCACCAGCACCACCGGCAGCGCCCATTCCCCCATCACGTCAATCTGCAACAGGTGGGGGGTGACGGGCACCATCAGCCCCCCTGCCAACTCCACCACCAACGCCTTGTGCTCCTCCTCTTCCGGTGGCCAGAGGTGCTGGCGCTCCAGAACAATTCCCTCCTGCTCGGCCGCCCAGTGGGGTGATGCGGGGTGTTGGAGACCGTAGGCCTCCGGCAGAATGGCGCTGCCGGGGCAGCCGCTGAGGGTCTGCACCCGCTGGCTGTCGCTGGGCTCGGAACTCAGGGGCGGCAGGCCGGCCTGGATGGGTTTCCAGTAGCGGGCCGCCAAACCCAGCACCAGCAGGGCCGAGACCACGGTCTTGCCCACGCCCGTATCCGTGCCCGCCACCACCAGACGCCGGGGCAGCGCCGTGGCGGCGGCATCCGGCGGGGATTGTGAGGGGGCTGGTGGCACCATGGGGCGGTGAGAGACTCTTCCCATCCTGGACCATGGCGCTGTGGCGGCACGGCAGCGGTTGCTGGAGAATGCCGAAGTGGTGGTCCGGACCCAGGGCCGTCAAGACCCGTCTCCTGCGGGATGCCATGCCATGGTTTGGGTGTCCTGGCAGAGGACAGATGCACCGCCACAGGGACCTGTATGATCTATTGCAGAGCCTGGACGTAAGCAGCGCTATGATTTACACATCACCACAAACCTGGCATCAGTGGGATGTCCAAGCATGGAATAAGAAGCTCTTATGGTTCTGTTTCGTGGCTGATGCAGATGCTTCCCCAGATCAAGGTTTGCGCGCCTCAGAGGAAGATCTTCTTGAACTAACAGGGGATCATCAAAACAACCCGCAAACCATGGCAGAGAACAGGAGTAAATAGTGTGTACTCATCATCGACATTATTGCTTTCCAGGCTAGATAAAAGTGCTTCCCGACAATCTTTTGCCTTTGCTTGATGAAAGTCCCGATACAGAACACGGCCCCTTAGTACAGAAGGAGTCTGCGGGATATGGATAGCCAAGCTGAGATCCTGCCATAACCGCTGCTTCCAACCATTCTCTGGCCTTCCAATCTCCGTGAGTTGGGCAGTGGCGAGTCCAGCGGCCATGCACTCACCACAACCTGCCTTGTGCAGCCTCAAGCTGGTGAGCGAAGGGAGTAGCGTCCCTCTCGCCAGTGTTCAGGGCCGTTGGTGCCGTGGCCACCGTCGTCACCTGGCCTTGTCACGGCTGAAGACGGGAACATGGTTTCAGGTTTAGTCTTGTGGCGGGCAGATGACCTTGACTGGCGGGATGGCCAAAAAATCATTCTCGTCAACGATCTGCACATAGGCTTCCATCCTTTGGTCACATAACGAAATGAGGTCATCCCGAGAAATCGTTATTTCCCCATCTGGAAAAACCTTCTGTTTCATGCAACCCTCTTCTGCGACTGGCGTAAATCTCGCGATCAGGGGGCATCCTATGAGGATGGTTGTCCGATCTTTGGCCAGGAGCTTCCATACTTAACTATTGAAAGGGAGGGGTCCGGCAAGGGTCAAATTGG
>VXWH01000143.1 GCA_009836025.1 Synechococcus sp. SB0668_bin_13 | reverse complement strand
CCTCCCCGCTCTGAAGGAGGGGGATTTCTTCTCTCAAGCGGCACAAGATTGCACCTCCCGATTCAGGTGGGTTCCTGCTTCACGGCGGCCAGACACCAGCAGGCTGGATTTACTCTCGGCTCCACAGGCGTTTTGCCTCGCCGCCAGCCCGGCGGCGAGGATGTTCCGAGCGGCATTCACGTCTCGGTGGTGCTCAGTGCCGCAGGCTGAACACCGCCAGGCACGGACGGGCAAGGCCTTCCTCTTGTCCGCCACCTGGACATGGGCCCTGGCAACCTGTAGCCGGGCCTTTTGCCAATTGCTGGAGCCCTTCACCTTATGGCTCAGGCTCAGACTCCGTTGCAGCCTCCTGATCCGTTTCAAGGCGGATCGGAGGAACTTGGGCGGGGCGATCTTTTCACCGTCACCGGTGACGGCAAGGGATGCCACGCCCAGGTCGATGCCTACCGCCTTGCTGTTGGGTTGCGGCGTAGGACGCTCCACCTCCACCACAAAGCTGGTGAAGTAGCGACCAGCGCCATGCTTGATGAGGGTGACGCTACTGGCCTCTACCGGCAGGGCGCGGCTCCAGGTGATGGGAATGGAACCTACCTTGGTGAGTCTGAGCGTCTCACCTTCAACCGAAAATCCTCCCCTGGTAAAGCGAATGCTCTGGCTATTGCTGCGCTTCTTGCAGCGAGGCGCACGGACCTTATCCTTGCGCCTGCCCTTGAGGCATCCCCACCAGGCAGAGAAGGCTTTGTCCAGGTCTCGGAGAGATTGTTGCAACGGGATGCTGCGCACCTGGCAGAGCCAGGAGCGTTCAGGGGTCTGTTGGGCGTGGCTGATGCAGTGTTGTTGAAGGTCGGTGCCCCCCAGGTACTTCTCCCCCCGTTTGTAGCGGTCCTGGCACAACGCCAGGGCATCGTTCCAGACAACCCGAGCACAACCGAAGGCTTGGGCTAACGCCGCCTGCTGGTGCAGATGGGGGTAGAGCCGGTAGCGGTAGCGCAGCTTTTTCAACAGGATTCCGTCGTTGTCTGCAAGCAGCGGGCGTACTCGCCAAAGCTGCCCTGCTGCTTCAAGCCTAGCGAACGGACCAACCAACAGCCAACACCGCCCTGAGGTGCTCTCGTTTTTCAGCACCGTCCCAGGGATCTTGCGGAATCAGCCCGTGCAGCAGCTTGAGACCAAAAGCTGGCCATGGCGATGGGCGGGACGTCAGGTGACGGCCGGGAGCAACAACCGGATGTCCTCCAACCGACCGCCAAGGGGCAGACGGGCCTCTCCCAGGAGGCGGGGGCGGCTCACCCCGGCCTCCTCCGTGGGCTCCACCTGTCGTAGCCTTACCGTGATGTGTCCATCGGCGGCGGATTGGGGGCGCCGTGACTGGTTGACGGCCAGTTGCTGCAGGGTGGGGGCGATGGCCGCAACCGGCAGCGGCTCCTGGGGCGCAGCAATGATCAGTCCACGGCCGTTGTCGAACACAATCGGCACACGCACAGCGCCGGGGATGGTTTGGCGCTGTTCATAGCTCACGGCAAAGGCCATGCAGGCCACGGCCAGCAGCACCGTGAAGCTGCTCATGCCCACGAGGCGGAAGCGGATCCCCCAACGGGCCCGGAAGCCCGCCACGGTGAGCGCCACAAGGAGAAGGCCCATGGCGCCGATCCACACACCAAACTTCAAGAGTAGAGGATCTACAACCATGGGGGAGGGGCGCTCCAGGCCGTTGAAAGCACAAGGTTTAGTGTAAGAGTAAGTACAGGGTATCCTGGCCTCCAGGGTTGGGGCAACTGCACAGGGAGAGGCGTTCTCGCTATTAGACTTCTACGATCCGTGAAATCGGGCCTGGTCACGCTTGTGACCCAGGCTGCCCAGGGCCACAAGCCCCGCCCTGAAGGGCGGTGTCCATCCCCTGAAAAGGTGCTGCGCTCGGAGTGCCGGCGCGAAAACCGCGAAAACCAAGCGCCAGCGCCAACAACCGACGCGGCGGGGCTCGCTGAGTCGCTAAACGCCTGTGGAGCCGCAGGTAGGACGGTTTCGCCCGCACTGGGCAATGAAGCAGGAACCCACCTGAAGGAGGAGGCTGCCAGCCGAATTCGAGAAGGAGTCCCCGCTCTTCAGGGCGAGGAGGAAGTTAACCAAGGTCATACTCTCCCAAGAGTAGGGTTTGCCTCCATAGGGCAGAGGCCCGCTTGATGGTTCATGGGCGTCCGTATCTGGCTCCTGCGCTGCTCTTGGCGGTTGCGGCATCCGGCCCGGTCCACCCTGGTGGTTGTTGCGGTTCTGCTGGCTGGCTGGCCGTGGATCTGGCCCTGGGCAGGATGTACCGCACCCTGCGCCCCAGCCTTGAAGAAGAGTATGGCCGTGCATTGGGCCGTCCCCTGACGCTGGGTTCCTACCGGGGCCTGCGCTGGTCCGGACTCCATGTGGGTCCCAGTCGGATCCTGCCCAATGGGGTGGACCTCACCCAACTGGCGGCGGATGGACTGGTTGTGTCCGTGGATCCATGGGCCAGCCTGCACCAGCGCCGCTGGGTGGTTCACCTCCATGTCCAGGGTTTGGAAGCGGACTGGCGCCGCAATGCCCAGGGCGCTGTGTGGACTGTCCCCCCCGCCCAGGGGGAGGGGGCCATGCCGGTGGAGCTTTGGGTCCACACCCGCAACCCGGCCCAATTCCGGTTGTGGTGGCAACCTGGCGCCGATGGCCCCCCCTCGCCGGACCTCATGGGGGCTTTTGTGGGGCGGATGGCGCTGGGCCATCGTCAGCACGACCTGGTGATCAAGGGCCAGCTTGATCTGGCCTCGGGGGGACGGTTGTCGGTGGCAAGCCGCGGCGTTCCCCTGAGCGAATCCTGGGTGATCCATGGCAAGGCGCACGGCGTCCAACTGGATGGGCTGAACCCTCTGCTGGCCAACACACCAGCAGAAGTCCTTGCCGGGCTCTCCGGGCAGGTGGATGGCGCCGTGACCGTGCGGACCTCCCAGGACAGCCCCTGCCGCGGCGCCGTGGTGTTTAACGACCTCCAACTCCCGTTGCAGCGGATCGACCCCACCGGAGAACTGGGCGAAGTGCGCTTCGGTCCCCTGTCCCTGGGGTGTGACGGCCGCCATCTTCAACTCTCCCCCAGTGGCTTCCACGTGGGCGCGCTGACGGGTCAGGTGCAAGGCTCCCTGGGTCTGGTTCCGGATCAGCCCCTGGATCTCCGGGCCACAGTGGACGGCCCCCTGCCGCCGCCGTTGGCGTCTCTGGGGGGCAACGCGGCAGCGGATCTACGACTCCTGGGGCCGCTGACCGCACCGGAGAGCCAGGTGCGCCTCACCATTACCGACTGGCGCACCCCTGCCGCGGCCGCGGCAGACGCCCAGCCATTGCCACCGCTGACGCTACAACTGGCCAGCCAGTGGCGCTCGGCTGAGGAGCAGCGGCAACTCTGGGCCTCTCTCCAGGCGCAGGCAGGGGCCAGCCAGGTGGTGATGGCTGGTCAACTCACCCCCATGCTGCACCTGCAAAGCAGCGCCGTCACGCTCCAGCCCAGGGATTGGCTGCCCCCTGATCTCTGGCCGGATCAGCCCTACACAGGCTCCCTCACCATGGCCATGGACCAGGCAGGGGCAACGCCAGAGGTGCGCCTGCGACTCCGCAATCCCCATCTGCAGGAGGATTTCACCCTGGAGTTGGCGGAGGATCAACTCCACGTCAACGGCCGCCTGGAACTGGCTGCCGGTCAGCACCTGGGGATCACCGGCCGGGCTGACGGGGGGCAGTGGCGGCTGGCGGCCAACTTGAGCGAGATGGACGTGGCCCCTGTCCTGGACGGGGCGCTGCCACTGCCCCCCTTGTGGCCATCTCCCCTGAGCGTGACGGCCACAGCTCAGGGACGCTATGGGGATACCCCATCCCCTGACTCCGGCCAGGGCGGCCGCCTGCAGGTTGAGCGGGCCCGACTCACCGCCAGGCTCCCCCACGGCCTCCACACCCCTGACGGCCCGCTCCTGGGCTCTGCCGAGCTTCGGCTCCAGACCACGGCACAGGGGCAGTGGGCTTTGCAGATGGAGGCCCCCCGGTTGCAAGGCCATGGCGTTGTGGACTGGTGGCCAGGGCGTCCATGGCAAGAAGCCGGTCTTGATCTGAGCCTTGCCCTGGAGAAGGTTTCCCTGGCTCCGCTCAGGCCGCTGCACGGGGAGTTGAGCCTCACGGGACAACTGGGTGGATCCCTGGCTCAACCCCGGTTTGACGGGGAGTTGATGCTGGCCGGTCCGGGCCTGGCCTTGATCCGCTCTCCCCGGCGTTGGCGCGGCGAGATTGCGTCTCTGGCCAGCGGCCATACTCTCCATCTGGCGGCCGAGAGCGAAAATACGTCCCCGGGCAAAGCGGATCCCGCTCTGGATGTTCGCGTCACCTCCGCCTGGCAACTGCAGGATCTCGAGTTCCGCGCCGGAGATGGACACCTGGATGTGGCGGTCACGGAGGAGGGCTACCGCTGGCTGGCGCAGGACCTGCCCCTGTCCTGGTTGCAGGCCGACGCGGTGGAACTTGCGGGCACACTCCAGGGCCAGGGGGAGCTGTCTCTGCCCCCCGGACCGATCCACGGGGACATCACCGTCAACGGGCCGCGCTGGGGGTCACTCCGCAGCCGGAAACTGGATCTGAGTCTGACGGGGAAGGACCACCAGCTTCTGCTTGACGGACAACTGCTAACAGACCCAACAACAGACTCAACAGGCGGCCAACTGGCCTGGGCAGTGCGGATCAACCAGCAGCCAGGCACCCCGCAACCCTGGTCCATCCGTGGAGATTTTGACGCCGTACCCCTGCAGACCCTGCGCCAGGGGGTGGCGTTGACCCGGGAGGTGCTGCAACGGGTTCGGGCGCAAGTGGGCTCCAGCCGGGACCTGGGCACGCTGGTGATTGGCGCGGCGGGGGAGAGCCTGGCGACGCAGTTGGAGCACCTGGCCATGGCACAGGAGCGTTTGCGGAGCCTAGAGGCTCTGCTGGAGCAGACCCATAACCGACAACTCCAGAATCTGGACGGCCAGTTGCACGGTGACGTGCAGATCCGGGGCGCCGCCGACCAGCCGGTGTGGGCAGCGGTGCGCACGGATCTCCAGTTGTGGTTGGTGGAAGCCGGGGTGAACCATCCCCTCGCCCCCGGCCATGGCCCCTTCCATCTGCACATGGAGGGACCGTTGGAGGGCGCCGGCGCCGGCACGCTTCGATTTTCCGGCCTCCCCCTCAAGCTCATCAACGTGCTGGCCAATCTCCGGTTGCCCTGGCAGGGTTCGTTGGCGGGACGGGGGCAGCACCAGGATCTTCTTGGCGAGCGGCTGGTCAGCCTGACTCTGGCGTTGCAGGGAGGGCAGTTCCATGGCCACGCTATTCAGTCGACGTCAGCCAGCCTGAGGCTGAAGGGCGCCGCCCTGGCGGTGGAGATGGCCCTGCAGACCGCCGCCTCATCCCTGCTGACCGTCAACGGCGACGTGAATCTGGATGGCGGGGACGAGGCGTTTCAACTGCGCCTCTCCGCAGGGAACGAGGTGATGGCGTTTCTCCCGTCACTCAGCGATGGCGCCGTGGCATGGACCCGGGGCGATGCCCGGACGACGCTGCTGGTTCGGGGGCCACTGGAGCAACCGGTGTTCCACGGCTTTTTGCGCTTGCGGGAGGCGGAGGGCCGCGTGGCGGGCGTCCCCATCCGCAACCTGAACAGTGTGGTGCTGTTTGACCTGAACAACCTTTTCGTTGAGCAGTTGGAGGCAACCGTCGGTGAGGCGGGAGGCGGCATCAGCGGCAGTGGGTTCCTGGGCATCCTCCAACCCTTGACCACCGACGACCCCTTGACCATGAAGCTGGAAGACGTGGACATCAACACCCCCAACGGCCGGTTCAGGGCCAGTGGCGACCTTGTTCTCCACGGCAGTGTGCAGGATCCGGAGTTGGGGGGAGACCTGCGACTCGACAACGGCGTGATTCGCGCCGACGGCAATGGGGAGGCCAACGCCGTCACCACCAGTCCAGCAGCCGGTCCAGCGGCAAGCCCCGAGGCCGAGACCCCGGACAACCCCGTGAACGACCGCCTGAGGGCTTGGGACTGGCAAGAGCCCCTGGAACTGGTGGACCTGGAAGGAATCTCGCGGTTGGAGCGTTCCCTGTTACAGGTCATGGCGGAACTCCCGCCCATCGACCTGCGGTCTCTGAACCTGAAGCTGGGACCAGACCTGAGACTGGAAGCGGCGACCGTGGCCAACTTCAGCATCGCCACCCCCGCTGGGCTGAATCTCACCGGGACCATGGGGCCTGATCTGCAGGCCAGGGGCCTGGTGAAGTTGCTCCGGGGCCAGGTCAACCTGTTTACCAGCCGGTTCCGACTGGATCCCCATGCCCCCAATGTGGTCATCTTCAGTGCGGATTCGGGGCTCATTCCCTATCTTGACGTGGCCATGTGGACCCAGGAGGCGGATACGAGCCAGGGGCCAGGTCAGGATGCTGCCGAGATCACGGGAAGCACCACCGCCTTTGACAACCTGAATCTGGTGCGCATCCAGGCCGTGGTGGAAGGTCCGGCAGACGAGTTCCCCGCCATCCTCCGCTTGCAGAGCAAACCGCCCCGCTCGCAAGAGGAGTTGGTGGCCTTGATTGGCGGCAATTCCGTGAATCGGCTGGTCCAGGGCAGCACGAACTCGAGATTGTTTTCCATCGTTGGTCAGCCCCTGGTGGATACCGTCCTGAATCAGGTCGGCCACGCCTTGGGTCAACGGGTCACGTTTTCCATCACCCCTGCTTCCTTTACCCCCGCCCCCGCCGGTGACAGCCAGCAAGCCACCGAAGAATTCGTCCTGGCGGGGGAGTTGGAGCTGAACCTGATGGACCGTGTGGACATGGCAGTTCTGGGGGCCTTGAACCGGAGCGACCTGCCGCCACAAGTCAAACTGAGCTTCCAACTCACTCCCGCCATGGCGGCGGAGATCACTGCAGAACGGGGTGGTTACGCCAAGGGTATTCTGCAGTTCTCGTCCCGATTCTGATGCCCCTTCCGGCGCCCCAGGTCACCCAGGTCATTGGTGTGGACATCGGTGGCACGGCCCTGAAGCTGGGCCGCTTTGGCACGACGGGATATTGCCACGCCCACCTGGAGTTGCCCACCCCTCAACCGGCCACACCAGGGGCTGTCACCACGGCACTGTTGGCGGGTCTGGAGCGCCTGGATCCCCAGCATCAGGCGTCTGGAATCGGGATCGGGGTTCCCGGCCCGGCGAATCAGGCCGGCCGGGTGGCCCGATTGGCCATCAACCTGCCTGGTTGGCGTGACGTGCCCCTTGCGGATTGGCTGGAAGCCCAGCAAGACCGCCCCGTGACCATCGCCAACGACGCCGACTGCGCCGCCCTCGGGGAACTCTGGCTCGGTGCTGGACGGGGTGTGCAGGACCTGCTACTGCTCTCCTTGGGGACCGGTGTGGGGGGGGCCGTGATCATGGGGGGCAGGCTTTTGACAGGGCGTCTGGGAATTGCCACGGAGCCTGGTTTGATTCTCCTGGATCCCTCTGGTCCCCTCTGCAATAGCGGCAACCACGGCTCCCTGCAGCAGCACTGCTCGATCAGCGCCCTCAAGCGCCTCTCCGGGCTGGAGCCTGTGGCACTGGCTGCGCGTGCAGCCCGGCAAGACTCGACAGCCCTTGCCCATTGGCGCACCTATGGACGCCGTTTGGGGATGGGTATCGCGTCATTGGCCTATCTCTTTACACCGGAACGGGTCCTCCTTGGGGGGGGGGTCGCCGGGGCGTTGCCCTATTTTCGCACCGCACTGGAGCAGGAATTGCAACAGCGACTGCTGCCCATGTTTCGTCAAGACATGGTGATTCTACCCTGCGCATTGGGCAATGGAGCCGGGCGGGCTGGTGCAGCCCGCCTCGCTCTGGATCGCTGTTAAAAATTAGCCAGAGTCGGCTTGCTCGGTTTTGAGCATCTCGACGCAGTGGGTCACACATTCACCGTCATGGAGAGAGCACTCGGAAATGCAGATGAAATAGTGCTCAACGGCGTCCCAGCGCTCCGTCTGTTGTTCTGTGTGTTGCATTAGGATTGCAAGCCTCCGTTTGGCAGGGAATTGATGGTGCATCCAACCTACGGAGATCTTGCTTTGCCCACAAGAAAAATGAGTCTTGTTGCCTAGATCTTTATTGCGAATAATTGCGTGCGGAGGAGACATGTTCCTGGCGCTCCCCCTCCAGGGAGAGTTGCCGCGGTTCCCCCCGGGCCTGCTCGGATGGCGCCAGTGCCACAGCAGGCTGCGTAAGGTGCCGTTGTCGGAGGAGAGGGCCAGCGCCAGCGCAGGCGTCAGGGTGAGGCGGTCAGCGAAGGCGGGGAAGTCATAGGCCAACCGGGTCTCAAACTGCTGCCCGCTGCTGGGGGCGGCATCCAGTCCTTCCATGACGCCGGGTTGTAGCAGGGCATCCACGCCCCCTGATGCGACACCCGAGTTCCGGACAAGGGGGCCAGGAAAAATCGCGGTTTCTCCACCTGGCCATTGCCGCCTGTGGAAACGGTGGGGGCGTCAGGTATGGTGAGAGGGCATCCCATGGGGAAGGTTGAATCAGGCGCTGCCTGGTTCCGGACGCTCCCCCTCCCCCACGGCAACGGCTGTCCAGCCTCCACAATAGGCCACAACCCACAAAACCCACAACAGGGTTCCCTTGGCCCCCATCGCCGTCAGGCTTCCCCAAGCCCCAAGCCAGGGCAAGGCCCGTTCCCCTCTGGTCTCCTGATCCAGAATTCGGGTTCTTTAAGGAACCTGTGAATCAGGGGAAGCCAAGGGGTCATTCAAGAGTCTGGGTTGT
>VXWH01000093.1 GCA_009836025.1 Synechococcus sp. SB0668_bin_13 | reverse complement strand
TTCTTGAGCACGGCGAGATTCAGATTCACACCGAGAACATCTTCCCGATCATCAAGAAAGCCGTGTATTCCGGCCATGAGGTGTTCTTGCGGGAACTGGTCAGCAATGGGGTCGATGCCGTCAATAAGCGACGGATGGCAGCCATGGCCGGTGATTGCCAGGAAGGGGAGGATGGCGAGATTCAGGTTCGCATTGACCGTGAAGCAAAGACGATCACAGTCAGCGATAACGGCATTGGCATGGATGCCGACGAGGTGAAGCGCTATATCAATCAAGTGGCGTTTTCCAGCGCCGAAGAATTCCTGTCCAAATACAAGCATGAGCAAGATGCCATCATTGGCCATTTTGGCCTGGGGTTCTACTCCAGCTTCATGGTGGCCAGCAAAGTCGAACTCCGCAGCCTCAGCGCAAAGCCTGGCGCCAGGGCGGTTCGCTGGAGTTGTGACGGCTCCCCCAGGTTCCAGTTGGAGGAGGGGGATCGCAGCACACCCGGCACGGACGTGATTCTCCATCTGCAAGAAGAGGAGCTGGAATACCGGGAGCCCAGCCGCATCCGTCAGTTGATTACCACCTACTGCGACTTCATGCCCGTTCCGGTGAAATTGGAAGGGGAGACCGTGAATCGCTGCAAGGCCCCATGGCGGCAAAGCCCCAGTGAACTGAAGGACGAAGATTATCGAGAGCTTTACCGCTATCTCTATCCCTTCCAAGGGGACCCCCTGCTGTGGGTCCACCTCAGCACGGACTACCCCTATAACTTGCGGGGCATCCTGTTCTTCCCCAAGCTGCAAGAGAACAGCCAGTGGGACCAGGGGCAGATTCGCCTGTATTGCAACCAGGTGTTTGTGAGCGACTCTGTCAAGGAGGTGGTGCCGTCGTTTCTGCTCCCCTTGAAGGGGGTCCTTGATGCGCCGGACCTGCCCCTGAACGTGAGCCGCAGTGCCCTGCAAACGGATCGCCGAGTGCGCTCCATTGGTGGTTTCATTGCCCGCAAGGTGGGGGATCGCCTGGCCCAGCTTCACGGGGAAGAGCCGCAGCGCTATGGGGCAATCTGGAACGATCTGGCCCCCTTCATCAAAATCGGCGCCATGGAGGAGGAGAAGTTTGCCGACAAGGTGGCGGACCGGGTTCTCTTCGCCACCACCGCCCCGGCGGCAGAGGGCCAGGCTGATCCCATTGCCACGGATGCCGGCTGCCACACCACCATCCAGAATTATCTGAAGCGTTGCCCGGAACAACGGCGCAAGTCCGTGATCTACTGCACGGATCCCGTCGCCCAGGGCTCGGCCTTGAAACTCTGGACAGCCCAGGGCATCGAGGTGCTCACGGCCGATGCCCTGATTGACAGCCAGTTCCTGCCCTGGCTGGAGCAACGGGAAGAGCAGGTGAGCTTCAAGCGGGTGGATGCGGAACTGGACGAGAGCTTCACGGACCAGACCCCGGAGTTGGCGGATGCCAGCGGCGAACAGGATGGCGAGAAGCTACGCGGCCTGTTCAAGGCGGCCCTGAACGACGACAAAATCACCGTTCAGGTGAAAGCCCTCAAGGGGGAAGCGGCCCCGGCGGCTCTGATTCTTCTGCCGGAGCAGATGCGGCGCATCAACGACGTGAGCGCCCTGATGCAACGGCAGTTGCCCAGCCTGCCGGACCATCACGTGCTGTTGGTCAACAAGGCCCACCCCCTGGTCAAGGGCCTGCTCAAGCTGTCTGCCGGCGCGGTGGTCATTGGTTCAGAGCCTTCTCCCAACACCACCCTCAGTCACCAGATCTGCTGTCACCTGCACCAACTGGCCCAGTTGGGTGTGGGCGGCCTCAAAGCCGAGCAGTTGCTCACTCTCCAGAGCCAGAGCCAGGAACTCCTGGGCCGCCTGCTGGAGCGTGTGGACTAACCCCGGCTCTTAGGGGGCCTACGCAAGCAAGCTCAGCCTCGGTCAAGAGGTTCAGACATCGCCTTGATTGGCTGCTGCAGCCCAATCCTTGGGGGTATGCCCCTGCTTTATCCTTGACATTCAGTTGCGCCCCGGCCTCAATCAGAACCTTGACAGCCTCAGCTTGGCCTTCTTGTGCGGCCTGATGCAGTGGGGTGCGGCCATGTTCATCCTGGGCATTGATGTCTTTCTGCTGACGCCGAAGCAGCTTGCCGGTGAGCCATGCAGATCCCCCACCCAGCAACAATAGTGTGACAACACCTGCTGTTATGGGGTTGAGGCCGAGCAGGGCAAGACCAGACAAGCTGCCAAGGCTGGCCAATCCACTTGTAGCGCCGATGAACGATAGGCCAGGGATACCGGCAGCATTCAATGCTGCCGAGGGAAGGCCGATTCCGGCTGCGGCAGGAGCGGCTTTCCCTCGGCAGCTTCCTTGATAACGGGCAATTCTGCCACCCCACTTCAAGCGGGCTCGCCCGCGTAGCAGTCCAGCGGCAGGGGCCGGGTGGCCACCAGCACAGCACTCATCTGCTGCTGCAATTCCACACTGCAAGCGGCCAGGATGCGGCCACTGTGGATGTCAACAGGACCGCCGTCATAGGCGCAGACCCGTCCCCCGGCGCCCTGGAGGATGGCCGCCCCTGCTGCCAGGTCCCAGGCCTTCAGGCCACGCTCCCAATACCCGTCCAGGCGACCGCAGGCCACGTAGGCCAGGTCCACCGCGGCGGCTCCGCCCCGCCGTACACCCCCCACCCGGTGGGCAAAACGGCAGAACTCTGCGTAGTTGTTGTCCAGCCGCTCGTGGCGGTCGTAGGCAAATCCCGTCACCAGCACGCTCCGGGCCAGGGTGGTGCGGTTGCTCACCCGGATGGGCTTGTCGTTGCAAAAGGCCCCCAAGCCCACACCACCCCGGAACGTCTCCTCCAGCCGTGGCACCACAACGGCCCCCAGCCAAGGTTTCCCCTGGCGGAGGAGGCCCACGGAGGTGGCAAAGAACGGATAGCCATGGGCGAAGTTGGTGGTGCCGTCCAGGGGATCCACACACCAGAGGAGATCACCCGTCTCCCCATGGCGGCCACTCTCCTCCGCCAGGACGGGAACGGCGGGTGTGTCTCGGCGCAACACCTCCAGCACAGCGGCCTCGGCGGCTTCATCCGCGTCCGTAATCAGGTCGCCAAGGCGCCCTTTGCTGCGCACCGTAAAGCTTTTCCCGTCAAAGTGGCGCAACTGACGAGCGCCCGCCTCGGCGGCACGACGCGCCACGGCCAGCAAGACCTCGGCCTCGGATGTGGTCATGGGTGGTGAACTACTCTTCTTCCAGGGGAATGGCCGGGCGGACGCGCCCGCGGCCAAAATAGCGCCCGAACTGGAGTTCGTAGACCTCATCCTCATCCTGGGTCTCCACTTCAACATCTGCAACGGCTCTGGCAACACACAGCAAGCCGTAGCCCTGCTCCCTCAGGGCCTTGGAGAGACCCAGGGCTTCCTGCTGGTCCAGGACGCCGGCCTTGACGCGCACAGCGCAGGTGGTGCAGCAACCGTTGCGGCAACTGAACGGCAATAGGTGGCCCTGCGCTTCCAGTGCATGGAGAATGTACTGCCCTTCCGGCACACGGGCCGTGATGGTTTGGCCATGCTGGCGGTCATGGACCACCACTGTGAACAGTTTCCCCATGGAGTCCGCCACTGTGCTGCTACATTGGCACAGATCCGGTTCCGCTGGTTCGGGCTTGCCCGGGCAAGCGTGCTTCTGGAGAGGTGGCCGAGTGGTCGAAGGCGCAGCACTGGAAATGCTGTATAGGGGCAACTCTATCGAGGGTTCGAATCCCTCCCTCTCCGCTTCCGGCACTCCCTGGCGTTGGGGATTGGCAAACGGCAAGAACACGTCTCTCAGGCGCTGAAGTAGCGGGCTTGGGAGTGGAGGGCCACCAGGGCGGTGGTGCTCTGCTCCGGCTGGAGTTGATCGCTGCTGTCCATGGTCAGACCGATGGCCTCGGCGCCGAGCCAGGCCAGTTGCTGGCGGGAGTCGGCCACGTTGGGGCAGGCCGGATAGCCAAAGGAGTAACGGCTGCCCCGATAGCGTTGGGCCAGCATGTCCCGCAGTGCCCCTGGTTCCTGCTCCCCGAAACCGCAGGCCCGGCGGATACGGGCATGGATCCATTCCGCCAGGGCCTCGGCCATTTGCACCGCCAGGCCGTGGAAGTAGAGATAGTCGCTGTAGGCATGGCCGCGGAAGAGTTCCTGGGCAAACAGGCTGGCCTCCTCCCCCATGGTGACGGCCTGCATGGGCAACACGTCCGTCGGCTGGTCGTTGGCCAGATCCCGGTAGAAGTCCGCAATGCAGTAGCGGTTCCCGGAACGTTGGCGGGGAAACACAAACTCCCCCAGCCCCTCCTGCCCCTGGGGATCAAACACCTGGACGCTGTTGCCCCGGCGACCACAGGGGAAGTAGCCATAGGCCACGGCCGGTTGGAGCAGACGGTCCTGGCGGCAGCGCTCCAGCCAATGCTCCAATGTGGGTTCGGCGGTGGTGCGCAACAGAGCCTCATGGTCCGCTTTGGATTGGTCCTTGCCGCGGCGCAGTTGCCACTGGCCCACAAACAGGGCTTGACGATCCAGGTAGGCTGCCACCTCGTCCAGGGGAATCTCATGGCTGCGCAGCAGGCGGGCGCCCAAAAACGGCGGCTGCACCGCAGGTTCTTCCGGAACCGCCAGAGAACGCTCTGTGGAGTCCTCCATGGTGGGTTCCGCCGTGGCGCTCGCGGCGGTCGGCGCCCCTGGTGGCGTCGTGCCCTGGTCCGGCTGGGCGGTGGCATCTTCACTGACCAGTCCCACCCCTGGCGGGATGCCGTCCAGAAATCCTTGCCGGTGATCCCAGCGGTGCGCCTCACGGGCTTTCAGGTAGGCATCCATGAAGCGCAGATCGGTGAAGGCATCCCGGCCGTAGATCACCTGGCCCTGATATACCGCACGGCAATCCCGATGGACAAACCGGGGGGTGAGGGCCGCGCCCCCCAGAATCACCGGCACCTGGATGCCGGCATCGTTGAATGCCGCCAGGTTGTCTTTCATGAAGGCTGTTGATTTCACCAGCAGACCACTCATGCAGATGCAATCCGCCTGGTGTTCCTGTTGGGCATTGATAATGGCGTTCACATCCTGTTTGATGCCCAGATTAATAACCTCATAGCCGTTATTGGTGAGAATTATATCAACGAGATTCTTGCCAATGTCATGAACATCCCCCTTGACGGTGGCGATCAACACCTTGCCGCGGGCCTGGTTCTGACCCTCGGCCTTCTCCATGTGGGGTTCCAGATAGGCCACAGCGGCCTTCATGGTCTGGGCGGATTGGAGCACAAAAGGCAATTGCATCTGCCCGGAACCAAAGAGCTCACCCACAACCTTCATGCCATCCAGGAGAAAGCGATTGACAATCTCCAACGGTGGCGTTGTCTGCAGTGCCAACTCCAGAGAATCCTCCAGATTGAGGCGTTCCCCATCAATGATGTGCTGCTTCAAACGCTCCTCCACAGGTAAATCCGCCAGGCTGGGTCCCGTGACTCGGGCGGCCTGACCGCTCACCCCGGCAAACATCTCCGTGAGGGCCGTGAGGGGATCATAGGTGCATACATCGCCGCTGAAGCGGCGCCGGTCGTGGATCAGATCCCGGCAAACGTCTTGTTGTTCCTGGCTGATCTTGTTCAGGGGGAGAATCTTGACAGGGGAGACAATCGCAGCATCCAGACCCGCTGAACAGCAGTCATGGAGGAAGACGGAGTTGAGCGCCATCCGGGCCGCAGGGGAGAGACCGAAGCTCACGTTGGAAATGCCCAGCACCACATGGACCTCCGGCATCTGCTGGCGGATCCGGCCAATGGCCTCCAAGGTGGCGGCCGCATTACGGCGGTCCTCCTCCACGCCGGTGGAGATGGGCAGCGCCAGGGGGTCAAAAAACAACTCCCGTGGGGGGAGACCGTAGGTCAGGGCATCCCGGTAGGCGCGCCGGGCAATGGCCAGCTTCTTCTCGGCGGTGCGGGCCATCCCTTCTTCATCAATGGTGCCCACCACAACACCCGCGCCAAATCGCCTGGCCAACTCCAACACTTTATAAAATCGTGGCTCGCCGTCTTCATAATTTGTGGAATTGAGAATACACTTGCCCCCGGCCACCTTCAGGCCCGCCTCCATCTTCTGCCACTCGGTGGAATCCAGCATCAGCGGTAGATTCACGTTGGTGACAAGGCGTTGCACCAGGGCTTTCATATCGCTTACGCCATCACGGCCCACAAAATCCACGTTCACGTCCAGAAGATGGGCGTTTTCATTCACCTGCTGACGGGCAATGCTCACCAGGCCGTCCCAATCGTCCTGATTGAGCAGTTCCCGCACTTTCCTTGAACCGCTGGCATTGAGGCGTTCGCCAATGATGAGAAAAGAATTGTCTTGATCATAGGTGGTGTTGGTATAAATAGAGGCGGCGGCGGGTTGGTAACCCAAGGGGGATGTGGCGCTGTTCCCGGAGTGGCGGACAGAGCGGGGAGCAGGCTGCAAGTGTTGGCAATGTTGCACCAACGCCTGGATATGGGCCGGGGTGGTGCCACAGCAGCCCCCAATGATCTGCACACCCAGATCTTCCACGAAGTGGTGGAGGGCCATGCGCATCTCCATCGGGGTCAGCCGGTAATGGGCCACGCCCCCCACGTTTTCCGGGAGGCCCGCATTGGGAATGCAACTGATCACAAACGGGGATTGCTCGCTGAAGTAGCGCACATGGGGTTTCATCAAATCCGGCCCGGTGGCGCAATTCAGCCCCAGCACGTCAATGGGGAAGGGCTCCAGAATGGTGACCACCGCCGCCGTATCAGCCCCCACCAACATGGTGCCCGTGGCCTCCATGGTGACGGACACCATTACGGGCAGCCGGCGACCGACGGCCGCCATGGCCTCCTCCAGGCCCTGGAGACCCGCCTTGATCTGCAACACGTCCTGGCAGGTCTCCAGCAGCAGCAGATCCACCCCCCCATCCATCAGCCCCCTGGCCTGCAGGGCAAAGTCAGCCCGCAGTTGGTCGAACTCCACCTGAGCCAGGGTGGGCAGTTTGGTGGTGGGTCCGATGGAGCCGGCCACAAAGCGGGGCTTGCCCTCGCCACTGAACTCCGCGGCCGTCTCCGCGGCCAGCTCCGCCCCCCGCCTGTTGATGGCATAGGCCTGCTCAGCCAGGCCGTATTCCCCCAGCACCAGAGGCGTGGCGCCGAAGGTGTTGGTTTCAATCACGTCGCACCCCACCGCCAGGAAGCTGCGATGCACCGCCTGCACCACGTCGGGGCGGGTGAACACCAGGTGCTCGTTGCAACCCTCCAGTTCGGGGCCGCCAAAGTCCCTGGCGGTCAGGTCATGGCGCTGCAGGGACGTGCCCGTGCCCCCGTCAAACACCAGAACAGGCCGCTCGGGGCTATGGAGTCGCTGGAGAAAGGCGCTGGCGCCTTGACCTCCTTCCGTTCCTGAAGGGGGGGGATTCCTTCTCAAATTCGGCATGTTGCCTCCTTCTTCAGGTGGGTTCCCGCTTCACAGCCGGATGGGGACAAGCCCGTCAACCTCTCGGCTCCACAGGCGTTATGCCCGCAAGCTGAACACGTTCGGGATGTTGACAGCCAACGGTTGACGGCAACCACCTTCCGCCCCTGTTGCTCAGCCTTGGACGCCAGCAGGGTTCTGAGCTTTTGGCGTTCCGTCCCTCCGGGGAACTGCTGTCCCTGCCGATGGAGCCGGTGGCTCAAGGCGAGGGCATCGTTCCGGACAACACGAGCACAACCGAAGGCTCCGGCCAGCGCAGCTTGGGGGTGCGGACGGGGGTAGAGCCGGTAGCGCAGCTTTTGCACTAGAATTCTGTGTTGGTTGGAAGCAGCGGGCTCCGCTGGCCAAAGCTGGCCTGCTGCTGCTTCAAAGCTAGAGCACGAAACAGCCGAGCGCCGTCCTGGGGTCAGGACTCATACACTGGCTGAGTGATCCATCCTAACCCGGGTTCTGGAAGGGGACCAGGAAAAGTCACGGCTTCCCCACCTGACCACAGCAGGGTTCCCTTCGCCCCCTCCATCTTCCCGTCAGGCTTCCCAGATCCCCAAGCCAGGGCAAGGTCATTGCCCTTCGGCCTCCTTATCCAGGATTGGGTTATTTTACCCGAGTTGTGGGTAAGGTCTCCCTGGAGAAGGGGTCAAGGGACCCGCTCCATCGGGACCCCCTGGACAACTCCCCTCTGGTCCTGTCCTTTAAGTCCAGTCCTGCAAGGTCTTCCCTCTCAGAAGAGGAGAGAGAAGCGTAGCTTGAGGGAATGATCCGTTGGGGAGGGGGAGGAGACGTGCTCGTGGCGCTGCCCCTCCAGGGCGAATTGCCAGGGTTCGGCCTGGTCTGCTGGGCATAGGGCACCAGCGCCCACAGCAGGCGGTAGATGCTGGTGGTGGAGGAGAGGGCCACCGCTCGGGTTACACTACGCACCGCTTGCTTGAGAGAAGGAATCCTTGGAAGGGGTCAGTCCACCTTGGCCAGAGACGCCGGATTAAACGGATCTTGCAATTCCCTCTTGAGTCGGCGAATATCCTTCAGCACCTGTCTTTTTTTGGAGCGCTGCCGGATCACCTCTGTGAAGGAGAGATAAATGCGCGTCGGGGCATAGATAAGCATCATCAATGCTCCAGCTTCCACCAGCAGGGTCCAAAGCAGTGGGGAGGGGGTATCCATGCTCCCAGACTATCCATCTTGTGTCCCGAGTGTTGTGAACTGACATCAGTTCGTCCCTTGGGCAGCACGCCTTAACAACTCCAGCCCCGGGGGCGTTCCCCAAGAGGTGGTTAGGATGGCCAGTGCGTTATGCAAGGGGGCTTACATGCATAAATGCCATAAGGTAAGAAGGCAGGTTTGGCCTACCTTCTCAACTGGTTTCACCAGTCTCTTGACTTGAATTGAGAATAAATCCAGATTTTCTATTGAAGATTTAATATATCTTTATTGTTATTTTCGCATTTTTTAATGCAAGAATCTTTTTAAAAAGTTGAATCAGGCGCTGCCTGCCTCCGGACGCTCCCCCCTCCCCCACGGCAA
>VXWH01000151.1 GCA_009836025.1 Synechococcus sp. SB0668_bin_13 | reverse complement strand
CAGGTGGGCAGGGCCTCGCAATGCTTCCGCGCCGGAGGATGGGGCCTGCTGGACGTCCGGCTGATGGATGGGTTCCCGCTGCCGCGACTTTTCCTGCTCCCCTTATCCATAACTGGGGTTAGATTGGAAGTCGTTGTTGAGTCCTGAGCCTGGCCTCGGGCTGATCTGCCCCACACGTGTTTTCCATGCATGGCTTGTCCCTCCCCACTTGGTGGATCCACGTCAGTTCCGTGCTGGAGTGGTGCCTCGCCATGGGCTTGGTGGTGCGCTACGGGCGGCTGCGGGGGGAGTCGGACTGGTGCTGGTTGGCCATGGCCATGACCCCAGCCTTGGTGAGCGCCCTGTGCGCCTGCACATGGCATGTGTTTGATAATGCCGACAGCCTCAAATGGCTGGTCACCATGCAGGCTGCCGCCACCCTGCTGGGCAACAGCGCCTTGGCCCTGGCGGCCTGGTGGCTGTGGAAGCAGGCCCCAAGTCGCCATTCCCCCTGATCCCCATGGCGTCGTTGCTGTCAGCCCCCAATCTGTTTGCCTTTTCCCTGATCCCCTTTTTGGCCTTTTTGTGGTATGCTAGGCGCAGCCAGCGGTTTCCGCCACTAGCTTGGTGGGGCTTTGCCGCCACCCTTGTTTTTGTCCTGGTCACCGTGGTGGCTGGTGGCGTTGCTCAACTGCGTTTTGGCCAGCAACTGGCAGATGTGGACCCCCTGCACGGGGGCGCCGAGGCCTTCTTGACCGCCAGTAACCTGCTGGTGGCCCTGGGCTTTGCCCAGGCCGGGCATCAGCGGCAAGAGGCTGGGAAACACCCGGACAAAAGATGAAAAAGTCTTACAGGTATCTGCGGAAGGGCGGGTTTGGTTGAGGTTGATTGGCAAAAATATCACAGCACCTTGTGCTCACAATTTGTTTGGAGGACCAGCATCTTGATCGAATCACTCTTTGCTCTGACTCCCGCCACCGTCACCTGGACTCCTGCAGTTGGCATGGTGATGCTGGCGTGCAACGTGGCCGCCATTGCCATTGGGAAGGCCACCATTCAGCAACCCGATGTGGGTCCAGCCATGCCTGGTGATGCCAAGTTCTTTGGCGGCTTCAGCGCTGGCGCCGTGCTAGGGACCACCAGCCTTGGTCATGTGTTTGGCCTTGGCGCCATCCAGGGGCTGGCTGCCCAGGGATTGCTCTGATCCCGTCTCCACCGCCTTCCATCTTCCATCTCCAGCGGTCAAGGTCTTAATCTGTTCCCCGCACACGTGGGGATGGACCGCGGTCTCAAATCGGAGCCAGTTCCTGTTGGCGCTTGACCTTGACCGCTGGAGCAAACCCATGAACCGCCAGTTTACTCAGGATGGCCTCCGTCATTTGGGGAGCGGTCAGCCCCAGGTCCTGGAGGCTTTCCTGGGGTTTGGCGTGGTCCACCAGTCGGTCTGGAATGCCGAAGCGTTGCACAGGCACCAGGCAGTCATTGTCCTGAAGCATTTCCAGAACTGTTGAGCCAAAGCCCCCCAGAAGCGTGCCCTCCTCCATGGTGACCACCCGGCCACAGCGTTGAGCCAAAGGCAACAGCAGGGCTTGATCCATGGGGCGCAGGAAGCGGGCGTTGACCACCGCGGCATGGATGCCGTGCTCCTGGAGCAGACCTGCAGTGTCCATTGCGGGCTTCACCATGGTCCCGTAGGCCACGATCAGCAGATCATCCCCTGCCGCCAACTGCTCGCCACAGCCCATCTCCAGAGGTTGCCATCCCTCCTCCAGGAGGGGTACGCCCACGCCACTGCCCCGGGGAATCCGCATGGCCACAGGACCGTCATGGGCCAAGGCTGTCACCAGCATGCGCTGCAACTCCCCCTCATCCTTGGGGGCCATCACCGTGAAGTTGGGCACTGCCCGCAGATAGCTGATGTCGTACTGGCCTTGATGGGTGGGGCCGTCGGCCCCCACCACACCGGCACGGTCCAGCACGAACACCACCGGCAGCTTCTGGATGCCCACGTCGTGAATCACCTGGTCATAAGCCCGCTGCAGGAAGGTGCTGTAAATGGCCACCACGGGTCGCAACCCCTCGGCGGCCATGCCGGCGGACAAGGTCACCGCATGTTGTTCGGCGATGCCCACATCAACGTATTGATCCGGTAAGGCCTTCTGCAGCAGGTCAAGCCCCGTGCCCGTGGCCATGGCCGCCGTAATGCCCACCACCCGGGGGTTGTGCTCGGCGATGCGCACCAGGGTGGAGCCAAACACCTTGGAATAGCTGGGGGCCTTGGGCTTGGTGCTGGGCTTTGCCTTGCCGCTGGCCAGGTCAAAGCTGGATTGGGCATGGTAGCCCACCTTGTCGGCCTCGGCGTAGGCATAGCCCTTGCCCTTGGTGGTGGCCACATGCACCATCACGGGGCCTTCGCAGTTGTGGGCCGCCGTGAAGGTGTGGATCATGGCGGAGATGTCGTGGCCATCAATGGGACCCATGTAGGTGAGGCCCAACTCTTCGAAGACTGCACCCACCTTGGGCACGGCCAACCGCCTCATGCCTTCCTTGATGCGACTCAGTTCAGGCGGAAGCTCCCCACCCAGAAAGGGGAGGTGGCGCACGCTTTCCTCCATGGAGTCACTGAGGAACTGAATCGGCGGACTCAGCCGCAGCTTGTTCAAATAGCCCGACAGCGCCCCCACCGGCGGCGAGATGGACATGTCGTTGTCATTGAGAACCACCAGCAGCCTGGTTCTGGGCAGATGGCCAGCGTGGTTGATGGCCTCCAGGGCCATGCCGCCCGTCAGGGCGCCATCACCGATGACCGCCACACACTTGTAGTTCTCCCCCTTGCGATCCCGGGCCAGGGCCATGCCCAGGGCTGCGGAGATGGAGGTGGAGGCATGACCCGCCCCGAAGTGGTCAAAGGGGCTTTCACTGCGCTTCAGGTAGCCGGCAACGCCGTTTTTCTGCCGCAGGGTGTGGAAGCGGTGATAGCGGCCGGTGATCAGCTTGTGGGGATAGGCCTGGTGGCCCACATCCCAGCACACACGGTCCCGGTCCAGATCCAGGGTTTGATAGAGCGCCAGGGTCAGTTCCACAACCCCTAAACCGGGGCCCAGGTGTCCACCACTGGTGGACACGGTCTGCAGGTGCTTCTCGCGAATCTGCCGCGCAATCTGCTCCAGGTCTGGAACGGTCAGCCCATGAAGCTGGTTGGGGTGTTGCAACTGGCTAAGGTGCATCCCAAAGGTGTCTCTTGCAGGCAATCTAGGATGGCAAGGCAGGAGTTGCCTGGTTGTCCGTATGGATTCTTGTGAACCGAGGTTGAAGATGTTAAAGATGACGCCAATCTGCCCGGCAGATATGGCGCAGCAGCAGACATGGCGGGTGGCTTTTGAAGGGTGATGGCCTGGTGATCAGTGACCGGCTGCTGCGGAGTTGGCTGCGCTGCCCCCGCAAGGCCTGGCAAGATCTCCATGGCAGCCCCTCCCAGCGGGCCTGGCATCCTCAGCGGGCCATTCAGTTGGGCCAGGAGCAGCGGTGCCTCAGTCGTTATGGCGCACGCCATGGTCTGGCCATGGCGCGGGATGCCGCGGAAGCCTTGCGGGGCGCAGCCGCGATCCAGGGGCTGCGGCTTCTGGCCCGGGCGGGGCGTTTCCAACTGAGGGGGCGGGTCCCCCTCCTGTTGCGCCGTGACGACGCCAAGAGCCGGTTCGGACCATGGAGCTATGTACCGCTGCTGGTGCGCACAGGCCGCTTCATCAACCGTGAACAACGGCTATGCCTGGTCTTTCTGGGGCGCCTTCTGCAAGGCTTTCAAGGGCAGTGCCCCCCCTATGGCCTGGTGTTGAGTACCGATGGGGCCTGCCAGCAGGTGTCGTTGAACCCTCTCCAGCCCCAACTCGACGAGTTGCTGGAGGAGATGGCCATTGGGCTGAGTCAACCCCGCGCCCCGGAGTTGATTGCGGAGCGCAAACGCTGCGCCATCTGCAGTTGGCGGCGGCCCTGCAATGCCCATGCCGCCACCACTGGCCATCTGGGGGACGTGAGCGGCGTGGGGGCGGGCCGCCGTCGCCAGTTGATCCAATTGCAGATCCACACCGTTGCGGAGCTGGCCCGAAGCGACCCATCCTGGCTGGGGCAGGCGCTGGCTCAGCAGGGGCATCCCAGCCAGACGGGCCACCACAATGCCTTGGCCACCGCCCTGGTGCTCCAGGCCCGGAGTCAGCAGAGCCAGCAGGTCCGGCGCCGGGACGGCGCCGCCCCATCGGTACAGAGCAGCTTGACGACACGGCTTCATCAGGCTCCAGGGGTACTCTTCTACGACATTGAGGCGGACCCCGATGCTCGCGAGAACTACCTCCATGGCTTCCTGGTCTGGACCAGACCGGATCCGGTCGCACCGCTGAACCTGACGTTGGACCCAACAGGCCCCTCCCCACGCCACCATCCGGTTCTCTGTTTGCCCCAGCATGGCGACGGCTGCTGCTGGCGGCGCATCCATGGTCTGCTGAGCCGTTTTCCAGGCTGGCCCCTGCTGCATTACGGGGAAACGGAGCAGGTTGAACTGCTCCGCCTGGCCCACCGGGTGGGCGCCAGCACAGCCTTGCGGGAGGAGCTGAAACAACGCCTCGTTGATGTACACCAGTTGGTGCGTCAGCAATGGGTGCTGCCCCTCAGCAGCTACGGCCTCAAGAGTGTGGCCACATGGCTGGGGTTCCGTTGGCGCCAGCCCAACGCGGAGGGGGCCCGTGCCGTATTGTGGTGGCGGCACTGGCGGCGCCATGGGCATCGTCAGGATCTGCGCCGCATCCTGGATTACAACCACGACGACTGCCAAGCCACCCGTGTGGTGGCGGCCTGGCTTCTGGCCCAGGAGCAGAGCCTGTAGCCTAAGCTCGTGGGGCGTACGCCATTGGCCGGTGATGAGGCTGGCGACATGGCAACATGGGGGCCTAGCAATCTGGTGAATGCAGCGGACTCATAATCCGCCTTAGGCGAGTTCGATCCTCGCGGCCCCCATCCCCACTCTTCAGGCAGGGTCAGGACCAGTTGATTGGGCGCCTGGGGAGGCTTGCGCTGTAGCCTTTCCCCATCAATGCTTGCAGGAACCCCAAGGATCGTGAATATCTCGTCCATGGGGGGAAATCTTCACGCCTTTTGTGGAGCCGAGAGGTTGACGGACTTGTCCATGTCGGGCAGTGAAGCAGGAATCCACCTGAATCAAGGGCCATCGATCCCACCAGTGCATTCCACGGGGAAGAAGGGCTTGTGCCAATCCCGGCCCCTGCCGGAGGAGTGAAGCTTTGTGACCCTGTTGACAGCAGCAGGGGACTGGATTAGCATTCAGCAACCCAGCCGGTCCTGATGACAACCCCATGCCCTCAAGCAACTCGCCAACCGGCTCGGAAGCGCAGCCGTTGCCCAAGGCTCTCCAGCGGGCGGGATTTACTGGTTTCCTGATGGCTGCCGAAAGCTCGAAGAGTGGGCGCCTGCCCTGCAGGTCAGGTGAGACCGAGACAAAGACACAGTTTCAGCACACCAGCACACCAGCACACCAGCACACCAGCACACCAGCACACCAGCACACCAGCCTAGCTAAATTCTCAAGCTTAGATGCGCACTTTGAAAGATTTCGTAATCTTTGCTTGCCGAGGCTGAGCCTCCCTTCTTTCAGTTTTCCTTCTGCCTCTGCCGCCGCCCACCGTGGGGCACGGCCCTCTACATCCTGGCGCAGAGCACAAGCGCTTTCCGAGACAGACACTCACCTCCCACGCAGCATCCCCCTAGCCTGGGCTGCTTGGGCCGCTGCCGCTCTCCTCCTCCTCTCTGCCAAGCGCTCAGGCTGAGAACATCTGCCAACGCCTGAATGTGTTATCTGACGATGGAACGTCTTGCCATCTTGCCGGCCAGAATATTTTCGAGACAAGAATACCCTTACTAAGGGAAGATGATTTCCAGGATCTCAATAATCTACAAGAGCTCTGGCTGGGGTTGAATGGCCTAGGCAGCCTGCCGGAGGACATCTTTCAGGGACTCAATAATCTACAAAAGCTCTGGCTGTATGACAATAACCTAACTTGCTTACCCAGCTTGCCGAACAGTCTGGAAGGTCTCTATCTCGTTGATAACGCGACTAATAATCTGAACAACCATAACCTGCCGCCGTGTAAGCCATCCAAGCCGTTTGATGAAACAGAGTTGAGCATGGGCTTCCTCGACAGTGCGCCATACGCTGTTGTGGGATCCTCCCCACCGAGAGCCTCGCCCTGATCAACCTCTGGCCAACCCTCCTGGCTTGTGGCTCTTTGCCGCTCAGGCTTGCGCTTTGCAGGCTTCGCCATGCCTCTAAACAAGCCATCTTCCAGCTTGATCCCCCCTGCTCCCAATCAATCTCTACCCTTCTGCTCTTACAATGAGGCCTTTCAAGTTCCTTCTTGACTCTTCTTTCTGGAGTTGGATTGCCAGTTTTGTAACTATTTCAATACTTAGACAGTTTCGTGGTTTAAGTTTTGCATTAGGAATGATTATATCAATCATTGTGTTAATTTGGATTTTTCCTAAAATAAGACGATGGCAGGAGCGCAGTTTAAATAACTTGGCAGATGCAGTTATAATCTTTGAGGTTATTTCATTGCCTACTTTTCTGTTGCTGACAATCATTGAAGCTAGTAATATAGATCTATCATCTAATCTAATAAGAAGTGACATGCTTATAATTGTTGAATTTATACAAGCATTCTTAAGCGTAACTATGTTTGTGCCGCGATTGCTAAGTACTTACTCCGGTTTCATTCTTTGCTGGAAGTTAATTAGAAACCGTAATCAGGGCGGTCCCTATTCCACACGAGCAACCTGGCGGCCATGAACGGAAGGAATCCCATGGCAATGGCGGCGCTTCTGATTCGGCGCGGAGTCGATGTCAACCTCAAGGATGAGCACGGTACTGCGCCGTTGCACCTGTCCATCCATGAAGGCCGTCCAGAACTTGCCAAACTGCTCATCGAGGCCGGGGCCGACGTGCAGGCCGCCAACAACGCGGGCAACACCCCCGTGCAGGTGGCGGCCTTTGCCGGGTTGCCGGAGGTGATCAAGCTGCTCGTTGAGGCAGGCGCGCCGGTCAACGTTCACGATCAGGTGGGGGACACCCCGTTGCATGACGCAGCCTTGCAAGGCCGGGTGGAGGCGGCCCAGGTGCTCCTTGCAGCCGGCGCCCGTGTGAACGCCGCCAACAATGCGGGCCACACCCCCCTGGACCTTGCCCGGCAGCACGGCCATGGGAGCATGGCTGAAGTGCTCGAAGCAGCCGGTGGCCAGCGGGGCGGCGATGTTCTTTGAGCAGGGAGGTTGTACATCAGAAGCGGGCTTCCCGCCCTTCAGGCTCAAACACCAATTCCGGCACCACCACCTCCCAGGAATCGCACCGGATACGGGGTTGATACTGTGGCTCCGATTGCGCACGACTCCAGACAACCACGGCCAACACCGTGGCTGAGCGCCATCTCATCCCTGTTGATGGCTGAAACGCCTTGGCCAGACGCCCCACCACCCGGCCTGTGGCGTCCAGAAGCTCCAAGCAGCCGGAGGAGCCGATTCGCGGCTTGAGCGGGTCGCCGGGGGACAGGGCAGCAATGGCGGCGTGAACAGGATCATTACTGGGGCGACGACCGGCAAAGCCCAGGTCCACGTGTTTGAGTTCGGCCCGAATGTGGCGGTACTCCATGGCTGGGGACGGGGGCTGGACCGGGATGGGTTCGCGGCAGAGCACGGCGGGATGGCGGGCCAAGCCGTCCTGCAAGCGGTGGGCTTGCTGGAAACGGGCCAGCAGCAAGGTGTGCCTGGCGCGGGTCATGGCCACGTAGGTGAGGCGGCGCTGGGCGTCCGGGTCTTCCCCTTGCCGGACATGATTCCAAGCCCCATCCAGCACGGCCACATGGTCAAACTCCAGACCTTTGGCCCCGTGGGCGGTCACCAGCAGCAGGCCCTGCTGCCGTTGGCGCACGTCCCGGCTCCACTCCGCCAGCCATTCGATGCAGTGGGCCACCGTGGTCTCCCCGCCACCGGCCTCCAGCTTGTAATCCGCGACGGCCTGCTGGAGCAGGGCATACCAGGGGCCTGACGGTTGGGCTGTAATCCAGGTCTCCAGTGTGGCGCCGTCCACCACCGGGGGCGTGCGATTGCGCAGCCAGGCCACCAGTGCCTGGGTTTCCCGCAGACGCCAGACGCTGGGGATGGCCTCGTTGCCCATCTGCACCGGGATGCCACGGGCCTCGCAGAAGGCCCTGACCGGGTCCAACCATGTCCACGCACGGGCCACCACGGCACAGCGGCACCAATCCCACTGGGGCGCCAGCTCCTTCAGGCGCAACAACTCCCCCATGACGATCTGGGCCTGGAACTGGGACAGGGGGCTGCCGTCCACCGGCAGGATCTGCACCCGCCCCCGGGCGACGGGGTCCATGGTCTCCCATGGGCCACCCGGTGGGTCGTTCTCCCGGGCGCGGTCGATGTGGATGGGATGCTCGGCCTTCATCCGCTCCCGCGCCGGGGCAACGACGGCGTTGACCGCCGCGATGATGTGGGCTGTGGAGCGGTAATTTGCCGTCAGGTAGCTGGGCCTGGCGTTGTAATCCTCTTCAAAGCGGCGAATGAATTCCACCGAAGCGCCGTTGAAGCCGTAGATGTTCTGGTCGTCGTCCCCCACGGCAAAGAGGGTGAGCTTGCCGGCGTCCTCTTCCCTGGTGCGCCCCGCCAAGGCGGAGATCAGGTCGTACTGATCGGCGTCGATGTCCTGATATTCGTCCACCAGAATCCAGCGGAAGCCCGCCAGCAGTTGGTCCCGCCGTGCGTCCGCCTCTGCCTTCGGCAAGCCCTTCCCTTGCAGCACGTCCACAGCGCGACGGATCACGTCCCGGAATGCGTTGTTGTCGGGTGGATTGTCGGAACGTTCCAGCCGCCCGCTGAAACTGGCGCCCGCCAGCCGCATGGCCAGCCCATGGCAGGTGAGCACGGTGACGCCGCCGGCATCGTCACCGATCAGCTCCTCCAGGCGCCGCCGAATCTGGACCGCAGCGTGACGGTTGTAGGCCAGGGCCACAATGCCCGGATGTGTCTCGAAGGTGGTGGAAATTGAAGGGGGCGTAATCTCCGGGTAAG